>NZ_JBBOOE010000001.1:4431700-4763934 GCF_038002965.1 Robertmurraya sp. FSL R5-0851 | reverse complement strand
ACTGATCCCTCCTTTATAGGAATATAAATGCCATCTTTGAAGTGGTTAAACTGTCTACTAACTTCTTCTATGTTTCCCGTTAGGATCACAAAAAAACATAGGTTATACAAGCTGTACAACCTATAAATTTATAAATATACAAATCTGTTAATGTGGGTAAGTATATATATAAGAAGTAATGAGGAATTTCGACAATATCCACGACTTGTGGACAACGTTCTACATAGGGTCTGAATAACCTATCCACAAGATATCCACAATCTGTGGATAGTCTATTTATCCACATGAATTTATCCAGAGTGAAAACACAATAATAATATCAAATAAATTAAGTAGACGCAATGGTTTTTTAAGTTTATCCACAACAAGTACAAGCTGTGAGTATAAATTGTCCACAGCGAAAGAATCTGTGAAAAAGCTGTCAATAAGCGTTGTGGATAATGGAGAAACGTGTCGAAAGTTATTAACAGTTGCTGAAAAATATGTTTTTGAGGCAATTGGCCAAATTATTTTTAAATAGTGAAGATCGTTTCTGTTATTCTATCTGTCAAAAGGAGTCGAAGATAGGCTATTGACTTTTTTTATAGGTCGCCTCTATAATTAGAAGGACTGTCTTTAAAGTTATTCCTCAGGGAGGTGTCATATAATGAAAAGAACGTACCAACCAAATAAGCGTAAACACAGCAAAGTTCACGGTTTCCGTAGTCGTATGAGCTCTGCAAACGGACGTAAAGTATTAGCACGTCGTCGTCGTAAAGGAAGAAAAGTATTATCTGCTTAGGCCACTGAAACGTCAGTGGTCTTTTTTCTCATTCAGGTGAAAGAAGAGTTCGATTTATGTATAGATGTTCACACAGAAGAAAATAATGGGAAGGGCAGTGTGCGCCTCCAGAAGCTAGAGCACTTGCTTTAAACTTGATCGTAGGTGTATTGAATGAAAAAGGAATTTCGTATTAAAAAGAATAAAGAATTTCAAGAAGTATATAAAAAGGGGAATTCTGTAGCCAATCGTCAATTTGTTGTTTATTTACGAAGTGCTCCAGAACAAACCCATTTTCGTGTTGGTTTGTCTGTAAGCAAGAAGATTGGAAATGCTGTAACACGTAATCAAGTAAAAAGATATATTAGACAAGCCCTGCTAGAATTACAAGAACATATGAAAAATGACTATGATTTAATTATTATTGCGAGAAAACCAGCTTCTGATATGTCATTTCATGAAGTAAAAGGAAGTTTAACTCATGTTTTAAAACTTGCAAAGGTTTTAAATGCTAGAGTAGAAAGAAGGAAATAAAATCTAAGTGATTGCATTTTTTTAAAGCATTGTACTTATAAAAAATGATACAATACACTTGGATTATTAATAGACGAACAAGTAGTGTGTTTCTTTTTTCATCTAAAGATTGAAGTGTACATACTTGGAGGATATTAGATATTAAGGAGGAAAAAACGGTTGAAAAAGAAACTTCTTCTTTTAATCGGCCTCATATTTCTGATGGCACTACTTACGGGCTGTACAGAGTATAATAAGCCGATTACAGCAGAAAGCGAAGGTTTTTGGAACGAGTATATTGTATACCCATTATCGTTATTAATTGTCAAAACAGCGGAGTTTGCTGGTGGGAACTTTGGATTAGGTATTATTTTAGTAACACTTTTGATTCGTTTGGTGATTTTACCATTAATGATCAAGCAAACAAAGAGTTCTAAGGCCATGCAAGCTATTCAGCCAGAGATGCAAAAGTTAAGAGAAAAATATAGTTCAAAAGATCAAAAAACACAACAAAAGCTTCAACAGGAAACAATGGCGCTATTTCAGCAGCATGGAGTAAATCCACTTGCAGGTTGTTTTCCATTAATCATTCAAATGCCAATTTTAATTGGATTTTATCATGCGATATCTCGTACGAGAGAGATTGCAGAGCATAACTTCTTATGGTTTGACCTTGGGTCTCCGGATCCATTCTATATTTTACCGATTGTAGCCGGGATCACCACCTTCATCCAACAGAAAATTATGATGGCGGGTGTAGAGAATAATCCTCAAATGCAAATGATGCTTTACATTATGCCGGTTATGATTGTTGTGTTTGCATTTACCTTCCCAGCAGCTTTATCACTGTATTGGGTAGTAGGGAACATCTTTATGATTGTTCAAACATATTTTATTAAAGGTCCAGATTTAAAAAAGGTTGCTGAAACTGGTAAATCAGGAGGAGCGAAAAAGTGAGAGAGGTAACTGCTACGGGTAATTCCGTTGAAGAAGCAGTAGCGTCAGCTTTAGCTCAACTAGAAACAACAAGAGATCGTGCAGAGATAGCGATAGTTGACGAAGGGAAGAAGGGGCTATTTGGTATTTTTGGAACCCGTCCGGCTATTGTTAAAGTATCTAAAAAAATTGATGCGATTGAAGAAGCAAAGAGCTTTTTAACTGATGTAGCGAACAAAATGGGTTCACCAGTTGATATTGAAGTGATAAAAGAAGGTAAACAAGTTCAATTTATCCTTTCAGGAGAAAAGATTGCCCTCCTAATTGGAAAAAGAGGACAAACTTTAAATTCACTACAATATTTAACGCAGCTAGTTATTAATCGATATGCGGAACAATACGTAAATGTATTGCTTGATGCAGAAGATTATCGAAAAAGAAGAAATGATACACTCATGCAATTGGCTGATAGACTTGCCTTTAAAGCCGTTCGGACAGGCCAAAGAGTATCGCTCGAACCAATGCCATCGTATGAAAGAAAAGTCATTCATACAGCTTTAATGGGTAATAAGCGAGTGAAAACATACTCTGATGGAGTCGAGCCAAATCGTTACATCGTGATTACACCGAATAAATAAGAGTTAGATAAGCGATCCCGCTTTGGTGGGGTCGTTTTTTTTGTATAGTTTAATTCAATCTTATGCCTGTCGGAGCTAACCAGGCGCTTCCGCTTTTCTTGTTATTCACATGTGGATAAGTTATGATAAAGCATAATGCACTTTTTTGTTTGTGGATAATTCTTTTTTATTAGAAATGACTGTGCTATTCTAATAATTTGGGAAAAAATGCTTTTAATGAGTAAAGTTTCGTGACATAGATGAAGATAAGGAATATACATGTCCCTTAACGGGAAGAGGTGAAGGCAATGGAATTTGATACAATTGCGGCAATATCGACACCGCTTGGTGAAGGAGCGATTGCGATTGTTCGTCTGAGTGGAGATGAAGCAATCCAAATTGCTGATAAACTATTTAGAGGAAAAAGAAATAAACGTTTGATAGATGTGCAAACACATACCATTCATTACGGTCACTTACTGGATCCAAAAACAGGTGAGGTTGCTGAAGAGGTAATGGTGTCTGTGATGAAAGGACCACATACATTTACGAAAGAAGATGTAGTAGAAATCAATTGCCACGGTGGAATTGTGTCTGTTAATCGTGTCCTACAATTGGTATTACGAGCTGGAGCAAGGTTGGCAGAACCAGGTGAATTCACAAAACGTGCCTTTTTAAACGGTAGGATTGATTTATCACAAGCAGAAGCTGTGATGGATTTGATTCGTGCCAAAACCGATCGTGCCATGAATGTAGCACTAGGCCAAATGGAAGGACGATTATCAAAGCTTATTCAGAGGTTGAGACAGGAAATTCTTGAAACTTTAGCTCATGTGGAAGTGAATATCGACTATCCTGAGTATGATGATGTGGAAGAAATGACGCATAACATGCTGTTAGAAAAGGCCAATCTGGTTCGTGTAGAAATGAAAAAGTTACTCGAAACATCTCAACAAGGAAAAATTTTACGTGAAGGTTTATCAACGGTGATTGTCGGAAGACCTAATGTTGGAAAATCCTCTTTACTAAATAGTTTAGTTCAGGAAAATAAAGCAATTGTTACAGACATTCCTGGAACGACTCGTGACGTCATTGAAGAGTATGTCAATGTTCGAGGGGTACCGCTTCGTTTGCTAGATACAGCAGGTATTCGTGAGACAGAGGATATCGTAGAAAGAATTGGTGTAGAAAAATCAAGACAAGTGTTAAAAGAAGCCGATCTTATTTTATTAGTTCTGAACTATTCGGATGATTTAACAAAGGAAGATGAAAACCTATTTAAGGCTGTTGAAGGAATGGATGTTATCGTCATTATTAATAAAACAGATCTTCCCCAAAAGATTGATATGGAAAAGGTGAAAGAACTGACAGGGAAAAGTCCACTTGTCACGACCTCTTTGCTTGAAGACCAGGGCGTCGATGATTTAGAAGAGGCGATTGCTGCTCTTTTCTTCTCTGGATCGATTGAAACAGGTGATATCACATATGTATCCAATAGTCGACATATCGCCCTACTTCACCAGGCATTACACACTATAGAAGAAGCGATCGCAGGTGTGGAAAGTGGAGTTCCAATTGATATTGTACAGATTGATTTTACAAGAACTTGGGAGCTCTTAGGGGAGATTATTGGAGAGTCTATCCATGAAAGCTTAATTGATCAGTTATTCTCGCAGTTCTGTTTAGGTAAATAATTTTTTTATAGATACAAGGAGGCAGCATGATGCAATATAGTGCTGGAAATTATGACGTGATCGTCATTGGAGCGGGACATGCCGGCTGTGAAGCGGGTTTGGCTGCTGCGCGTCAAGGTGCAAAAACATTAATGATTACCATTAATTTAGATATGGTGGCTTTTATGCCATGTAATCCTTCTGTTGGTGGACCAGCAAAAGGAATTGTTGTGCGTGAAATAGATGCTCTCGGTGGAGAAATGGGGAAAAACATCGACAAAACGCACATCCAAATGAGAATGCTGAATACAGGTAAGGGCCCAGCCGTACGTGCATTACGTGCGCAAGCGGATAAATTTAGTTATCAGCATGAAATGAAGAAAACATTAGAAGATGAAAAAAATCTAACCTTAGTTCAAGGCATGGTAGAGCGTCTTATTGTTGAGGATGGAATATGTAAAGGAGTAATTACAAAGACCGGCGCAACTTATGAAGCAAAAACGGTTGTTATTACTACTGGTACCTTCCTTCGTGGTGAAATCATCCTTGGTGAACTAAAGTACTCAAGTGGACCTAATAATCAGCAGCCATCTATTAAGCTTTCCGAACACCTCGAAGAGCTAGGTTTTGATCTTGTTCGGTTTAAAACGGGAACTCCTCCACGTGTGAACAGTCATACCATTGATTACAGCAAAACGGAGATTCAACCTGGTGATGATGAGCCAAGAGCATTTTCGTATGAAACAACCAAATTTATTACGGACCAACTGCCGTGTTGGTTAACCTACACGAGCGAACAGACTCATCAATTAATTGATAATAATTTGCACCGTTCTCCTATGTATTCAGGCATGATTAAAGGAACTGGTCCAAGATATTGTCCTTCCATAGAGGATAAGGTTGTTCGTTTCAATGATAAGCCACGACACCAAATCTTCTTAGAGCCAGAGGGACGAAACACACAAGAGGTATACGTTCAAGGATTATCAACAAGCTTGCCAGAGGAAGTTCAACATCAAATTTTAAAGACCATTCCGGGTCTTGAAAATGTTCAAATGATGAGACCAGGATATGCCATCGAGTATGATGCTATCGTTCCGACACAGCTATGGCCAACGCTTGAAACGAAAGTCATTCAGAACCTTTACACAGCAGGCCAAATTAATGGGACTTCAGGTTATGAGGAAGCCGCAGGCCAAGGGTTAATGGCTGGTATGAACGCGGGTCGAAAAGCATTAGGTGAAGAAGAAGTCATTCTTAGCCGTTCGGAAGCTTATATAGGGGTATTGATTGATGACCTTGTGACTAAAGGAACGAATGAGCCTTACCGATTGCTTACCTCTCGGGCGGAATATCGATTGTTGTTACGTCACGATAATGCTGATTTACGTTTAACCGAAATTGGTCGTAAAGTGGGACTTATTTCTGAAAAGCGCTATGAACGTTTTTTAACAAAAAAAGCAGCGATTGAAGCGGAGAAGGAACGACTAGAAGGTATTATCATTAAACCTAAGCCAGAAGTTCAAGAACTCATTAAAGCTCAGGGTGGAAGTGAGTTAAAGGATGGTATCCGGGCTTCGGACCTACTAAAACGACCAGAGATGACGTATCGGCATATTGAAGCCATTGTCCCATCTGAGATTGACTTAGATTTTGATATTAAAGAACAAGTAGAAATCCAAGTGAAATACGAAGGGTATATTGAAAAATCTTTACAACAAGTGGATCGTCTGAAGAAAATGGAGAATAAAAAGATTCCTGATAATATCGACTATGATGCCATTTCTGGAATTGCGACAGAAGCAAAACAAAAAATGAAGCAGGTGCGCCCATTATCCATCGCTCAAGCATCAAGAATTTCAGGAGTAAACCCTGCAGATATCTCCATCTTACTTGTTTATTTGGAACAGGGAAAAATAGCACGTGTTTCAAATGATGTATAAAGTAAAATTTTTCCGCTGTGAGGAAGAAGGTACCGCATGAATACAGAGTTATTTATTAAAATGTTAGAGGAGAAGGGGATTGAACTTTCTCCTCAACAGATTAACCAATATGAACAATATTTCCACTTATTAGTGGAGTGGAATGAAAAGATGAATTTGACGGCTATTACAGAGAAAGAGGACGTCTATTTAAAACATTTTTATGATAGTGTATCTGCCGCGTTTTATTATGACTTTTCAAAACCGTTAAGTCTTTGTGATGTGGGAGCGGGAGCAGGATTCCCTAGCATCCCAATTAAAATTGCATTTCCTCATCTACAGGTAACCATTGTTGATTCTTTAAACAAACGAATTACCTTTTTGGAGAATCTTGCAAAGGAACTACAACTTGATGGAGTAACCTTTATTCATGACCGAGCAGAGACATTTGGTCAAAACAAGGAGTACAGAGAACAATACGATCTAGTTACAGCTCGAGCGGTAGCACGATTATCTGTATTAAGTGAGCTTTGCTTGCCGCTTGTCAGGGTAGGGGGAACCTTTGTAGCTATGAAGGCGGCTCATGCAAAAGATGAGTTGGAAGTTGGAAAAAAAGCAATTGCCACACTCGGAGGATCCTTGAAAGAAACATATTCATTCTTACTTCCTATCGAGGAAAGTGAAAGAAATATTATTATTGTAGAAAAGGTAAAGGCGACACCAAAAAAATATCCTAGAAAACCTGGGACCCCGAATAAAACACCAATTGAATAGAGTTACATTTTAGCTCATTTTATGGCATACTTTTAATAAGTATGTAGGATAAAATAATCAATCATTGCATGTTTGGGCAGGAACTTGATTTTTTTTATAGAATACATTATTAGGGAGTTTCGTAAAGGTGGTGCAGGGTGATGAAGCAGACTTTCACACGCTTTTTTGGCCTAGGCGAAAAAGAGGGACAAGCTGGGACGGAAGAACAGGTTGAAGTATTAACCGAAGCAGATCATGAAGAGATAAAAAAAATACCAATTGATTCAATTGTTCCAAATCGCTTCCAGCCAAGGACGGTATTTGATGAGGACAAAATTGAAGAACTCTCACGGACGATTCACATACATGGGATCATCCAGCCAATTGTTGTAAGAGAATTTGAAGAAGGTACGTTTGAAATCATTGCCGGTGAGCGAAGATGGAGAGCGATGAAAAAGCTTGGTTGGGATGAAGCCCCTGCCATTGTGAAAAATATGAATGATACAGAAACGGCTTCTGTCGCATTAATAGAAAACCTTCAAAGAGAAGAACTGTCACCAATTGAAGAGGCAATTGCCTATGGGAAGCTATTGGAATTACACAATTTAACTCAAGAAGCTCTTGCGCAAAGGCTAGGGAAGGGACAATCCACTGTAGCCAATAAGCTTCGCCTATTAAAGCTGCCGCAAGAGGTACAAGAAGCACTACTAAATAAATTAATTACCGAAAGACATGCGCGATCTCTCATTCCTTTGAAAGATGCAGAGAAGCAAATAAAATTACTAGAAGAAATTATTGAGAAAAACTTAAATGTAAAACAAACAGAAGATCGAGTGGCGAAACTTCTAGCTGAAACGTCAGAAAAGCCAAAACCGAAGCGAAAGGCTTTTAGCAAAGATGTTAGAATTGCCGTTAATACCATTCGTCAATCTCTGTCCATGGTTTCTGATAGTGGCATCAACTTAAACTCAGAAGAGGAAGAGTTTGATGATTTCTACCAAATAACAATCAAAATTCCTAAAAAGAAATAATAGATTAAGAGAAGCTTTGTTGAGCTTCTCTCAGATTGTCGACAAAAGGTAGCTTCTCGCTGCCTTTTGTCATTTTTTTGTTTGGATGGTAGAGAAAAGGCTGATCTCCGCTCCGGGTGCTTGCTTTCCGGGGGGCGGGCGGTGAGCCTCCTCATCGCTACCGCTCTTGCGGGGTCTCTCCTGTCCCGCTGATCCCCCAGGAGTCAAGCACCCTCCGCTCCACTCAGCAGATATCCTCTTATAACTTTGTTTTAAACCCCTTTTAGAGTTATCATCAAGCACCTAGCCAAGTCCAAGTTTCAATTTCTCTAAATTCATGGCAGCAAAAGTTCTGCTACTTTTATATAAGTTTCCCAAACTGTCGCTAGACTAACTGAATTGGTTTTTCTTCATCATAGTAGGTCACCACTAAATTTAATAAATGATAAGCAAATACTTTATTGGATTGGAGTGGAGGGTGGCGACTCCTGCGGGAAAAGCGGGATAGTCGAGACCCTGGACTGAGCGTAGCGAGGGAAGCGGCTCGGCCCCGCCCGCGGAAAGCGTCCACCCGGAACGGAAATCGAACTTTACTAAGTACCTCATTTTTGTTATTTTTTTCAATTAACGCCCTTGGGAAATAAAAAATATGATTCTCCTATCTTTTTCATGATAGAATAGAATACGTGATTGTCTTTTTAAAAGTTTTCAAATGTAAATGTTATTATTGAAGATAAAGGTAGGTGACACCATTGGGGAAAGTTATTGCCATTGCGAATCAAAAAGGAGGAGTTGGTAAAACAACAACTTCTGTAAACCTAGGTGCCTGCTTAGCATATATAGGGAAAAAAGTATTGCTAGTTGATGTTGATCCACAAGGAAATGCCACAAGTGGTGTTGGTATTGAAAAAGCTGACGTGGAGCAATGTATATATGATGTATTAGTGGATGACGTGGAGGCAAAGGAAGTTATCATGCCTACATCCGTTGAAAACCTATATGCTATCCCCGCTACGATTCAGTTAGCAGGTGCAGAAATTGAACTTGTTCCAACCATATCAAGAGAAGTGAGATTAAAAAGGGCACTTGAGGAAGTAAAAGGATCTTACGATTATGTTATTATCGACTGTCCACCATCATTAGGTTTATTGACCTTAAATGCGTTAACTGCCTCAGATGCTGTTATTATCCCTGTTCAATGTGAATTTTACGCACTTGAAGGGTTAAGTCAACTTCTAAATACCGTTCGACTCGTCCAGAAGCATTTAAACCAAGATTTAAAAATCGAAGGTGTCCTTCTTACGATGCTAGATGCCAGAACAAATCTTGGACTACAGGTAATTGAAGAAGTAAAGAAGTATTTTCAAGATAAAGTATACAAAACCATTATTCCCCGAAATATCCGCTTAAGTGAAGCACCGAGTCATGGGGAGCCGATTATCATTTACGATCCAAAATCTAGAGGTGCAGAAGTCTATTTAGATTTGGCAAAGGAAGTGGTTTCGCATGGCTAAAGGACTCGGAAAAGGGTTAAATGCGTTCTTTGCAAACATCGAGGAGCCAAACAAACAGGAATCGATTACGGATGTTAGTTTGAAAGAAATACGTCCTAATCCTTATCAGCCGAGAAAGATCTTTACCCAAGAGGCAATTGAAGAGCTAAAGCAGTCAATTATTGAGCATGGTATTTTACAGCCTATAATCGTTAGAAAAAGTATAAAGGGCTATGATATTGTTGTTGGTGAAAGACGCTTTCGAGCAGCAAGAGAAGCGGGGCTTGAAAAAGTTCCTGTTGTCATTCGAGAATTAACTGAACAACAAATGATGGAACTTGCTGTACTAGAGAACTTACAAAGAGAAGATTTGACCCCGATAGAAGAAGCGGCAGCCTATCAGTTACTAATGGAAAAGCTCTCTTTAACACAGGAGCAGTTGGCTAAAAGACTAGGGAAGAGTCGACCACATATTGCAAATTTCGTCCGTTTGTTAACACTGCCAACCAAAATCCAACAGCTGATTTCAGATGGAAAGATTTCAATGGGGCATGGTCGTGCCTTACTTGGCCTTAGAAAGAAGGAAAAGTTACCTCTAATTGCTGAGAAAGTAATGAAAGAAGGCTTAAATGTTCGCCAGTTAGAACAACTTATTCAACAGTTGAATGATAATGTTCCACGTGAAACAAAGAAGCCAAGGCCAGAGAAAAATGTTTTTATTAAAGAACGTGAAGGCTTTTTGCGTGAGAGATTTGGCACAACTGTCAATATTAAAGAGTCTAAAAATAAAGGGAAAATTGAAATAGAGTTTTTCTCAAAAGATGATTTAGAAAGAATTCTCGAATTATTAAATAATAATCAAGAATCCTAATTAAAATAGATATTTTAAAAACCATCAAATGGGATGGTTTTTTTTGTGAATTTCATGCTAAATTGTTAGCATGCTTTTTCGAGAAACGAAATAATTATAATAGGTGGATGGTATGTTTTTATTAGGTACTCTTGTAAATGGATTATTGATAGTGGTAGGGGCATTGTTGGGGAAGCTTCTTCATAGAATTCCAGAATCAATGAAAACAACAGTTATGTTTAGTATTGGTCTTGCAGTGGTTGTGCTAGGACTTCAAATGGGTTTCAAAAGTGAAAATTTTCTCATTGTCATCATTAGTCTTGTAATTGGCTCTGTGCTTGGCGAATGGCTAGATTTAGATGGGAAGTTGAATGCTCTAGGTACATGGTTGGAGAGGAAGGTAGGGAGCTCCCAGCAAGGAAGTATTGCAGAAGGGTTTGTAACGGCAACGCTTATCTTTGTAATAGGTGCGATGGCTATTATTGGTGCACTTGATAGCGGCATTAGGGGTGATCATGATGTGTTATATACAAAATCCATTATTGATGGATTTACTGCACTATTTTTAACAACCACTCTTGGAATCGGTGTTATTTTTTCTGCTATTCCGGTCATGCTCTATCAAGGAGCTATAGCCGCTTTTGCTACCCAGATTGATCGTTTGGTATCAGATGCACTTATGACTAGCTTTATCGCAGAAATGACTGCTACAGGCGGAATTATGATTCTTGCTATTGGATTAAATATTACAGGAATTACGAAAATACGAGTGGCCAATATGCTTCCAGGTATTTTAGTAGTTGCTTTAATTGTGACCATCATGTCACTTGTTGAAACTATACTAAGATAACAAAAAGAGGCCTTCTAATTAAAGGCCTCTTTTTGTTATTCTCTTCCACTAATTGCGTCTTTCGTTATGTGGTTTCCAATATTTATCCACCTATTAACAGGTGGATAAGTAACACTTGCTTGATAAATTCCATTCGCTATGACTTTAGCCATTTTTAAAACTAAGTTCAATCTAGTGTTTTGTAGGACGAAGTATTCCATAAATCCACTCACATTAACAATTCCAGTGATATGGTAATCACCTACAGATGGAAGTTCTTTATTTACACCAGCTCCTGGTTTAACAGGGCCATCTGCCAGTTGTATGAAACCAACACTTTTGAGACGACCTAAGCAAGCATCAATCGCAATGATAATAGGATTAAAATGTTTCGCTTTGATGTCCTCAAGCTTTTCAGCTAAGTTCACCGCATGAATAGGGTCCTCGAGGGTTCCATAAACGTAAAAGGAGTTCAGTCTTTTCTCTTCAAGAAGTGTGCCGACGAGTGGTCCCAATGAATCACCTGTTGAACGGTCAGTTCCTATACAAACAAATACAATCGGACGTTCAATGGTAGCAACTGGTAGAATAGAAACTAGTTCAATTGCTAGTTTGTGAGAAGCACGTTGATCGTCATAGGAAATCCTTGCACCATTGTCTTCTTTCTTATCAAAAAAGCTAGATTTCAAGTTCACTGGGTCCACTCCTTCGTAAATTGTAGTAACAGTATACGGAAGAAAAACGAATTGTATACGTACTGTTTATGTAATTTGGAAAAAGGGTAGTTGGAAGGAGGAATTCCATTTTACTAAGCAGGTCTTGGGAACTCTTTGGTAGAAGGGGTATAGGTAATTTGAAGGAGGAAACCCTTTATACTACAAAGGGAGTATGGAAATTGATAAAATAAGTAAAATCTCCAACAATATATGATGAGGTGGTTTAATGAAATACTGGGAGAAAATATTAAATGATATAAAAGAAAAAGCAATGAACGAAGATTTATGGCTTTCTTTAGGAGAAGGAGCACTGAAGATTATTGCGATTTTTATCCTTTCAGGCATTTTCATAAAAGTTGGAAAAGTGATGATTGAAAATGTCTTTAAAGTCAGAACTCGTTCTCCATTACGTGTATCGGAGCGAAGAGAGGCAACTCTTTTAAAGTTGCTACAAAATATCCTAACGTATGTAGTGTACTTTATTGCCTTTATGATGATATTATCAACATTAACCATAGATGTAAGTGCGATGCTTGCAGGGGCAGGGATCGTTGGACTTGCCGTTGGTTTTGGAGCACAAAACCTTGTTCGTGATATTATTACAGGATTCTTTATTATTTTCGAAGATCAATTTTCAGTTGGTGACTTTGTTCGAATTGGACAGTTTGAGGGAACAGTTGAAGAGATTGGATTACGAACAACAAAAATTAAGACATGGACAGGGGAACTTCATATTTTACCAAATGGTAATATTACGGAAGTAACAAACTTCTCTCTGTATAATAGTATGGCAGTTGTTGATTTAAGCATTTCGTATGAGAGTGATATTAAAAAGGCAGAAACCGTGATTTCTGAACTCTTACAAGAAATGCCTGCTAAATATGAGGATATCATTAAAACACCTGAGATTTTAGGAGTGCAAAATTTAGCTGCCTCCGATGTTGTCTTGCGTATAGCTGCAGAAACATTACCGATGAAACACTTTGTTGTAGCACGCTTGTTACGCAAAGAACTAAAAGAATGGTTGGATCAAAATGGAATAGAAATCCCTTATCCTCGTATGGTTATGTACTCACGTCAAGATGAGGTTACTTCTAAGAAGGCATGGGGAAATGAATTGGAGTGAGAGCATTGGAGCAAAAGGAATTTAACTTGAATGACGTGGTTGAAATGAAAAAGCCACACCCATGTGGAGCCAATCGTTGGAAAATCATTCGTTTAGGCATGGATATCCGTATCAAATGTATCGGCTGTGACCATAGTGTGTTAATTCCTCGAAAGGAATTTTCACGGAAGATGAAAAAAGTGTTAGAAAGAGCGGAGAGCTAGAGAAGTAGGGGGATGAGTATGGCGAACACGTATACTTCTGCATGCCCGTTAAATTGCTGGGACAGCTGTGGATTTAAAGTAACAGTCGAGGATGGAAGGGTAACTCGGGTGGAAGGCGATGAAACCCACCCGATTACAAAAGGGAAAATCTGTGGAAGGGGTCGAATGCTTGAAGCACGAACCAATTCTGCTGAACGAATTCTTTACCCTTTAAAAAAGATAAATGGTGAGTTTCATAGAATACCATGGGCCCAAGCACTAGATGAATTGGCTGAAAAGATGTCTTGGCTAAAGAAAAATAAGGGGACCACTTCTATTTTGCATAGCCATGATTATGCCAATGGAGGTTTGTTGAAAAATCTCGATCAACGGTTTTTTAATGGTTATGGTGGTGTAACAGAGTTAACGGGCTCACTATGCTGGGGGGCTGGAATTGAAGCACAAAACCGGGATTTTGGTGATGCATACAGTCATGCCCCAGGAGATGTACTGAATAGTAAAAATATCGTGATATGGGGTAGAAATGTAGCTAGAACGAATATGCATTTTTATTCTGCTCTACAAGAAGCAAAACGTAACGGAACCAAACTTTATGTAATTGACCCGTTATACAATGCAACTGCGAAACTAGCCCATAAACATATTACGGTTAAGCCAGGCACAGATGGAATTCTAGCAGTAGGTATCATGAAAGAGCTCCTACGTTTAGAACGGGCTGACATAGATTTTATTGAAAAATATACGGTTGGATTTACTCATGTGAAGGAATTAATTCAAACCGTTTCTCTTGAAGAGATTAGTAGAATAACGGAAGTATCGATAGATGTTATGACAGAGCTTGCTCATTTATACGGTGATAGACCCACATCCACTTATTTTGGCCTAGGAATGCAACGTTACGGGAATGGGGGAAATACCATTCGTCTCATTGATGCATTGGTTGCTATAAGTGGAAACATTGGGATTCGCGGTGGTGGAGCAAATTATGCGAATAAGCAGGTAGGACAGAGCTTTCAGTTTGGGGAATTAACATTACCGGAGCGACGGAAAGAAGCCCGCCACTTTACTATGATGAAGCAGGCAAAAGGGATTTTAGAAGCAGTGAACCCAACAATTGAAATGATTATTGTTACTTGCGGAAATCCGATTGCACAAGTTCCTAATACAAATGAGTTGATAAAGGCATTTTCCTCTGTTGATACGGTGGTTGTAATTGATTCGTTCATGACAGATACAGCAGAAATGGCTGATTATATTCTTCCGACGACAACGGCATTTGAAGAGGAAGACATCTATTATTCTTCCATGTATCATCATTATGCTAACTATGGTCCAAAGCTTGTGGAATCACCTGGGGAAGCAAAATCAGATTTGTGGATATGGACAGAATTAGCTAACCGACTTGGTTTTGGGGAGGATTTTAACTACTCTAGAGATGAATGGATGACAATGGCCATTCAACATTTAGAGGGTAAAGGAATTACGCTCCAAACATTTAAAGAAAATTATCATGTAGAACTTCCAGTAGATGAAGTTCCATGGAGTGATTTTCATTTTAAAACCCCAAGCGGCAAATATGAGTTTGTCTCTAATCGAGCGATCCAACAGGGGGAGGATGGACGTTTATCTTTGTCCCTACCTAATGAATCGATCATTACTAGCCCTGAGTTAGCTCAGAAATATCCTTATCAGCTCTTAACTATTCATCCCATGCGTTCAAACCATTCTCAACACTATCATTTATTTGCTCAACAACCAAAGCTTCGAGTTGAATTAGCAGCAAATATTGCAGAGGATCTTCATTTAGCAGAAAATGATTTTGTAGAAGTATGGAATGAGCGTGGAGCGGTAAAAGGCTATGTTCAAATCCTTACTAATGCACATCCAAATACCATTAACATAGATGAGGGCATTTGGAAGAAGTATGGAGGATCGGTCAACCTTCTTACCCCAAGTGAGGAATCGGATAACGGACTGGGAAGTACTTTGTATGATTGCTTAGTAAATATTAGAAAAGTAGAACAAGATGAAACTGCCGTTTAGGCGGATTCTTCTTGTTCTTGTTTTTTTGCTATCATATCTCTATAATTGTTTAAGGCTAAAGGCTTTTAAAAATAGAAAAAATGAAACAAATAGATATAGTTGTATCGACGAATTTTGGTGCGAATATATAAATGAGGAGTGACTTGGATGGCACTAACAGCAGGAATTGTAGGTTTGCCGAACGTAGGGAAATCTACATTATTTAATGCGATTACCCAAGCAGGAGCTGAATCAGCGAACTATCCTTTCTGTACAATCGATCCGAACGTAGGAATTGTAGAAGTTCCAGATGAAAGACTACAAAAATTAACAGAGCTTGTTCAACCGAAAAAAACGGTACCTACAACGTTTGAGTTTACTGATATTGCTGGGATTGTAAAGGGTGCGAGTAAAGGGGAAGGTTTAGGAAACAAGTTTCTTTCCCATATCCGTGAAGTGGACGCCATTTGTCAGGTTGTACGCTGCTTTGCTGATGATAATATTACTCACGTCTCTGGTAAGGTAGACCCAATTGACGATATTGAAACGATTAATCTTGAGTTAATTTTAGCTGATCTTGAATCAGTAGAAAAAAGACTTGCGCGTGTTGGGAAAATGGCGAAACAAAAAGATAAGGATGCTGTTTTTGAAGCAGAAATCCTTGAAAAGTTGAAGGAAGCGTTTGAAGCGGACAAGCCTGCTCGTACAGTCGAGTTTACTGAAGAACAAATGAAGGTAGTAAAACAACTTCATTTGTTAACGATTAAACCGGTTCTTTATGTGGCTAATGTAGGGGAAGAAGATGTTGCGGACCCGTCTTCAAATGAATACGTACAAAAAGTGAGAGAGTTTGCTGAAAAGGACAATGCACAAGTCATTGTCGTTTGTGCAAAGATTGAAGAAGAAATTGCTGAGCTTGAAGGGGAAGAAAAGGAAATGTTCCTTTCTGAGCTGGGTATCGAGGAATCGGGTCTTGATCAGCTAATTCGTGCGGCTTATCATTTACTAGGATTAGCAACGTACTTTACGGCTGGAGTACAGGAAGTTCGTGCATGGACATTCCGTAAAGGGATGAAGGCCCCTCAATGTGCAGGAGTTATCCACTCTGACTTTGAGCGTGGGTTCATTCGTGCAGAAACCGTTGCTTATGAAGATTTACTAGCTGGCGGTACCATGGCTGCTGCTAAAGAAGCTGGTAAAGTTCGATTAGAAGGAAAAGAATACGAAGTAAAAGACGGAGACATCATTCATTTCCGCTTTAATGTATAAGAAAAGCGCAAGCGCCCTGTTCAGCGCACGACAGGCCTGGAGCTGGATAAAATGAGAACCACCTTGAGAAATCAAGGTGGTTTTTTACGTTTTCTTAACAGTAAATCAATCTGGTTTCAATGTTTACCACTTAAACTGAAAGCGTTAGAAAGGAGGGTGTATAAGTGAAGCGAACAATGGATTGGATTGTAAAATCAGATGAAATCATATTCTACTTATTAAACAAGCAACCGTTATTCCTTATTCAAATCTTTAGATGGGTTACTCATTTAGGAGGGGCTCTTTGCTCTATTGGAATACCTTTATTCGTTTGGTTGTTTGGTCCGTTAGAGCTTAGAGAGGTAGTTCGCACCTGAACTCGAGGGAAGTAATCCTTATCCCTATGTTCACCAATTTATGAGCATTCCTTTTTTTATCTACCCAGAGTGTCGAACAGCATTGGCTCTGCCGAATACCATCCTTGAACGAGTACAAGCTTTTTCTCCAGATTTTATCCACGTGGCTACGCCATTAACGATGGGAGTACTAGGCTCCCATGCAGCTAAAAAGTTACATATTCCAATCATTTCTTCTTATCACACACACTTTGACCAGTACCTGGATTATTACAAGCTCAGTTGGATATCTCCGATTCTGTGGAGATATTTAAAATGGTTTTATTCTTCCTCAGAACGAATTTTTGTTCCCTCCCAGGAGACATTAGCGCATCTCCAAACAAAAGACTTCACGAACCTATCTATATGGACGAGAGGGGTAGACTGCTCTCTTTTTCAACCTTCTAACCAAACGGTCAACATTCGAGAGAAATATAATATAAAATCCCCCATAATTCTCCTTTACGTAGGGAGACTTGCACCAGAAAAAGACCTATTTACATTACAAAAAATGATTGAACATTTCTCGGAAAAGTGGAAAGAAAGCGTCCATTGGTTAATTGTAGGGGATGGTCCTAGTTTTGGGGAGATATCTAGTCTATCAAATGAGAACAAAAATATAACAATGACGGGATACTTAAGTGGAAATGAGCTAGCTTCTTGTTATGCAGCGAGTGATTTATTCGTTTTTCCATCACAAACAGAAACATTTGGGAACGTAGTATTAGAGGCGCTGGCAAGCGGAACTCCTGCCATTGTTTCTAATCGTGGAGGAGTAAGTGGAATTGTAGAGCATAACAAAACAGGAAAGATATGTGAGGCTGGAGTTTACCAGGATTTTATTAAGGAAACGGAACAATTAATCAATCATAAAGTAAGCAGGCTCATTATGGGGAAAAACGCAAGAGAATATGCACTAAAGCAAACATGGGAAGGCATCTTCAACGAATTAATCAGTGAGTGTAAACGAACGATTAAGCAGAAAATAGTCACTTTAAAAAAGAATGCTTAACTGTAAACCAAGAGTGCCTTTAATCAAACCTTGTGTTTCGTTTCTTGCTGTGGTATAATTTCTTCTTGTGAGTAATGAATATTGCTCCTTGCCCAATTGGGCCGTTTAGACCAAAAGGAGGTGAACGTGATGAGAGCGTACGAAATTATGTACATCATCCGCCCAAACATTGAAGATGAGGCTAAAAAAGCCTTAGTTGAGCGTTTTAACACAATCTTAACTGATAATGGTGCGGAACTTACTGAATCAAAAGAGTGGGGTAAGCGTCGTCTTGCATACGAAATCAATGATTTCCGTGATGGCTACTACCAAATTCTTAAAGTTAATTCTAATCCAGCTGCAGTGGAAGAATTCTCTCGCTTAGCAAAAATTAGCGAAGATATTATCCGCCACATGGTTACTAAAGACGAGAAATAAGAATAGATAATTACTTCTAAATGTGATGTTTCACATGAAACATTAGACGTGGAAGAAAGGGGGTTGATTCTGATGATGAATCGTGTTGTTCTAGTCGGTCGATTAACGAAAGATCCTGAATTACGCTATACACCAAATGGTGTTCCTGTCGCTACTTTTACGCTTGCTGTCAATCGTACGTTTACGAATCAGCAAGGAGAAAGAGAAGCGGATTTCATCAACTGTGTGATTTGGCGTAAACCTGCAGAAAACGTAGCAAACTTCTTGAAAAAGGGAAGTCTTGCTGGTGTAGACGGTCGTGTTCAAACACGCAGCTATGATGGACAAGATGGTAAGCGAGTATATGTCACTGAAGTATTAGCTGAAAGTGTTCAATTCTTGGAGCCAAGAGGTGCTTCTGGTGGTTCTGCTCCTGGCGGGAACGCAGGAGGCTTCGGCGGTCAAAGAGAAGCTTCACCATACGGGAATAACAATCAGAATCAACCATATAGAAACAACAACAATAATAACCAAGGTTATACTAGAATGGATGAAGACCCATTCGCAAATGACGGTGGTCAAATCGATATTTCCGATGATGATTTACCATTCTAAAAAATCCTTGAAAATACGATTTTTATTATAAAAAGGAGGGAAATACTCATGGCAATGGGCGGAGGACGTAGAGGTGGACGCGCTAAGCGTCGTAAAGTTTGCTTCTTCACAGCAAACGGAATCACTCATATCGATTACAAAGATGTAGATCTTCTTAAGAAATTCATCTCTGAGCGTGGTAAAATTTTACCTCGTCGTGTAACAGGTACAAACGCTAAATACCAACGTAAATTAACAGTTGCTATCAAGCGTTCACGTACTATGGCATTACTACCATACGTTACTGGTGAATAATGAGCGGAGAAAGACACCCATAGTGGTGTCTTTTTTTATATTTAGCTATAACGACGAATCTGTATGAGTTGAATCCATCTCCAGAACTAGATAAAATAGAAGTGATGCAATTAAATGAGGTGAGGGATTGAAGAATGTTCGACAGTTAACAACAGGAGCTTTATTACTAGCTATTTATGCAGCTCTTCTCTTGTTAACAACATATATGCCCATATTAGGGATGGTTACCAATTTGTTCTTGGTATTACCTTTTATTCTTTTTGCGTATAAAAATGACCGCAAAAGTATGCTAGTGTTTTTTGTAGCCTCTATTTTATTATCACTAATAGTGGGAACAATATTTGCCATCCCATTAGCCATTACCTTTGGTCTAACAGGCTTAGTGATGGGAGACTTTATTAGAGAGAAGAAAAGCAGGGAAGCGATTTATATTGGTGGTTCTATAGCGTTTCTATTCACCGTCGTGTTGACTTATGCTATTTCAGTCGCTTTTTTCCAAATCGACTTTATTGATGAAACGATAGCTGCAACCAAAGCTTCCATAGAATCTTCCTTATCAATCATGGAATCATTAGGACAAACTCCAAATGAGAAGGAGATGGAAGAATTACTTGCTGGAATAGAGGCGGGAAGGTATTTGAAGCCAACTTTGTTTGTGATGGCTGCCTTTCTTGCCGTATTCTTTATTCAACTAGTTAGTTTTCCTATAGCAAAACGTTTTCAAGTTGAAATTTCTAACTGGAAACCATTTCGCTATCTTCAGTTGCCAAAAAGTATTTTATGGATCTATTTATTTTCCATCATTGCTTCAATGATTTTTAACCCTGAAGAGGGAAGTTTTGCTTTTATGGCCATTGTAAATATCGCCTTTTTGCTTCAATGGTTAATGGTTTTACAAGGTTTGGCCTTTATTTATTACTTTAGTCATGCAAAGAAGTTTCCTAGGGCAGTACCGATAATGTTCACAATTGGAGTCTTGTTATTTCCACAATTACTTTATATTGTCCGGATATTAGGTATAATTGATTTAGGCTTTGATTTAAGAAAAAGGATCAAAAATCAATAAAATACACTACTGTGTGGGAGCTGAAATTATGCCTTCTTATCTAGAAAAGCGATCGATTCGCTACCCCATCTACGCATTAATTGCCATAACAGTGGTGCTTCTCGGATTAATTGCTATGTACAATTGGTTACTAGGCTTAATCGGATTAATAGTAGCATTCCTTCCCTTTTTCTATATCTTTCAGCTTGAAAGAAAACAAAGAAAAGAAATGGAAGAATACATAACTACATTGTCCTATCGAGTAAAAAAAGTGGGCGAGGAAGCGCTCATGGAAATGCCAATCGGTATTATGTTAATTAATGATGACTACTATATCGAGTGGACGAACCCGTTCTTAGCTTCATGCTTTGAAGAGGATACACTGGTTGGTAGGTCGCTCTATGATGTGGGTGAATCACTTATTCCTTTAATCAAGCAAGATGTTGAAACCGAAATCATCACGATTCATGAGCGTAAATTTAGAGTCATTCACCGTCCTGAGGAAAGACTGTTGTACTTCTTTGATGTAACGGAACAAACAGAAATTGAAAAGTTATATGAAGATGAACGAACCGTCATTGCAATTATTTTCTTAGATAATTATGATGAATTAACGCAAGGGATGGAAGATCAGACAAGAAGTAGTTTGAATAGCCTTGTTACATCTATTTTAAATAAGTGGGCACAGGAAAATGGAGTGTTCCTTAAAAGAATAACATCTGAACGCTTTATTGCTGTATTCAATGAAAATATCATGCAATTGCTCGAGAAAGGAAAGTTTTCTGTCCTTGATGATGTGAGAGAAACGACTTCAAAGCAAAATGTTCCATTAACCTTGAGTATAGGAGTAGGTTCTGGTGTCTCCTCCCTGCCAGAGTTAGGCTCGTTAGCACAATCAAGTCTTGATTTAGCGCTAGGTCGTGGTGGCGACCAGGTGGCGATTAAGTTAACCAATGGTAAGGTAAAGTTTTATGGTGGAAAAACGAATCCTGTTGAAAAACGGACAAGAGTACGTGCTAGGGTCATTTCGCATGCTCTTAAGGAGCTTGTTACAGAAAGCGACAAGGTCATCATTATGGGGCATAAAAGTCCGGATATGGACGCTATTGGAGCTTCAATAGGTATACAAAAGGTTGCCCAAATGAATGAGCGTGATGCTTATATCGTCTTAAATCCAAACGATATTGATACCGGTGTTCAAAGATTGTTAGAGGAAATCAAAAAGCATGAATCATTGTTTGAACGTTTTGTGACACCAGAACAGGCTCTAGAGCTTGCCACGGAGGATACGCTTTTAGTGGTCGTAGATACACATAAACCATCATTAGTTATTGAAGAGCGTTTATTATCAAAAATTGATCATGTTGTGGTAATTGATCATCATAGAAGAGGAGAAGATTTCATCCAAAGTCCGCTTCTTGTTTATATGGAGCCATATGCGTCCTCTACAGCAGAGCTCGTTACCGAGTTATTAGAATATCAGCCAAAACGGGGAAAGATTGATATGCTGGAAGCAACAGCTCTTTTAGCTGGTATTATCGTTGATACCAAAAGCTTTACTCTTCGAACGGGAGCTAGAACCTTTGATGCAGCGTCTTATTTAAGAGGACAAGGGGCCGATACGGTTCTTGTACAAAAGTTTTTAAAAGAAGATGTGGATTCTTATTTGAAACGTGCTAAATTGATTGAAACGGTATATTTTTATAAAAAAGGGATCGCCATTGCAAAGGGAAGTAACACGCAGATGATCGACCAAATATTAATTGCACAAACGGCAGATACCCTGCTGACAATGGACGGAATTCAAGCGTCATTTGTTATTTCGAAGCGATCAGATCAAACGGTTGGAATTAGTGCCAGGTCGTTAGGTGACGTAAACGTCCAAATTATTATGGAGAATCTAGGTGGTGGAGGCCATTTAACAAATGCAGCAACACAGCTGACTGATGTAACGATTGAGGAAGCAGAAGAAAGACTGCAAACGGCCATTCACGAGTATACGGAAGGGAGAAAGAAAGAATGAAAGTAATCTTTTTGAAGGACGTAAAAGGAAAAGGAAAAAAAGGTGAAGTGAAAAATGTTGCCGATGGGTATGCACAAAATTTCTTGATTAAACAGGGACTTGCAGTAGAAGCAAATTCAACAAATGTTAGCACCCTTGAGGGACAGAAAAAGAAGCAAGAAAAGGTAGCTGCTGAAGAGCTTGCTGAAGCAAAAAAACTAAAAGAAACGATTGAAAAAATCACAGTCGAATTAAGTGCAAAAGCGGGTGAAGGTGGACGACTTTTTGGTTCAATTACTAGTAAGCAAATCGCAGAAGAGTTGCAGAAAAAGCATAATATTAAAATTGACAAACGTAAAATTGAACTAGAAGATGCGATCCGTGCTTTAGGCTATACAAAGGTACCAGTAAAGCTTCATACCGAAGTTCAAGCTACTTTAAACGTACACGTAAAAGAAGTAAACTAAATTTGGAAGTTCCATTTCGGTATATTCATGATAAAATAGAGTAGCTAACAAAATGTGACCCGTTTTACTGGTCACATTTTTTCTAGTTTTCATCATTTCCTCTAAGAAGCAAAGGGAGGTTACTATAAATGAATGATTTATATGCTGACCGTCTCCCTCCTCAAAATATAGAGGCTGAGCAGGCGGTTTTAGGTGCGATATTTTTGGAACCATCTTCTCTTACAATGGCATCAGAAATATTAATACCTGATGATTTTTACCGAGCGGCACATCAGAAAATTTTTCAAATGATGTTACAGCTGAGCGACAAAGGAAAAGCCGTCGATCTAATAACTGTGACAGAAGAGCTTTCAGCTGCAAAGCTTCTTGAAGATACTGGTGGAGTTAGTTATTTAAGTGAATTAGCTGGTTCGGTCCCGACAGCTGCCAATATAGAGTACTATGCTAAGATCGTTGAAGAAAAATCTTTGCTTCGGCGATTGATCCGTACTGCAACAACGATTGCAACGGATGGATACACACGAGAAGACGAAGTTGAAGTGTTATTAGGGGAAGCAGAGAAAAGTATTTTAGAAGTATCCGGTCGAAAAAATGCTGGTGCTTTTCATAATATAAAGGACGTTCTTGTCCGAACATATGACAATATTGAAATCATGAATAACCGCGTGGGTGAAGTAACGGGTTTAGCAACAGGGTTCTCAGAGCTCGACCGTATGACAGCAGGGTTTCAACGGAATGATTTAATCATTGTAGGAGCACGTCCATCCGTTGGTAAAACAGCCTTTGCCTTAAATATTGCGCAAAACGTTGCATCGAAAACCGGTGAGAATATTGCTATTTTTAGTCTCGAGATGGGCGCTGAACAGCTTGTTATGCGTTTGCTTTGTGCAGAAGGAAATATTGATGCACAAAGGCTTAGAACGGGTTCATTAACAGATGAGGACTGGGGTAAGCTAACGATGGCTATGGGAAGCTTATCGAATGCTGGTATCTTTATTGATGACACCCCAGGGGTAAGAATTACAGATATTCGTTCGAAATGCCGCCGATTAAAGCAGGAACATGGTCTAGGTATGATTCTAATTGACTACTTGCAGCTAATTCTAGGAAGTGGTCGTTCTGGCGAGAACCGTCAGCAAGAAGTATCAGAAATCTCCCGTTCCTTAAAGGCTCTTGCTCGTGAGTTGAAAGTACCTGTGATTGCCTTATCACAGCTTTCCCGTGGGGTAGAGCAGCGTCAAGATAAGCGTCCAATGATGTCAGATATCCGTGAATCAGGAAGTATTGAGCAGGATGCTGATGTAATTGCCTTTTTATATCGTGATGATTATTATGATCGTGAATCGGAAAGTAAGAACATTATCGAAATCATTATTGCGAAGCAGCGTAATGGTCCGACTGGAACCGTATCATTAGCTTTTGTGAAAGAATATAATAAGTTTGTTAACTTGGAGCGGCGTTTTGATGATAATGGTGTTCCACCTGGAGCTTAATAGATTAGAATAATAAAAGACTAGCTACAAACCGGCTAGTCTTTTTTCTATGAAACAAGAAATAATTACGAACAAAAAATATTAATCTTACAAAAATCGTTCGGGTTTTGTTGACTTTTAGCTGTTCAAATTGGTAAACTAATCTTGTTTGAGTTGCACGAAAAAATGTTAGTTACCTTTGGAGGTGCTGTTATATGTCATCAGTAGTTGTAGTTGGAACACAGTGGGGAGACGAGGGAAAAGGTAAGATCACAGACTTTTTATCAGAAAATGCAGAAGTGATCGCTCGTTACCAAGGAGGAAATAATGCCGGTCATACGATTAAGTTCGGTGGAGAAACGTATAAGCTTCATTTAATTCCATCTGGAATCTTCTATAGCGATAAGGCTTGTGTGATTGGAAATGGGATGGTAGTAGATCCAAAGGCTTTAGTAAAAGAGCTTGCTTACTTACATGACAAGGGTGTTACAACAGATAATCTTCGCGTGAGCAACCGTGCACATGTTATTTTGCCTTACCATTTGCGCCTTGATGAAGTAGAGGAAGAAAGCAAGGGAGCAAATAAGATTGGTACGACGAAAAAGGGAATTGGCCCAGCTTATATGGACAAGGCAGCGCGTATCGGAATTCGTATTGCTGACCTTCTTGACCGTGAGGTGTTCGAGGAAAAGCTAGCCCGTAACCTAGAAGAGAAAAACCGTTTGCTTGAGCGTATATATGAGACTGAAGGCTTTAAGATTGAAGATATTCTTGATGAGTATTACGAGTATGGCCAACAAATTAAACAATATGTGTGTGACACTTCAGTTGTGTTAAACGACGCACTTGATGAAGGACGCCGTGTTCTTTTCGAAGGTGCTCAAGGAGTTATGCTGGATATTGACCAAGGTACATACCCATTTGTTACCTCTTCCAATCCTGTTGCAGGTGGAGTGACAATCGGTTCGGGTGTAGGGCCTACTAAAATTAAGCATGTAGTTGGGGTATCTAAGGCTTATACGACTCGTGTAGGGGACGGTCCTTTCCCAACGGAGTTAGATAACGAAATTGGTCACCAAATCCGTGAGGTTGGTCGTGAGTACGGTACAACAACAGGACGTCCGCGTCGTGTCGGTTGGTTTGACAGCGTAGTCGTTAGACATGCTAGAAGAGTCAGTGGAATTACAGATCTTTCTTTAAATTCTATCGACGTGTTAACAGGGATTGAAACGTTAAAGATCTGTGTGGCATATCGATACAAAGGGGAAGTAATTGAGGAATTCCCAGCAAGCTTAAAAACATTAGCTGACTGTGAGCCAGTCTTTGAAGAGCTGCCAGGTTGGACGGAAGACATCACAGGCTGCAAATCACTTGCTGAGCTACCAGCAAATGCTCGTCACTACCTAGAGAGAATTGCACAGTTAACAGGTATTCCATTGTCTATTTTCTCTGTAGGTCCAGATCGTACACAAACAAATGTTGTGTTAAATCCATGGAGACAAAGCTAATCCATTTCATTTCAATATTCGCCACTAAAAGTAGTGGCGAATATTTTATTTAGGAAAAAATAAATTTTTTATAAAATACATATTGCAATCTATAAAGCTATTATGCTAATATAAAAAACGTCGTCATAATATGTCGAATTAACACATGGCCCCTTGGTCAAGCGGTTAAGACACCGCCCTTTCACGGCGGTAACACGGGTTCGAATCCCGTAGGGGTCATCACACTATTCCAATCTCTTCAAAGGCAAGAGGTTGGAATTTTTATAAATACATAAATACGGCTCAGTAGCTCAGTCGGTAGAGCAAAGGACTGAAAATCCTTGTGTCGGCGGTTCGATTCCGTCCTGAGCCATCTATGAAAGAGGAGTTTGTCCTATGACAAATTCCTCTTTTTTGTTACAGAGATGTAATATTCAAGTAAAATTCTTCCAAGAAATTTGTCGAAATAAATTTCGGTGATCTATAGTAATATGAAAGCGTTTCTATTAATAAACGCTGTTATATCAATGTTTTGCTAGGAATTCTTCAGAAGTTACCAATCTATTCATTCGACGAGCCTTTGTAATATAATGTCATTAATTATACAATTATGTTACATATCAAGTGCTAGTAAACTCTTGATGGCTTATTTATGGTAAAGTAAAGAAGGCTTATTTTGCAACTAAGTAAAAATAAAAAGAGTTAAAAGCACTAAAAGTGTTTTGTTGCGCTAGTCTAGGAGGATTAGAGAATGGGTTTTTTCAATAAGAGACTTTCCGAACTAACGATCAATACATCTAATAGTCTAAAACCTACAATAAAAAAGGTAGCTATATCAGCAATGGCATTAGGAGCACTTACATTTGGTGTAGGTTCAGCATCTGCTAATGGCTCAAAATTAAGCACGGTATACTATGTATATATGAATAAAGAATACGTTGGTACTGTTTCTGACAAAGAAGTGGTTCAAGAGATTCTAGATGAAAAAGTAGAAGAGTTTAAGCAATCGTATACAAATTTAGATTTAGCCGTTGATTCACAACTTACATATGTTTCAGAGCAAGTGTTTGGTTCTACTGCTAAAACAAGTGACGAAGAAGTTGCAGAAATCATTCAAAGTAAACTGGCCGTTCAAGCTAATGCTTCAGCCTTAGTCATTGATGGAAAAGCAGTAGCTTACTTAAAAAGTGAAGCTGAGGCGGACCAGGTGTTAAATGCTTTAAAGCTAAAGTATGTTACACAGGAGCAACTAACAGAGTTGGAAACTCGTAAGGCAACTCCTGAAGAGGTATTACCTACGCTAAAGGAAAATGAAGTTCGTCTATTAGACGTTTCATTCACAAAAGAAGTTTCACAAAATGTAGAGAAAGTTACACCAGATAAAATATTAACTGTTGAGGAAGCAGTTACCTTTTTAACTAAGGGTACTTTAGAAGAAAAGAAATACTCTGTGAAAGAGGGAGATGTGTTAGGTGGAATTGCCTCAGCACATGGAATGGACATGGCACAGTTATTATCCATTAACCCGGGTATGACAGAAGATAGTGTAATAAAGATTGGGCAAGAATTAAATGTAACCTTCCTCCAACCCCTTCTACAAGTAGTAGTTGTAAAAGAAGAGGCAAAAAAGGAAACCATCGCATTTGCTAATGAAGTAATAGAAGATGGAGCTATGTATAAAGGCGATACAAAAGTAGAGCAAGAGGGGAAAGAAGGAGCTCGCGAGGTAACATATAAAGTCTCCGAGCAAAATGGTATCCGTGTAGCTCAAGAGGTTACGAGCGAAAAGATCCTTCAAGAACCTGTTAATTATATTGTTAGAAAAGGGACAAAAGTTGTTCCATCTCGTGGAGACGGATCCCTTGCGTGGCCGGCAAATGGCGGTTATGTTTCCAGCCAAATGGGCTTTAGATGGGGCAAACAACATAAAGGTATAGATATTGCACGTCCTAGTAGTGGAACTATTAAAGCTGCTGACAATGGAACAATCGTATCTGCTGGGTATGATGCCGGGTATGGAAATAAAATTGTCATTGATCATAATAACGGGATGCGTACCGTTTATGCACATTTAGCTTCTATAAGTGTAAGTGTTGGTCAAACGGTTGTTAAGGGCTCAGCTATTGGTGTTATGGGTTCAACTGGAGATTCAACAGGTGTTCATCTTCACTTTGAAGTTTATAAGAATGGTAGTTTAGTAAACCCACTAAATTATGTAAATAGATAATATATTAATACCTCTAGTGAAAACTAGAGGTTTTCTATTTCTTAATGAAGTGATTTGCCTTCTAAAAACGTGAATTCATAGGCATATCATGATAAAGTAAGGACTATGAACAGTAAAAATAGCGGAAGATAAAATAAATAGACAGCCCAAAAAAAGGAGCTATGAAATGGAAAAACGTATACTTGTTGTCGACGATGAAAAACCGATTGCTGATATCCTTCAATTTAATTTAAAAAAGGAAGGGTATGATGTATATTGTGCCTATGATGGTAACGAGGCATTAAAGATGGTAGAAGAAATTATGCCAGACTTAATCTTACTAGATATCATGCTTCCTCAACGAGATGGCATGGAAGTATGTCGTGAAGTACGTAAAAAATATGAAATGCCTATTATTATGCTAACAGCTAAGGATTCTGAAATTGATAAGGTACTTGGTCTTGAACTTGGAGCAGATGACTATGTAACAAAGCCATTTAGTACAAGAGAATTAATTGCTCGTGTGAAAGCAAATTTAAGAAGACATCAAACGAATATAAGTCAGCAGGAACAAGATGAGACAAATGAGATTGAACTAGGCTCATTGACGATTCATCCAGATGCTTATATTGTATCGAAGCGCGGGGAGATGATCGAGCTTACTCATAGAGAGTTTGAACTACTTCACTACTTAGCTCAGCATATCGGACAAGTGATGACGAGAGAACATTTACTGCAAACCGTTTGGGGCTATGATTACTTTGGCGATGTTCGTACAGTCGATGTAACAGTTAGAAGACTCCGTGAAAAAATTGAAGATAACCCAAGTCACCCTACATGGATTGTGACAAGAAGAGGGGTTGGATACTATTTGCGAAATCCTGAACAGGAGTAATCAGTAAATGAAAAAGGTTGGTTTCTTTCGATCTATTCATCTTAAGTTTGTAATGATTTATGTATTGTTAATTTTAATTGCAATGCAAATTATCGGTGTCTATTTTGTCAGGCAGCTTGAAAGTACCTTATTAAGAAATTTTGAAACCTCTATTGAAGAGAGAGTTAATCTTTTAGCCTATTACTTAGGGGAAGAATTGGGCAAGGAACGTAACACCGATGATGAGGGACCCACTCTGGAAGAGGCTGTAAAGAAGATACTGTCTGATTTGAAAACGACAGATATTTCAGAGGTTCGTTTAATTGAGGCAAGTACTCAAAGAATTATTGGCACATCAGATCCTTATAATCAAGGAATCGTAGGTCAAAGATCTACGGATACATTAATTAGACGAGTCATAGCTACTTCTGCCGATGAAGGGGAAGATGTTACTCAAATAGATCCACAGACTGGAAACCGGATTTGGATTTTAGTTACACCCGTTCGTTCTGATGATGATGTGACTGGTGCTATTTACTTGGTAGCGAAAAAAGAAAATGTGTATTCACAAATGAAGACCATTAATAATATTCTTGCCACAGGAACGGGTATTGCATTATTGATTACAGCAGTACTTGGAATTCTACTTGCACAAACAATTACAAGGCCTATTTCTGATATGCGAAAGCAAGCACAGGCAATGGCAAAAGGGAACTTTTCTCGAAAGGTGAAAGTTTTCGGATATGATGAGATTGGGCAATTGGCCATTACTTTCAATAATCTCACAAAAAAGTTGCAAGAGGCACAAGCAACCACTGAGGGAGAACGTCGAAAGTTAACATCTGTTCTTTCCTATATGACAGATGGTGTGGTAGCTACCGATCGAAAAGGACGTGTAATCCTCATTAATGAACCTGCAGCAAAGCTCTTGAGCGTTTCACGTGAAACAATACTGTCTAGCTCTATTGTGTCTTTACTAGGCTTAGAAGAAGACTATACGTTTGAAGATTTACTGGTAGAGAAAGAGTCACTTATTTTGGACTATAGCACGGCTACAAAGCCTCTGATTCTACGGGCGAATTTTTCGGTCATTCAAAAGGAAACTGGATTTGTGAACGGTCTAATAACGGTTCTTCATGATATTACGGAACAAGAGAAAATTGACTTAGAGAGACGAGAATTTGTTGCCAATGTGTCACATGAGTTACGGACACCTTTAACGACGATGAGAAGTTACTTAGAAGCATTATCAGATGGTGCCTGGAAGGACGAGGAAATCGCTCCAAACTTTTTAAGTGTTACGCAAACAGAAACAGAACGTATGATACGTTTAGTAAATGATTTGCTTCAACTTTCTAAGATGGATAGTAAGGATTATCGACTAAAGAAGGAATGGCTTAATTTTGTTGATTTCTTTAATCGAATTATTGATCGTTTTGAGATTATAAAGGACGAAAATACTGTTTTTGAACGAAAACTATTAGAGCAAGGTGCCTTTGTTGAGGGAGATCAGGATAAGCTTACACAAGTTCTTGATAATATTATTTCGAATGCCATGAAGTATTCCCCACAGGGTGGAAAAATCACCTTTAAAATGGAAGAAAGAGAAGATCATATTATAGTTAGTGTTAGTGATCAAGGAATGGGCATTCCAAGTGAAAATCTTCAGCAGATTTTTGAACGATTTTACCGAGTGGATAAAGCAAGAACTAGAAAGCTTGGTGGGACAGGTCTGGGACTAGCCATCGCAAAAGAAATGGTAGAAGCCCATGGAGGAGAGATTTGGGCCGAAAGTGTGGAAGGGAGAGGGACGACGGTCTCATTCACCCTCCCTTATGATCGAAATGAGGAGGATGACTGGACATGAAGTATGAAACGATAAAGTCTATCGTCCTATTAATTCTTGTCGTTTTTAGCATTCTTCTTACGTGGATGTTGTGGACATATCAGCCCAATTATGACACTTTGAAGGAAAGTGGAAACACCGTTGAAGAGGTATCGCTTGGTGAAACAAAGGAATTGAGCAAAATTGTCCGTCCTGAAAGACTGTTTTTCCATCAAGGGGAGAAACACTATGGTACATTTGATTCCTTTGAAATTGATCAAACAATGAAAGAATTAAGCTTATGGGGATTTAGTGAATTTGAAGATATTTCGGATTTAGTGAAAAATATCCCGTCGTTTATTTATGATAAAAATGCTTTAGAACTTATTTTTCCTGATATTGTTCCTTTAAAGGAGTATCGTAGCGCGTTACAATTACCTAGTAATGATATTCCTAAAAGTAACTTTGACCGAATTGTTATTGATTTAGAGCCGGAAACAAGAGAGGGAGGAGTCGTATATTTTATTTCCTCGAAAGAACAAGAAGTGCTTCGGGCCTATGTTTCAGCCTCTTATATTAACGACTTTAAAGAACGTTATTTAATGGACATAAGTGCGAATGAAAAGTTTGCTCTTTATGAACCAATTAACCGGGAAAGTTTTACGATGCTTAGAAAAGATCCAGTAAAAATTGCCTTATATAAATATCTATATTTGAAGATACAAACGGAAAAACTTCGGGATGCTCTGTTTAGTGACCCAAATTTAGTGTCCAAAAATTATAGTTCCTTCGGTGAAGAATATACCGATACTACTACATTGATGAGTGTCAATTATGAAACCAATACGGTTTCCTATCTAAAAACAGAAAATGTAGAGAGTGGAACAACCACGAAGTCGGAAAATCTCCTGGAAAAGAGCATTGATTTTATTAACAGCCATGGGGGTTGGACGGATAATTATCGATATGTAGAAATGGACCAGTCGGAACAGGTGATTTTATTCCGTTTATATGATTTAAGTGGTTACCCAATTTTTGGCGATAATGGAGTATCAGAAATTTTACAAATCTGGAATGCTAGTGAGATTAATAAGTATTATCGAAGTAACTTTATGTTAGGAAGTAGAGTGGAAGCCACTGAAATCACTCTGCCATCTGGTACAAACGTGCTAGAGCAACTGACAAATGTAGAGGGTTTTGACCTTGATTTTCTTCAGGATCTTACGATTGGCTATCACATGTCTAAGGATAGCCAGGATGTAATTTTTTTAGAACCTGCTTGGTATTATAAGTATAATGATGAGTGGAAAATGGTGCCCAGCAGTGAAGATGGAGGGATAAAGCATGGATTGGAGTAGAATAAAAACCATCTTTATCCTTTCCTTTTTCGTTTTAAATATCTATCTTATGAATGAATTCTTAAAGATACGTACCGCAACCAAGTATGAATATGCGACCAATCCTTCTTTAGAAAACCGATTAAAGGCGGATGAAATCTCATACAATGATCTTCCAAAAAACTTTGAAAAGGACAAGTACTTAAGTACGGTACCGAGGGTGTTTTCAGAGGAAGAGGTTGAAATGCTTATTGATACTACACTCAGCGGTCAAACCATTACGATAAGGAACAATCAAAACATTGAATCCAAATTAGATACACCCCTAAAAGTGAGTAGCAAAGGTCAACCACCTGAATTAGATGCGTTTTTAAAAGGCTCAGTCATTAATGGTGACCAGTATCGTTACTGGGGAAGAGATGAAAACGAAAAAAGCATTACTTACTATCAGCAGTACCAAGAAAAGCTACTATATAAAAATCCAAGCGGCCAAATCACGTTCTATTTAAATAGCGATAATGAAGTAGTTTCCTATAAACAAACACTCCTTGATAAAATCGAGGAGCTGTCGGAAGATGAAAGAATTATTCAGCCCATCAAAGCGATAGAAACACTTTATGAAAATGGCTATTTACCGTATGGAACAAAGATAGAAAGAGTCGAGTTTGGTTATTACACACTTGTTCGTTTAACTTCTTCACAGGTATTAACACCTGCGTGGCGCTTTGTGTTAAACGGAGGGGAGAATTTATTTGTGAATGCCTTTGAAGGACAAGTCATTCAACTAAAGGACGAAGAAAATAATTGGAGTGAATAGTATGTCATTGCATTTTAGTATCCTAGCGAGTGGGAGTACAGGGAATGCGATTTATGTAGAATCGGAAGGTCAATCCTTCCTAGTAGACGCAGGACTAAGTGGGAAGCAAATGGAAGCACTTTTTCAAAAAATTGATCGTGATATTAGTAAGTTGTCTGGACTTTTTGTTACCCATGAGCATAGTGATCATATTAAAGGGGTCGGAATATTAGCGAGAAAGTATAATCTTCCTGTTTATGCTAACGCTAAAACATGGGCGGCTATGAACCATTTAGTTGGGGAAATTCCTGTCGAGCAGAAATTTACTTTTGATATGGAAACGGTAAAAAGCTTCGGTGGAGTGGATATTGAATCATTTGGGGTGTCTCATGATGCGGCTGAACCCATGTTTTATGTATTTCATCAGGATGGAAAAAAGCTCGTCTTAATTACAGATACAGGTTATGTTAGCGATCGTATGAAGGGAATCATTCATAACGCAGATGTGTTTGTTTTTGAGAGCAACCATGACGTTCAAATGCTTCGCATGGGAAAGTATCCATGGAGTATTAAGCGCCGAATTTTAAGTGATGTTGGACATGTATCGAATGAGGATGCAGCTATTGCGATGAGTGAAGTAGCTGGTGATCAAACAAAGCGTATTTATCTAGCTCATTTAAGTCAGGATAACAATATGAAGGATCTAGCAAAGATGGCTGTTGAGCAAACACTTCAAAGTAAGGGCATCATCATTGGAGAGCAATTTGATTTATACGATACCGATCCGAAAGTTCCAACTGTGTTAACGGCGGTATAAAAGGTGATTCCGACTTTGTACTGCACCCCAAAAGTTAGAGTAGAAATTTAACTTTTGGGGGTCACTTCACTTTCGGGTCACCTTTTTGGTTTATTCTCAAGCAAGAAGGGATTATATTATATATATAGATACAAACTACATAGATCATGATTGTTTGAAAGGATTGGTGAATCGTGGGTTATTATGATCAAGACTACGAAACACGGTACAGAAAACAAAAAGGAAATCGAGGAGGATACTTTTTAGCAAGTCTAGTTGGAGCCATTTTAGGTGTTTTTCTTATTGTGGTTGCTTTGCCTCGAATTGGCTTTGGTGTTCTTCCATATTCAACAGACTCGGATGTAGAAGAAGGCACAACAAACAACGACGCGGTTAGGACAGAAAATGTTAGCCTAAACGTAGTGACAGATATAACAAAGGCAGTAGAAAAAGCTGGAGATGCGGTTGTTGGAATTACAAACCTTCAAACGACAAGTTTTTGGTCAGAATCGAGTAGACAGGAAGCAGGATCAGGATCAGGTGTTATTTATAAAAAATTGGATGGCAAAGCGTACGTTGTAACAAATCATCATGTAATAGAAGGGGCAAACTCGCTTGAGGTCACATTGTCTGATGGAACAAAGCTTGAAGCCAAGCTAAGAGGTAGTGATGTTTGGACCGATTTGGCTGTACTTGAAGTGGATGGAAGCAAAATTGAAACCATTGCTGAGTTTGGGGATTCTGATGCCTTAAAAATTGGTGAACCAGTGATCGCCATTGGAAATCCACTTGGAGCAACGTTTTCAGGCTCTGTTACACAAGGAATTGTATCAGGTTTAGAGCGTGCGATTCCTGTTGATATTAACCAAGACGGAGCGATTGATTGGCAGGCTGAAGTACTCCAAACCGATGCGGCGATTAACCCAGGTAATAGTGGGGGAGCACTAATTAATATTAGTGGGCAAGTGGTTGGTATTAACTCGATGAAGATTGCACAAAGTTCTGTTGAGGGAATTGGTCTCTCCATTCCAATAAAGTCTGCTGAGCCAATCATTAGTGACCTAGAGGAGTTTGGTGAAGTAAAGCGACCTTACATGGGAATTCAACTTCAATCAGTAAATGAAGTATCAGCGTATCATCAGAAAGAAACACTGAAACTTCCGGAAGATGTAACATCTGGAGTGGTAATAATGACAGTGGATCCAAATTCACCTGCAGAACAAGCAGGGTTAGAAGATTTGGATGTGATTGTTGAAATGGACGGTGATCCAATTAAGGATGTTATTGATTTAAGAAAGCATCTATATAATAAAAAGAAAGTCGGAGATCAGCTGAAAATTAAATTCTACCGTGCTGGAAAGCTTCAAGAAACAACGATAAAGCTGGGTGGAAATACGTTATAGTTGTGAGAGAAATGCAGGCTTACGGTCTGCATTTCTTTTTTGTGGATAGAAATTTCATGATAGTTTTGGTAGGATGGGAAAGGAATGTGGATAAGTTTTGGATAAACTATATATAAGATATCCACATAGGATTTTGTTGAAGTTGGAGAATCTTGAAGGAGGGAAATAACATGATTTATTGCTGTGAGGAACACGTAGATCTTGCCATAGATACGGTCGTAGATGAGTTTGAGACATTTCCAACCTTAATGAAAGTTGAGGGAAATGAGTTATCAACAACCTGTGAATATTGTCGAAATGATGCTATATATATGGTAGGGAACAAATGATCCTATACAAGATGTGGATGAAAATTGTGGACATGTGGATAACTTCTGTGGATATCTTGTTCGTAAAGTGAGGATGAAGTGTGAATATCTCATTATTAACAATTGGCAAACTTAAAGAGAAATACTTAAAGCAAGGTATCGATGAGTATTTGAAAAGACTAACGGCATATGCCAAAGTCGAAGTGATTGAGCTTCCAGATGAAAAAGCTCCAGAGCAATTAAGTGACATTGAAATGGAGCAGGTGAAGAATAAAGAGGGAGAACGGCTGTTAGCAAAAATTTCTCCAGACACATACGTCATTGCGCTGGCGATTGAAGGAAAGCAACGATCGTCAGAAGAGCTGGCGGATATGATTGATAAGTTAGCTACATATGGAAAAAGTAAAATTGCCTTTGTAATTGGAGGTTCACTGGGCTTAAGTAAGGATGTACTGAACCGTGCGGATGAAAAGTTATCATTTTCTAAAATGACATTCCCGCATCAATTAATGAGGTTGATTCTGCTTGAGCAGGTGTATCGGGCTTACCGGATTAATAGGAATGAACCTTATCATAAGTAAATGAGGTTTTTAACCAAATGCCTCTCCTAAGGATGGGGAGGCTACAGTAGCAGAAGTTCAGGTTAAATATCCAGTCTGATTAATAGACGGAAGAATTCCGCTTAATTTATAAATTGGCTGGAATATTGGTTAAATAGACGGAGAAATTCCGTCTATTGACTCAAAAAACGTGAAAATGAGGGATTTTGGTCAGCTTAATCGGAAAATCTCCGCTTATACACCCTAAAAATAGCTCCTTTCTGTATTTAACCGGAAAAACTCCGGTTATTTGGTTGTCGGAGGTTATGTGAGTAAGGACGAGACAACTTATTTAAGCAAAATGAAGTTTTTAAGTCAAATGCCTCTAAGGATGAGGAGGCTAAAACATACAATTTTCATCAGCAGAAATAGAAGTGATGCAAATTTTATTGAAATTTTTAGAGAAATTGGTTGAAAAATTTTAGAATACTTTTAAACTAAAAATAACTCTATCCCCAAATTCCTCTGCAACACGTTCTTCTCACCTTTCTTTTTTATTTTTTATGTCTTATTTTACCTTCACGAGTCAAAACGCATTTAACCTCTTTTTTACTTCACATTAATACCCGCTAATTCTAAAAATTTATTCGAAGTTAAAAAATTATATATAGGAGATGATTCATCGTGGCATCGAATATGTACGCTATTAAATGCCCATGTTGTGGACGTTCTGCATTTGAAGATTATTATTACAAAACTCATGAGCAGCACACCTTTTGTATGAGATGTGGTTATTATTACAACAAAGTAATTGAGAAATATACGAAAGAAAATATTGAATATAAGGAAGAGACGAGTGAAGGGCACGGTATGTGTATATTGGTAAATAAAGACGGAAGTAGAGAAAACGTGATTTTGAATTGTAGTCTAACAGACGCACAATTAGAAGAATTAAAATCAAAAATCATGGACAAGAATGTTAACCAAGATAAAAGCTACTTAGTTTCTCATGAAAACGGGGAATTTTCGATCCTATTTGGAAACCCGCCTGAAAATTTTTATTTGTCATTTGAAGAGTATCGAGAAAAGATGTTTGCGAAGTATGGAGTTCCAGATTATGATTTTATGGTTCCGATTGAGGAATAGTTATAATCTTCTTCTTTAGAGGATATTGAGGATAGAGGGGATCTCAAATTTAGCTAAATCATTTGTGGTTTGTCAGCGAATTTTGATTAATTGATAGATTATGAGGAGAAATGCTATGGGATTTGAGGAAGAATACCAAGCCTTTATAAAAGTCATTTGCAGGTAAGAACTGGTGAAAGGTTGCGACGCTTACAAGAAGGTCACACCCATGGTGAGAGGATGTTTTTAAAGCAAGTGTGGTAGCCGTTACTATTGAAGTCGAGCAGCATTTGAAGTTAAGTGACAAGACGGTTAAAAAATACTTTCCCAACTAGTCGATAAAAACATGCTGATTCCCGCATAAGGGACATGAGGATCCGTTCTTACCGCTTGGGAGAACAAGTTAAATAGCCAGTCTGATTAATAGACGGAAGAATTCCGCTTAATTTATAAATTGGCTGGAATATTGGTTAAATAGACGGAGAAATTCCGTCTATTGACTCAAAAAACGTGAAAATGAGGGATTTTGGTCAGCTTAATCGGAAAATCTCCGCTTATACACCCTAAAAATAGCTCCTTTCTGTATTTAACCGGAAAAACTCCGGTTATTTGTATTTCGCTTATACGCTATTTATTTAAGTGCATTGATATACAGAAAACCTCATCAGAAATAAAGAAAGTTTGATTTGTAAGAAAAGTATAAATTAGAAAATTTTTATGCTTGATGGCTAGTGAATAAATTGTTAGAATATAAGAAATAAAAAGACTATGTGTAACTGGCGAAACGCGGATAACCGCGAGGGAGCACATGGTGTCGTAGCCGTTCGCCTGGGCAGAGGTAAGGGTTATAACCCTTGCCTCTTTTTGTTCAAATTTATAATAAAAAAGGAGAAACAATATGAGCCCAATTACATTAAAAAAAGTGAACCAAATTAAAACATTAAATAATATTGCAGAAAGCGGGTTAAAAGTCTTCCGTAAGGATAACTTTGCAGTCGACAATGACTGTGAAAATCCGGATGCGATCATTGCTCGTAGCTTTAATATGCATTCAATGGATTTCGGTAGTAATTTAAAAGCAATTGCAAGAGCTGGAGCAGGTGTTAATAATATTCCTGTCGACAAATGCACAGAGCAAGGAATTGTTGTTTTTAATACACCTGGAGCAAATGCAAATGCCGTTAAAGAGATGGTTTTAACTACAATAATGGCTTCATCAAGAAATCTTTTTGCTGGTGTGTCATGGACAAAGACCTTAGAAGGTGAAGGGGACCAAGTTCCAAAGCTTGTGGAAGCTGGGAAAAAGCAATTTGTAGGTAAAGAGATTAAGGGTAAAACTTTAGGGGTTATTGGATTAGGTGCCATTGGAGCACTTGTAGCGAACGATGCCATTGCTTTAGACATGGATGTAATTGGATTCGACCCATTCATTTCTGTTGATACTGCTTGGAATTTATCACGTACAGTCCAACGTGCTTTAACCATTGAAGAATTATTTGCAAACGCTGATTATATTACCGTGCACACACCGTTAACGGATGATACAAAAGGAATGTTTAATCAAGCTACATTCAGTATTATGAAACCAGGTGTTCATATTCTAAACTTCTCACGTGGAGAACTAGTGAACGAAATAGATTTGGCAGTTGCACTTGAAGAAGGAATCGTGGGTCAATACATCACAGATTTCCCTAATGAAAATGTACTGAAAATGGAAAACACCATTTGTGTTCCACACCTTGGTGCATCAACAGCAGAATCTGAGGAAAATTGTGCGATTATGGCGGGGCGCCAAATAAAGGACTTTCTTGAGACTGGAAATATTAAAAACTCAGTGAATTTTCCAAACGCTACTCTTCCATATTCAGGTAAACAACGTGTAGCAGCTTTCCACAAAAATATTCCTGGAATGGTTGGAAAGATCACCTCAGCTCTATCAAGCTATGACTTAAACATTGCAGATATGGTGAACAGAAGTAGAGGGGAATATGCCTATACAATGATCGATATTGATAACAATGTAACGAGTGATATTATTCCTCAGTTAGAAGAAAAAATCGGCTTGATTGAAGGTATTGTTACGGTACGTTTTATTTAAATCCTGTTTACAAAAGATGATACAAATCTATGTATCATCTTTTTTTTTGAATAATATCCATTTAAGTTTCATTTAAGTTAGATGGTGTAAAGTGTAATAGATAGTAGTCAAAGGAGATTGCCAATTGAAAAAACTAGGAAGGGATAGTAAAAAAATATTCGATCAGTTAGAGGCACTAAATATACCAGTAAAACCGTCGTAACAGGATCCTTTAACTACACAAAAGACTCTGCAGAAGATAACCAGGAAGTCCTCTTAACCGTAAGTGATTCGGAATTAGCTTCATCAATGAGTGATACATTTAATGAAATGTGGGATAGTGGTGATTTGGAGGAGTGGTAGAAGTAAGGAAAATAAAGTAGTTAAACACCTCTATACCATTCGTATAGAGGTGTTTTTATATTATTGATACCTGTCCCTAAAAGAAGTATCTGCAATCGTTTCTACACTAAATTCACCGTTGCTATACTTTATTACAGAAACACTGCAATTATCATGGTGCGGATAATCACTCATTTTTGTTAATTGCATTAAATAGTTGCCGATTGTCACTCCATGTGAGAAAACGAGTATATTTCCGCCTTCATTTTTGTGCTTGTCGATGATTTCTTTAACGACTGAGGTTGTTCGTGTATAAAGCTGGGAGTAGCTTTCTCCTTCTGGTGCAGCCATATTTAGGTCGTTAAGGGTAAATAATTGTTGGAGTATATTTCCATACCGCTCGGTGATTTCTGATTCTAATAGTGATTCTAAAACACCAAAGTTCATTTCTTTCAGGCGTGGATCTGTCTTAGTTGGAAGCTTTCGGTGACCAACTGCATACTTGGCTGTATCAATGACCCGTTGGCTTTCACTAGTATACACCGCAGTAAATTCAATATCATCTAGTCCCATTCCTACAGACTTAGCTTGAGTGATTCCGCGTTCAGTAAGCGGGGAATCACAAAACCCTTGCATACGTTTTTCTATATTATATTGAGTCTCACCATGACGTACAAAATAAAGCTTTACTTCTTTTTCAGAGGACAATCTATAACACCTACTTTTTATTGTATTATTGCTTTGTTACCAAGAATTTTACCATACCTACTGAAGAATTGTTAATTTATATAAGGAGAAGGGAAATTTACACCTTTTGGGGTAATTTTTGTACAATAAACATATAATCGTCCTGTCCTAGTTTACTTTCAACTAATACTAAACTTAAAGTTCTTATGTGCTTATATTGACTTACAGTTAGGAGTGAAGAGCTATGTTAAAGTTAATAAAAAACGGAGAGGTATATGCACCGAATTATCTTGGAGTAAGGGATATCCTCATTGCTGACGATAAAATTGCTTTTATAGAGGAGCAAATAAACAATCCTACTTCCTTTGTCCCTATCGAAGTGATTGACGCATCTGGTCAACTTATCGTGCCTGGATTTATTGATTCTCATGTTCATATTATTGGTGGTGGTGGAGAAGGTGGATTCAAAACAAGAACCCCAGAAATTATGTTAACAGATATAACGATGTCTGGTGTAACTACCCTTGTTGGTGTACTCGGCACGGATGGTACAACCAGGAGAATGGAAAGCCTTCTAGCAAAGGCTCGAGCACTAGAAGAAGAAGGTGTTACCTGTTATATCCATACCGGCTCTTATCAAGTACCAGTCAAGACATTAACCTCAAGAATTGAAGATGATCTAATTTTAATTGACAAAATTATTGGTGTTGGAGAAATTGCCATTTCTGATCATCGTTCCTCTCAGCCTACGTTTGAAGAAATAGTGAAAATTGCCACAGCAGCTAGAAATGGTGGGATTTTATCAGGGAAGGCTGGACTTATAGAAATCCATGTAGGGGATGGAATTGAAAAACTATCATTGCTAGAAGAGATAATTGAGAAAACAGAAATTCCTGCGAGACATTTCCACCCTACTCATATTAATCGTAATAAAGAATTATTTGCTGCAGGTATTACATATGCAAAAAAGGGTGGGTATGTCGACCTGACGACTAGTACCATTCCTCAATTTTTAGAAGAAGGGGAAGTGAAGTGTTTGACAGGTTTAAGATTAATGCTCGAAAATGACATCCCTATTAGTAGTATTACTTTTTCATCAGATGGGCAGGCAAGTCTTCCTTATTTTGATGAAATGGGTGAATTTAAAGGGCTAAAAGTGGGGAAAACGGATTCGTTATTCCGGGAGGTAAGGGATGCAGTCTTAAATGAGAAAATCCCTCTAGAGCAAGCAATTACAGTGATTACATCAAATCCAGCCCAAGTTCTCAAACTTTCTCAAAAAGGGAATATTCAAAAAGGGAAGGATGCGGACCTTGTAATTTTAGATAAAGAAACATTAACGATTCAAACGGTTATTGCAAAAGGTCAACTAATGGTGACAGAGGGCTCTCCTTTAGTGAAAGGGACATTTGAGTAAAATTCTACAAGTAAAACCTGTACCTAAAAAGGTAAGTAGTTCGGTTGTGAAGTACAAAATAGAACGAACCCAAAATAAACGGAGAGATTCCGTTTATTTTGGGAAATACCAACATTTCCCGCAATATAAATGGAGTTTTTCCGTTTATATGAACCTAATCTTTAGATTTAGGTATATATAGAGAAGTTAATCGGAATATTTCCGCTTATATCTGCTTCTTGAGCCCTACTATGCAGAGTAACCGGAATTTCTCAGTCTATGAATTCCCATACCTCCTCGAAAAATTCAACAATGAATAACAACAGTGTGTTTTCTTTCAGATAACTGGTCTTTCTAACTTGAATATCCAAACACCTATCTACCACTTTCAGGACATCAATTCCCAATAGTTTTTGTACTCGAAAGCCGAACCCGTTACTAAGATGGTGCGGGTTTTTGCTTCCTCAAATTATGTAGTCTATACTTTCAAGTTCCCAAATAAAATTAGAGGATGGGGATTTTTGTTTGTAAGGGGGAAGGACATGATAAAACCTTTAAACAGTGAAATACCTGATGTTCATACCAGGATAACCATCCAAGCTGCAGTGGACGCCATTCTGCAGGCTTCTCCAATGGATGAAGTGATTTATGGGTATGTTATAGCGGTTTTGGATCAGACTTTGCCTTCTACAGGAAATCAAGGAGTAACGATCCCTTTGTCAAAACAGACAGCAGATTTATTAGATATGGCTGCTATTCAACTATTGTACATAGAAAAAGGAATTATAACGGAATTTTCTAGAGAAGGGGTATTCTCTACTCTGTCACGTAGTGAGCGGTTAAAGGCAATCAATTTGCTAGAAAGATTAGAAGTACCTTTGGTGAGCTTACCAGAACCGGGGGAATCATCATGTCTAATCCAGATGTTATAGTCATTGGTGCAGGAGGTGGTGGAGCAGTAATAGCGAAGGAGCTTGGGGAAAAGGGATTAAAGGTATTAATTGTAGAAGCGGGCCCATGGTACGGAAATCAAAAGTGGCCGAGTCCCAATCTTCAATCTGGGGAAAAAGAAAGTTCCGAAAAAATGATTTAGATATTACTCTTTATAGGCAACAACTAAACAAGTATGAAGACAATATGAATAATTTGGTTACAGGTAGATTTCGATGGGGCCCAGCAAATAGAGATCGGGCACCATGGGTACGCCTATCACCACATAAGCAAATTATTTGGCAAAGTGCGGGTGTGGGAGGGTCCACACAGCACTATACAGCTAATTCTCCTCGTGCATATTCAGTAGCTATTGACCAAGTATGGCCCCTTTCCTATCGAGAACTCATTCCTTATTATGAAAAAGTAGAAGCCACATTACCGGTTCACTTTGCACCAACAACGGCAAAGGAAGAATTATTTTATTATGGAGCAAAAAAAGAAGGCTGGCAGCTAAACTCCACACTAAATGTTACAAGGCCTGGCTATCGTCCACAGCCCAACGCGATCTTACCCTTAAATAAGAATCTTAATAATGTAAATGTTTCACTTGAACAATTATCGTGGATGGAAGGGTGTACCCTCTGTGGACATTGTATAAATGGTTGTCCACATGGCCCTTCCGTAGATAAAGTTGCCAAGAGATCAACAACCGTTAGTTACATCCCATTGGCTTTGAGTACTGGTAATGTCACGATTAGGCCCAATTCGTTTACCATAAAAATCTTAACAGATACCGGTCATTCACGAGAGTTACAGGCGACTGGAGTCCGAATTAGGGATACATGGACAGGAGAAGAGGAAGAATTAAGAGCAAAGGTGGTTGTTCTTGCTGGAGGTAGCATAGAGAGCCCGCGACTTTGGTTAAATTCTAATCTTCCTGAAAATCCATGGGTTGGTAAGGGGTTAACGAACCACTATATGGACTGGGTAACGGGAATCTTTAATGAAAAAGACCTTATGTCTATCTTAGGTGAGCCTGATATCCATCCTTTTATTGGACATACATGTGGTGCAAGGCTGGATATACCAGGATTAGGTTCCTTGCAAACGGTCGGTATGAGCCCAGGACTAACAGCTTCTCTTTCCTATGGAATTAGTCAATTTGGATGGAGTATCTATGAAAAGGAACAGTCTCAATGGGAATCTTATCATCAAATTGTTGGAAGCAAATTAAAAGATTTAATGTTGAATTACAGAAAAACGTTGAATGTACTAATCACTACAGACGATGAAGTTGATCATAGAAATGGAGTGAACTTATGTTTTTTTTATTAGGTACGGAAACGTCATTGCGCAACGAGGAACTAGGGTACAATTTAGCTCAGGATGAGGAATTAAAAAGGATCATCTTGGATTCAAAGGAGAACGTACATATTCCCATCAGAGACGAGTTAAGAGAATTCTTAATAAAAGAAGGAGTCCCACTACCAAAAAATACACCAGAAAAACCTGTAGGAGATTTTCGTGATATACCTGAGGGTGCCAAATTAAATGATGAAGAGTTAGCTAACTTAATGTCATATAACTTAGCAAGTGGTGTCGCATACGCTGCAAGAGGCCTTACAGAGTCCATACGAGCAGACGTTGGGTTACTTTTTTCAAAGATTATTATGAAAAAAACACTTGCAGGGTTACAAGTAAAACAGTACTTAGAGCAGAAGGAATGGTTACGCATTCCTCCTTATTACAAATCATAAATACAAATTAGGTCTTACTTGAAGTAGGACCTTTTTGAATGTTACTGGGTGTTAACCTGAAACAAGCTCTTTGTTTACAAAAGTCGTATACATGTTTACTTAATGTAAACAACATGTATGCTTTTATGTTTACATGTATACAAAAGTGTATGCATCCTAGTTTAATCATATGTATACGTGTTTGTCGTGGTTGTTTACAATTACGTATACAAAAAGCCATTTGTTTACAAGCTGTTTACAGGTTTACAATTTCATTTCTTTTCAGCAAGGTTCATTGAATAATCTAGTATTTTCCTATACGCTTTAATAGAAAGATACATAGAAATAATCAGCAACTATGAACTATAAATCTATTAAACGAGAAGGGATGATCTATTATGTCAAACTCTAGAATTGCAGCAGTAGATGTTGGAAATGACTCGATTAAAGCGATCTTTGGGGAGATGGAATATGAAATTAATATGCCTAATATTGTTGCCAGGGATACGGAAGATCGACCGGTCATTGGAATAGAGGAACTGGATAGTAAAAATCCCTTTGATGGCATCCACATTAAAGTGCATTCTCCTGCTCTAAAAGACAATAATGCCATTTACCGAGTAGGCCATCTTGCAACGAAAAGCAACAATGCAACAGAATTAGATCCTGGAAGTAGCAAATCAGAAGAAGACCAAACATTGGTCATGCTTTTTGCTACCTTGGCAATGGATGCGGTGAAAGAAGAGAATTCGGGTATTTTTCCTAGATCCAAACAAGTGATTGATGCCAATTACACGCTTGGTACGGGTCTTCCACTACGTGAAGTAAAGGAAGGAAAGGATGCGGGATACCGTTCGAAATTAGTCGGTTCTGTGCACCAAGTAGAATTTCTTGTCACACCTAAGTATCAAGGGTTAAAAGTAAATATTAAATTTAATGAAGTGAAAATATATCCAGAAGGTTTTGCAGCTTATATTAATCTTGTGATGGATACCCAGCTAAAGATTATTAATAAGGATTTAATTGATAAAAGAATTCTTATTCAGGACATCGGAGGACTATCCACGGATATTGCAGTGATTAAAAATCGTAATGTTGATGATGATAAGGCACAAGGGTTCAATCTAGGCGTTTCTGAATCTCTAGAAGCCATAAGAGAGGAAATAAGAACAAAGCACGGGGTGGAGTTAGATAGTCGTCGTGATGTTGTTGAAATTATTACTAGAAAGAATGATCGCAATCACATTATGGTGAAAGGCAGCCGTACGAGTGTTCATGACATAACAGATCGGATTTTACTAGAGCTAGCAAAAAAACAATACCGTTTGTTAAGGAATATTTGGCAAAAGAACTCTCAAACGGAAATCTGTTATTTTGTTGGTGGCGGTGCACATGTATTAAAGGACTATATTAAGACACTAAATAATAATTTAGATGGCTATAATATTGAATTTTTTGAAGATGAAAAAGAGAGTATTTGGATGATGGCTAATGCCTATTATAAGCTTATTACGGATTATGTAAGGAAAGTCGAGAAGCCAAAGAAAGCCCAAGAACCCGTTAAGAATTCATAGGTGATCATATGAAAAAATTAGCTTCCAATGAAGTGAAGAGGGGCCAAGCAATCTCCTTTCGAATTCCATCTGATACACCTGATCATTTATTAAAGTATTTACAAAAGTTGAAGGAAACCGAAAGAAGAAATTTTTCTAGTAAAATAGCGGAGTTTGTCATGCAGGGAGTTAGCCAGTCTTCGTCTAAGGAGCAGGAAACAATCACGATTCCCATTCCTCATAAATTAAGCAAATCCCAACGAAACTGGTTAAAGCATGAGCATTCAGAGGCTTTGCTTGGAAGTATCATGTACCAACTTTTAACAGATCCTGTTCGAGCCACCGCTTTGCTAGCGTCCTTGAATAGTAATGCTCTTGATATATCGGATGCCTTATATTTACAGGAAGAGGTATCTGATCTTGATGAACATTTGAATGATCCAATTCCTGAAATAGCTGTTTCAAAAGAGCCCGAGGCGTCAGAAGACGATTTGGATGCCTTTAGTTGGGAAAGTATCAGCCAGGAAGAACCAGAAGCAACGGACGAGGACCAAGATTACGAAAATGACCTTGATAGTCTCTTAGGTGACTTTCTCTCAAAAATGAATAAATAGTCATACCATATCCCTTTATCTATATCTAGATGAAGGGATTATTTATTATCCTAAAAAAATTTCCCAGGAAGTATTAACAACCTTTTGCCACTCGAATGATTATATATATCTTGTAATATACTTACTTTGTGTATTAAGATTTCATAATTAATAAGGTCATTGTTTGTATGGAGGAGATACAAGTGAAGCCATTTTTGATTATTACTCAAGTTCTTTATGTCCTATCTTTACTGCCTTGGTTTGTTATTTGGGGTATGTCTTTTATGAGCTTTGATGCTGGCATAGGTCTCTATAATTCTTTATTTGTCATCACTATTACCTTATATCCAGTTGCAGTCATTGTTGGCTCGATTCTTTCTTGGGTATTCCATCGAAAAAGAAAGAATCTTGCTGTTATTTTTAATTTGGTTCCGCTGGTATGGGTCATTGCCTTTGCTGTATTTATGTTATGGGTGTAATAAAACGAGAAGGACGATCATGATGAGGGATGTGCTCATGATCGTCCTTTCGTTCGTTCATCGTATTTGTCCGTTACCAGACATTATAAATTTCACCGTTGTTAAGGCAGGTAAACCCATTGGTCCGCGAGCATGTAATTTTTGAGTGGATATTCCTATCTCTGCTCCAAATCCAAGTGCTCCGCCATCTGTAAACCGTGTGGATGCATTGTGGTATAGGGCGGAAGCATCTACTAAACTCATAAACTTTTTCGCTGTTTCTTTGTTCTCAGTTACAATTGCTTCAGAGTGCTTGGTTCCGTATGTTTCAATATGGTCAATGGCTTCTTCGACGTTATTAACGGTTTTGATGGCTAAATCTAAGCTTAAATACTCGTTTGCCCAATCTTTCTCTGTTGCTGGGACCGCATTGGGAATATAAGTTTGAGCCATTTCATCGCCATGAACAGTAATACCATGTTTATTAAAAATATCAACGAGATGACTCTTGTTTTTGATAAGCCAGTCTTTATGAATAATAGCTGTCTCTAACGCATTACATACAGCAGGACGGTCCGTTTTCGCATTAATGAGTATGTTTAATGCTTTATCAACATCTGCTTCAACATCAATGTATAAGTGGCAGTTTCCAACTCCAGTTTCGAGTACAGGAATGGTTGCTTGATTTACGACCGCATTTATAAGAGAAGCACCACCTCTAGGGATGAGTACATCAATATGTTCCTTCATAGTGAAAAGCTGCTGAGTAGCTTCGCGATTTGTACTTGCGATGAATTGAACAGCCTCTCCTGGGACCAATGTGTGATCTAGTGCTTCATGCATGACTTGAACGATCGCTTGGTTTGATGATAAAGCAGATGATCCTCCTTTTAAAACAATAGCATTACCTGATTTAAGGGCAAGACCGGTGGCATCAACGGTTACATTAGGACGTGCTTCATAGATCATCCCAATAACACCTAATGGAACGGATACCTTTTCAACTAATAAACCATTATCTAATGTCCAACTTGATAGAATTTTCCCCGTTGGGTCCTCTAGTGTAGCTACTTGCCTGAGACCTTCTGCAAATTCCGATATTCTTTCTTTAGAGAGGGCCAGGCGATCCATGTAGGCGGCGTCATAGCCTTTGGCTCGACCCGTATCTAAATCAAGCTGATTTGCCTCTAAAATCACGTTTGTCTTTTTTTCTAATGCATCGGCTAAAACATGTAATACTTCATTTTTTTCTGCAGTTGATAGTTGGCTAAGGACTTTTGCTGCTTTTTTAGCAGCAATGGCTTGCGCTTCGACACTTGTAAATTCTGTAGTTACTGACATATAACTCCTCCTTTTATATGACCACAGGTAGGGATAGTTCTAATTCGCAAACAAAGTGTTCGATTGGAACAACCTCATCATTACTCAATTCTTCACCTATAGAATTCATTATTCGTTCAAGTTCTTCCGTTGAATAATTCACTACACCTAATCCCACTCTTTCGCCCTGGTGGTCTAAGATTCGAATAACAGAACCTTTTTCAAACCGTCCATTCACCTTCTCAATATGGGAGGATAGAATGCTCTGTTTACATTCAACAATAGAGAGTTTTCCGTGTTCGTTGATGAAAATCTCTCCCTTTGGACCGGAGTGAAAGGCAATCCATTGTTTCTTTTGATCTAAATTAACCGTCTCGGTAGAAACTTCGAAATATGTTCCTTTGGCGGTACCTTGAACAGCATCATTTAGTATATTTGAAATGGTGGCTTTACCAAGAAACGTACGAATACCTGAAGCCATAGCAATTTTCACAGCATCAATCTTCGACTTCATGCCTCCTGTTCCAACCACACTTCCGGATCCACCTGCACCTTGTTCAATTTCAGGTGTGATTTCGTATACTTTTTCTAAAAGTTTGGCCTGTTCATTTTTGCGGGGATCTGAATCGTATAGTCCTTCGATATCAGATAAAATAATCAATTGGTCAGCTTCAATTAAACCAGCCACTTTAGCTGATAATGTATCGTTATCACCAAACTTTAACCTGTCGACTGTGACAGTGTCGTTTTCATTAACAATAGGTATAATTCCTCGTTCTAATAATACGTTTAGTGTGTTTCGAACATTGTGATAGCGGGTTTCATCTGAAAAATCACTACGTGTAATTAATATCTGTGAGGCGATATACCCGTGGGATAAGAAAATCTCTGAATAGGCTTCAATTAGTAGTCCTTGCCCAATAGAGGCTGCCGCTTGTTTCTCTGGGAGAGATGTGGGGCGGTTAATGCAGCCTAGTTTACGATACCCAGCCGCCACAGCTCCGGAGGATACAAATACGATTTCATGTCCAGCATCCTTTAAAAGAGCAATCTCATCCGCTAATTTTTCCAGTTTTCGCCGACTAATTTCTCCATGTCGACTGGTTAAAGAACTGCTTCCTACTTTTATTACAACCCGTTTCTTCCTGTTTTCAAGGGTCGTCATTTTATCACTCCTGATATAAATTTATCTTTCCTTACTTATTTGTAGTGGATCTAACTAAGAGACTTTCTTTAATCTGCTCGCTGATTTCTTTTGAACGTTTAGCAGCAAACTCAACCGCTTTAGCTATTGCTATTCCTCCACCATTCAGATCTAATGCCTGTAGGCCAGCAGCAGTGGTGCCATTAGGGAGGTCACTTTTTCTCTCAAAACGGCAGGTGTTTCATCTTGTTCCTGAACCATTCTTGCAGCACCGACAATCGTTTGAGCGATAATTTGCCTGGTGGTTTGTATGTCAAAGCCAGCTTTGGCACCTTGTAATTCCATATGCTCCATTAAATAATAAAAATAGGCTGGGCCACTTCCCGCAAGTCCTGTGAAAATATCCATATTCTTCTCATCAATCTGAAAGACCGAACCGATGCAATTGAGTAACTCTTTCGTTTCATAGACATGAATTTCTGTTGTTTTATGACCTGGGGATATGGCAGTAGTGGATTCACCGATTGCACTTGATGTATTCGGCATCACTCGAACTACTTGCTGGTCATCATGAAGGTTTTGTTCTAGGTATGTTGTTGTAATTCCAGCTAAAACGGATAAAATAAGTTGGTTTGATTTAATTTGGTGTTTTAAATAGTGTAATGCTTGATCCACATCTTTTGGCTTCATGGCCAAAATAAAAATATCTATTTGGTCAAACGGTAAATATTCAAGTTTTATCCCTCTAATTCCATACTTTGATTCAAGTGCAGTTAGCTTTTGAGCATTTGAACGGTTTGTAGCAATAATGTTTTCTGGTGTAATCCTTTCTGATTGAACTAAACCAGCAATCATTGCTTCAGCCATAGAACCTGCACCGATAAAGGCAACTTTCTTATTGTGTAGCATCTCATCTCTCCAATTTTGTTCGTATTTTTGTTCGTAATTTATCTCAGAATTTAATACTAACACGGTGGTTTCCATATTCAAGGGGTTCAAGAAATGTTAGGAGCATTTCTTCCAATTAGTTAGTGTAAGCGTTAATATATGGAGTTGTAGCCTCGAGAAAGCCTCTCAGCATGATATAACGCGTGTCAGTCGTAAATATCAAGATTTTTCTGATATATCAGGGTAAGTTATAACTAAATAAACGAACAAGAAAAAGCTCTCAAGAGAACATTCTCTCCTGAGAGCTTTGATTTTAATATACTCTTTGAATTCTTCCTTCAGACTTGTAGTCGATAGGGGAAGTTAATGATTTAACAAACTTTACGGTCGCGTCTAAATCCACATCTCCCACTTCCATATCGGTAGAAAGCTTTCCAATGCTTGTACTGATATTGCCGTACATGTAGTTGTTTACAACTACACTATACTCTTTTGTTGGGTCAATTGGGGTTCCGTCTGGTAAAGTAATGTCCACGACTTTTCCTATTTTTGCCGAATCGTCATATGTGTACGTATACTTGAATCCAGAGATATGATAGTCAAGACCTCTTGTTGTAATTTGTTCATCTAGGATGACACGTAAATCGGCACCACTTAGATTCACTTTGTTCAGGACATTACCAAAAGGCTGAATAGCGAATAGATCACCATATGTGACTTCACCTGCTTCAAGCGGAGAGCGAACCCCACCACCGTTCATTAATGCAAAGTCAGAATCCATGGCCTCTTTCATTCCATCGGCGATTAAGTTACCTAGAGGCAAATCACTATTTTGGCTAGCAACCGTTGGGTATCCTTTTTCAAGGGTAGTAAGAGATTGTCCAACCACCTGTGCTTTAATAGGTTCTACCTTTTCTTTGTACTTTTCTATGATGGCAGCAACTTCTGGATCTGGAGTGTACTTATCTTGGTAAACCGTTTTAATTTCAGCTGATTTTTTGAAAATATCTCCTGTGAAAGGGTCGATTTCTAGGTCGACATCAGAGAAAGCAGAGCCGTAAGAATATGCTTGTACAATTAACTTATTGTCTACAACACGATTCACATACTTATGATTGTGAGCGGCAAAAATGATATCAACCTCATCATTTACTTGTTCTGCAATTTTACTGGCATCATATGCATCTGTGTATCCTTCTTGTTCCGCAGGGTTATGGGCAAGAACAACAATCGCTTCTATATCTTGTGCTTTTAATTCAGCTGTGTACTTGTTAATCGCTGCTACTTCATCTGTAATTTGGAGAGTTTCATTGCCTTTTCTAACAATCATAGATGGAGTTTCTTGAGTAACAACCCCGATCACACCAATCTTTTGTCCACCCGTCTCAAGTACAGTATATGGCTCAGTAATTAACTCACCGTCTCTTGTATCATAAGCATTTGCTGCTACAAGAGGGAAATTCATTCCGTCATAACCAGGGGTACCGTTTGGATGGTCTCCACCGTTGATGATTCGTTTTAATTCATCAATTCCTTCATCAAACTCATGGTTTCCTAGAGTGCCTGCATCAAAGCCGATTGCCTCTAGTACTTCAATTGTTGGTTCATCTTGGAAAAGAGCCGAAATAAGAGGGCTTCCTCCAATCATATCTCCAGCATGCACGATTAATGTATTAGGGTTAGTAGCCTCTTCTTGTTTTAACGCACCAGCGGTATACTCAATTTGTCCAGCCAATGAAGTACCCAATTTGGTTACCGTATCTAGCTGACCATGTAAGTCATTTACACCTAGGAGCTGAACTTTCACTCCGCGGTTAAGGTTAATATTAAAAATACCAAATCCACTTGCATCTGTTTTACCAGTATAAGAGAATGGGCTATTTTCACCAATGTATTGCTCTGCCTTTGGTGAAGTGGTAAACGTTACATTCACATCTCCAGAAATAGGTGCGATTGACCAGTTGTTATCAACTGTTGGTGTAATGACTTTTTCTTCTGAGATATAGTCCATTAAGATTTGACGGTTTTCATCTGCAGAATCAACTACTAGTTCACTGCCCTTTACTCCAGGGAAGTTACCGCCACCACCAGCACGGTAGTTGTTTGTTACAACAATAAATTCTTGTTCAGGGTCAACTGGCTCACCGTTATATTCTAGGTTTATGACACGGCTAGATTCTGGGTTTACTAGATTGCCTTTTGTATCGTACTTAGCAGGCTGTGTTACATCAATTTGATACTCAACTCCATCAATCACATCGAAGTTATAAACAGGGAAGGATGGATTTAAAAGCGATTGTTCCTCTGTTTTGGCTGGATCAATTTGATTGAATTTCCCTGCAGTCATCTCAATCCATTCCTTAACAACCGATCCTTTTACTTTCACAGCCTTTAAAGTGTTGTCGTAAAGGTATAAATCACCAGCGCTACGAATGGTCAAATCGCCTTTCTTAATTTCTGTATATTCTTCAAAACCATTTCGTCCTGCTTTAAATGGCGCACCAACAGAAAGAATAGGAAGGTCTTTTAATTCTGGTTTATTTAGACCAATATACTTTTCTACATACCATTTTTGTGCGTTTGTCACCACTTGAATAGATGGATCATCTTGCACAAGAGCAAAATAACTATAGATATCATCGGTTGTTGTTCCGATAGGAGTGTTTACATATTCAATGGTTGCTTCGTGATCAGCTGTTACAGCTTTTACAATTTTTTCGTCTGGCTTTACTGTATCTATGGCACGTGTAGAAGATTGAGAGTCCGCAACAGACCATTTTCCTTTAATCTTTTGAAGTGTAAGGTCAATAATACCTAGTGCTCCACCACCGTAACCAGCTTGCACAGCTGCAACGCCATTAATGGTTCCTTTTGCATTGTCTACGCCAGGTAGAGGTTGTCCATCCGCACCTTTAAATAATGCATCTAATGAACTAACATCTTTTGCAGGGAATACTTTATGAGTGTGTGAGAATGTAATGGCGTCAATTCCATCAACTTTACTTAGTGCATAGACGGTATCTTCTGAGTTAGCTTCGCTTCCACTAAAGCCAGAGTGAGCCATTGCGATAATCACATCAGCTCCTTCTTCCTTCATCTTTGGTACGAAACGCTCAGCTGATTCTACGATATTTTTTGTAATGACTTTGCCATCTAAGTTTGCTTTATCCCACTCATTAATTTGAGGAGGGACAAAACCGATATAACCGATTTGGATAACAGCTGTTTTGCCGTTTTCATCTTTAACTTTTTTATTAACGATTTTATAAGGTGTATATTTATTTACATCATTGGTTGGATCGTTATCATGATCATCCACATAAACGTTCGCATTAACAAACGAAAAGTCCGCATCATCATAAACTTCATCAAGATATTCTAAACCGTAGTTAAACTCATGGTTTCCAAGGGTTGCCATGTCATAACCCATTAAGTTCATGGCTTTAATAGCTGGGTGAACTTCTCCGTCCTCTAAAGGATCGATCTTGGCTTTGTAGGTTCCAAGAGGAGTCCCTTGAATGAGGTCACCGTTGTCTACTAATACAGAGTTATCTGCCTGTGCTCGTGCTTCTTTTACAAGAGTTGCCGTTTTTGCTAAACCTAACTTTGGAGCAGTTGCATTTTTGTAATAATCAAAGTCTAATAGATTCGTATGAATATCAGTTGTCTCCATGATTCGAAGTTCAACTTCTGATTGAACTTTTTCAACGGAAGACTTTGCTGCAAGTACATTAGTTGGTATTAACGGTGCTGCGATCATGCTGAGAGCAAGTGTGCTAGATAAAATCTTATTACCTTTCTTTTTGCTTTGCAGTTTCATCGATCCATCCATCCTTATTCTATTATTGAGATATTTAGGGTCTCTAAGGTGTAATATAGCATGGTTATTGTAAAGGTGGTGTTAAAAAATTATTAGGTTTATAAAGTTGATTATATAGTCCTAATTTATAAAATATTCGACAAATTTCTCTTGGATCCATCTACCTTTTAATAAAATAATCTGATGGGTCTATATAATTAGTTTGTTAAAAAATGGTATAAAGTGGAACGGTTGTTCTATTACTAAATTAACTTGACGAGTTGATCATTAGAATTTATAATATTCTGCAAAGAAATGAACGAAGAAGCGATGAGAGGAATTAGTACATCTTGTACATGTGTAAAGAGAGTGGGGTCCTAGGCTGAGAGTCCCTGCCACCGCTGACAGATCGAACCTGTCCTTGAGCAGTTAGCTAAAACTAACCGTTTCCCCTCGTTACGGGGTTTTGAGAGGCATCCTTTTTAAGGTTGCTAAAAAGGTGGTACCGCGGATTAACTCTTCCGTCCTTTTAAGGATGGAGGAGTTTTTTTATTTAGATGAAGAATTTAGAGAATGAGGGATGGAAGTGGCTAAACAGCGCATTGTTGTAAAAATCGGGAGTAGTTCATTAACGAATTCGCATGGTGGTCTATCAAAGAATAAGATCGCCGAGCATGTGGCGGCACTGTCTAAGCTGAAGAAGGAAGGAAACGAAGTGATTCTTATTTCTTCAGGAGCTGTGGCTGCAGGTTTTTCAGTTTTAGGCTATCAGACAAGACCTGTGACCATTGCTGGAAAGCAAGCGGCTGCCGCTGTGGGTCAGGGCTTACTCATGCAAAGCTACTTTGAAGAGTTTCAAAAAGAAGGAATCGTGTCAGCCCAGCTTCTTCTAACAAGAAATGATTTTTCCCAACAAGAACAATACAATAATGCCTATTCCACATTATCTGAGCTATTAAAACGTGGGGTTATACCGATTATTAATGAAAACGATTCGGTTGCGGTAGATGAACTCACATTTGGCGATAATGACATGCTTTCTGCTTTAGTTAGTGGTTTAATTCATGCCGACACGCTCATTATTCTTACGGATATAAATGGCTTGTATGACGGAAACCCACGTAAGGACCCGAACGCTAAAAAGTATAATTTCCTCCCAGAAGTTACAGAGGAAGTTTTAGAGGTTGCGGGAGGTTCTGGTTCAAAGGTCGGTACAGGCGGGATGCGTTCGAAGCTTGAGGCAGCCAAAACGGCTTTATCTGTCGGTGTAAAGGTATTTATCGGCAAGGGAGAAGGAACGGATAAGCTATTAGATATCGTTACTGGAAAGGGCGATGGTACCTATATTGGCTATAACCTAGGGACTTCATTAAAAAGTAAGAAACAGTGGATAGGCATTCACTCACAAATTGCTGGGCGAATCGATATTGATTCGGGTGCGGAACATGCTGTCATTCATCAAGGGAAAAGCCTTTTGCCAGCAGGTGTCAAACATGTTGATGGTTCCTTTACGCGCGGTGATGTCGTAGAGGTATGGAATGAAAAAGGTGAGTTAATTGGAAAAGGGCAAATTAATTATACAGTTGATGAACTTTCCAAAATTAAAGGACTTTCAAGTAAAGAAGCAAATATAGTAAATATGCATAATCGGATTGAAGTTATTCACAGAGATAACTGGGTTACTTTTACGAAGGAGAGGAAACAAAGATGACAGAATTATTAGAAAAGGCACGTCTCGCAAGTACTCTAGCAACTAGCTTAGCTCTTTGTACCACCAACCAGAAAAACGATGCATTGCTGCTTATTGCCAATCAGTTAGTAGAGGATACCCCTTTTATTTTACAAGAAAATAAGAAGGATCTTGAGGCTGGAAAGCAAAGCGGGATGGGAGATCACTTACTCGATCGTCTCCAATTAACGGAAGAACGTATTCAAGACATGGCAGAAGGAGTAAGACAAGTAGCTACCTTATCAGATCCTGTTGGAGAGATTCTAGAGGGATGGGATCGCCCAAATGGTCTTCATATTGAGAAAGTCCGTGTTCCTCTTGGAGTTGTCGGAATGATCTATGAAGCAAGACCCAATGTCACGGTTGATGCAGCAAGTCTTTGCCTAAAAACAGGTAATGCGGTGTTGTTGCGAGGAAGTTCATCTGCGATTCATTCAAATAAAGCGATTGTAGCAGTTATTCACCGTGCACTTGAAAAGAGTGAATGTCCAGTGGAAGCGGTGCAGTTACTAGAAGATACAAGCAGAGAAACAGCTTCCCAAATGTTTAAGTTAACAGAGTACCTAGATGTGCTCATCCCTAGAGGAGGAGCAAACCTCATTCAATCCGTTGTAAATAATGCTTCCGTTCCCGTTCTTGAAACTGGGGTGGGGAACTGTCATATTTATATTGATGAAAGTGCTAATCATAAAATGGCCATTGATATTGCCATTAATGCGAAAACTCAGCGTCCATCTGTGTGTAATGCGGCAGAAACGATCCTTGTTCACCAAAAATGGGCAGATCAGCATCTAGAGGATTTAATAAAAGCGTTACAAGAGAAAAAGGTGGAAATACGCGCAGATGAAAAGGCAAGACAAATGGATAAAGATTTACTTCCTGCTACTGAAGAAGATTGGGAAACAGAGTTCTCAAACCTAACAGTAGCGCTTCGAGTGGTATCTCATGTCGATGAAGCAATCAGTCATATTGCTAGCTATGGCTCAAAGCATTCAGAAGCGATCATTTCAGAAACTGCTGAGAATGTAGAGACATTCTTTAATAGAGTTGATGCAGCAGCCCTATATCACAATGCTTCTACAAGATTTACCGATGGCTTTGAATTTGGTTTTGGGGCAGAAATAGGGATTAGTACGCAAAAGCTTCATGCACGAGGTCCAATGGGCTTACCTGCTCTTACCTCTACCAAGTACATTGTTCGAGGAACCGGACAAATAAGAGAATAAAAATAGTCAAAAAGAGAGTAGCAGACTTTTCGAACTACTCTCTTTTTGGTTTAAATTTTTCCCAAAACAAAAGGGTAATTATGGTAGTATATATAGGGAGAACAATCGTATTAACCGAAATGCAATCCTGGTTTAAAGGAGTAAGTATGAAGGAACTTTATACGGAAATTAATAAGAAACTGTATTATTTTACGATAACTGTTGTTATTGCCATTATGTTAATGGGTCTATTAGTAGACAATCCATATTATAGTCAAGATGGATCAGCTTTTTTTCTCCATGCATTATTTCTCACATTCTTTGCTGTTTGTTTATTGTTGTACCCGAGAAATACATCTCATTATTGTCGATTGCTCATCATGATTACATCATTTATGTACTTTTATTCATTATTCTTTTTATATCCTGATACCTGGTCAAACTTTATCTTTTTATGTCTTGTTCCAGCTATATCGATTTTATTTTTTGATCCAAAACTCTTTTACTTTTCACTGGCACTTAATAGTTTTGCGATCCTAATGACGTTCCTATATATCATACTTGTTGATCAAGGTGCTCATTATTCTTATATTCAAGAAGATCTAGTGGGAAATATAATTAATTTTTTTGGTAGTCAAGCCATCATTTACTTTATTTTTTATATTTCCTATGGTCGTTTAAAGAAACAACAACTATATTTTCAACAAATAAAACAGGCAGAGCGTTTGAAGACGACTGGACAACTTGCAGCAGCAGTTGCTCATGAAATCAGAAATCCTTTGACAGTAGTTAAAGGATTTTTACAGTTTTACGAGCAATCCAATGAAGTAGATACTGAGTTGAAGAAACATTTTCATTTAATGGTAGATGAGTTGAATACAGCTGAACAGGTTATATCTCAATTTTTATCGATTGCAAAGCCAGCGAAGGAAAAGGAGCTAGAACCGGTAAATATCAGGCAGGTTCTTCAAAGTGTAACCGATTTGCTCCATTCCTACGGGCTATTACATGATAATCAAATCGAGTTACAAATTGTAGAAGATTCCTATGTCGCAGCTAATACAATTGAGATGAAACAATTATTCATAAATATTATTAAAAATGCAATCGAAGCATCGAATATTGGTGATGTGGTCGTAGTGGCAGCTTCAAAAATAAAGGATATGGTTGAAATTAATATTATTGATTATGGTCAAGGGATGACAGAGAAGGAAATTGAGTCTCTTGGAACTCCATTTTATTCTTTAAAGAGTAAAGGAACTGGCCTCGGAATGATGATTTGTTATAATATCGCAGAGAATTACAAAGGAAAAATAAGCTTCAAAAGTACAAAAGGAAAAGGAACAACCGTTACCATTCGTTTTCCGTCCCTTATATAAACGTCCGAACTCGGGCGTTTTTTTTTATGTACGCGTTTTTTAGAAAAGTAGATTGACAGATTTGTATATACAAGTTAGAATGAAAACGTAAACAAAACATGTATATACAAGTTTTCCGAAATGTAAGCGAATTTATTTCCCTTACTTGTTTCATAATAAAATTGTTTGGTAACTTTTTACCAGGGAGGAATACGAATGAGTAATTATACTCAACCAGCAAAAGACTTGCTTGAACATATCGGTGGTAGCGATAATATTTCCGTTGTTACCCACTGTGTGACAAGAATGCGCTTTGTTTTAAAAGATCCAAAAAAAGCAGATATAGATAAGATTGAGTCCATTAAGCTTGTAAAAGGAACCTTTACTCAAGCGGGACAATTCCAAGTGATTATTGGGAATGAAGTATCGTCCTTTTATAATGAATTTATTAAAATAGCAGGTGTTAGCGATACGTCTAAGGAAGATGCAAAACAAGCAGCGAAGCAGAATATGAACTGGCTTCAAAGAATGATAGCTCACCTTGCAGATATCTTTACTCCATTAATTCCAGCCATCGTTGTTGGGGGGCTTATTCTTGGATTCCGAAATGTAATCGGTGACATCAAAATGTTTGAAGATGGAACAAAGTCTTTAATTGAGATTTCTCAATTTTGGGCTGGAACTCATGCATTTCTATGGTTAATTGGGGAAGCGATCTTCCACTTCTTACCGGTAGGGATTACATGGGCAGTTGCTAGAAAAATGGGAGCAACTCCGATTTTAGGAATTGTATTAGGGATTACGCTTGTATCACCACAGCTATTGAATGCTTATGGTGTGGCAGGTGCAACGGAAGTACCATTCTGGGATTTTGGCTTTGCCAAGATAGACATGATTGGTTACCAAGCACAAGTGATTCCAGCGATTTTAGCAGGTATAGTTCTTTCATTCCTTGAACTAAAACTACGTAAGGTCGTTCCAAATGCGGTTTCCATGATTGTTGTTCCATTCTTTGCCCTAGTACCAACGGTATTAATTGCACATACCGTACTTGGTCCAGTAGGTTGGGCAATTGGTTCTTTCATCTCTGACGTTGTATACTCTGGCTTAACTTCTGCAGTGGGCTGGTTATTTGCAGCTGTATTTGGATTTGCTTATGCACCACTTGTTATTACAGGTTTACACCATATGACGAATGCCATTGATCTACAGTTAATGAGTGAACTTGGTGGAACGAACCTTTGGCCAATGATCGCTTTATCAAATATCGCTCAAGGTTCTGCTGTTCTAGCGATGATTTATATTAACAGAAAGAACGAAGAGGAAAAGCAAGTGTCTATTCCTGCAGCTATCTCTTGTTATCTTGGTGTAACAGAGCCAGCGATGTTTGGTATTAACTTGAAATACGGCTTCCCATTCCTAGCTGCCATGATTGGTTCATTGGTAGCAGCTGTGATCTCGGTAGGAAGCAATGTTATGGCAAACTCCATTGGAGTGGGTGGTCTTCCTGGAATTCTTTCGATCCAACCACAGCATATGTTAACATTCGCTATTGCTATGGTTGTTGCAGTCGTTGTACCGTTCATCTTAACGGTTGTATTTGCCAAGATGAATATTGGAAAAGTATCTTTTAAAAGAAAATAATGTCGAGAGGAACAATTCTTTGTTCCTCTTTTACTATTAAATAAGGGCTGGTGCTACAAAGATGACTCAACCTTGGTGGAAAAAAGCAGTTGTATATCAAATTTATCCAAAAAGCTTTAATGATACGACGGGAAATGGTGTAGGAGATATTAAGGGAATTATTGAGAAGTTAGATTACTTAGCAACGCTTGGGGTAGATGTGGTTTGGTTAACACCAATATATGAGTCTCCACAGCGTGACAATGGATATGATATTAGTGATTATTTCCGTATCTATGAGCCGTATGGGACGATGGAAGACTTTGATTCTTTATTAAAAGAAGCCCATAACCGCGGGATTAAAATTATTATGGATATTGTTGTAAACCATACATCAACGGAGCATCAATGGTTTATTGAATCGAAGTCTTCAAAGGACAACCCGTACCGTGAGTATTATATATGGAAGGATGCGAAAAATGGCGGGGCTCCGACCAACTGGGAGTCAAAGTTCGGCGGAAATGCGTGGCAATATGATGAACAAACCGATCAATACTATTTACACTTGTTTGATGTGACTCAAGCGGACTTGAATTGGGAGCATGAACCGGTTCGTCGAGAAGTTTACGATATGATGAAATTTTGGCTAGATAAAGGGGTGGACGGCTTCCGTTTAGACGTGGTGAATTTGCTCTCTAAGGATCAGCGCTTCTTAGATGATGATGGATCAACCGGTCTTGGAGATGGTCGTAAATTCTATACAGATGGTCCCAAAATTCATGAGTACCTACATGAAATGAATCAAGAGGTATTTTCTCACTATGACATCATGACCGTTGGAGAAATGTCTTCTACTTCTATTGATAACTGTATTAAGTATACAAACCCAGAGCGAAAAGAGTTGGATATGACCTTCAGCTTCCATCATTTAAAGGTTGATTATCCAAATGGAGAGAAGTGGACAAAGGCAGACTTTGATTTCTATAAGTTGAAGCAAATCTTATCTGACTGGCAAGTGGAAATGAATAAGGGTGGCGGTTGGAATGCCTTATTCTGGTGTAACCATGATCAGCCAAGAGTGGTGTCGCGTTTCGGAAATGACAAGGAGTATCATAAAGAGTCAGCTAAAATGCTTGCCACAGTCATTCATATGATGCAGGGTACTCCTTATATTTATCAGGGAGAAGAATTTGGAATGACTAACCCCAATTTCACTTCTATTAATGAGTATCGTGATGTGGAGTCATTAAACATCTTTGAGATTCTCAAAGGAAAAGGCATGGCCGAACAAAATATTCTAGATATCTTAAAGCAAAAATCACGTGATAATTCGAGAACACCTGTTCAATGGAATGATGAGGAGAATGCAGGCTTTACAACGGGTACTCCTTGGATTCAACCAGCAGCAAACTACAAAGAGATTAATGCAGAAAAGGCAATGGCCGACCAAGATTCAGTTTTCTATCATTATCAAAAGCTTATCCAGTTAAGAAAAGAGTACGATATCGTGACAGACGGAAATTATGAGTTGCTTTTAGCCAATCATGATGCTATTTTTGCTTATATACGAGATAATGGTAATGAAAAATTACTAGTCGTGAATAATTTTTATTCCAAAGAAGTAGAGTTTCAATTACCAGAGCATGTGGATACGGAAGGTGTAACTAGCACGATTTTATTATCCAACTATGCTGACTCCTCAGAAGATATAAAGCAAATGAAGCTAAGACCATATGAGTCTGTTGTGTACTATTTAAAAAAGTAAACTGGAGTTTTTAACATGACAAATAAGTATTTAACGATCCATAACGATATTGTACAGCAAATAGAAGCAGGGAGAATTGCCCCTAATACACTTTTGCCCTCTGAGCATGAGTTAAAGGACCGTTACAATACCTCGAGAGAAACGATCCGAAAGGCACTTAACCTACTATCACAAAACGGGTATATACAAAAAGTGCGCGGAAAGGGCTCGATTGTCATTAAAAGTACAAAAGTTGATTTTCCCGTCTCTGGACTAGTCAGTTTTAAAGAACTAGCAGATAAAATGGGACAAAAACCGGTCACTACAGTTCATGAACTCTCTTTGATAAAACCAGATCCATTCATCATGAAACAGTTAAATTTGTCTAGCAAGGACCAGGTCTGGCAAGTGTTTCGGGTGAGGGAAATGGGTGGAGAAAAGGTAATCTTAGATAAAGATTATTTGAATAAAAAATTCGTTCCTGCTTTAACACGGGAAATTTGTGAACACTCTATTTATGATTATCTTGAAAATGACTTGCAGCTAAGTATCAGCTTTGCGAAGAAAGAAATTATCGTGGAAGAACCGACAGAGGAAGACCGGAAGCTATTAGATTTAGATGGTCATCACAATATAGTGATAATAAAAAATTATGTGTATCTGGATGACGCGAGTTTGTTTCAGTACACCGAATCCAGACACAGACCAGATAAATTCCGCTTTGTCGACTTTGCGAGAAGAAATCATCTATAAGGCGAACCCGCCTTCTAGTTTTATAGAAGGGTTCCGTTTTCTAATGAAAGGACGTATGAATTAGCATACGTCCTTATTAACGTTTCTACGTAATTAGATTAACTTGTTAGGTCAAGAGGGTCCGTACTATCGATTGGGGATCACCTGTGCTGATAAACGGAGAAATTCCGTTTAAATTAGTATTTCCTATTAAAAAAGGCAAAATAGACGGAGAGATTCCGCCTATTGCCTTGAAAAATTCGAAAAAGGGGGATTTTCCTTTGTATTAGCGGAAAACCTTCCCTTATTTATCCCGAAACGAGCTCCATTCTGCATTTAACCGAAAAATCTCCGTTTATTTTACTATTGATGGTTACTGGATTAAGGACAAGCCCTTGCTTTGTATCGATTACGCTTCCGAATCAATCATATTAACAATTCTCTCGCATATCTCATGAGTGATAAGAGAGTCGTCGATAGATGGGTCTGGTGTAGAATGTGTTTGAACGCATTCAATAAAATGGTCCATAAGCTGGTAAAAACCACGCTTATATAGCGTCGGTTCCCAGTCACCGAATTTTGTTATGCTAACTTCTTTATCATGATATCTGGTGGTTTCTACTAGGCTGTTCACGACAAATTTCTGATGCCCACACATATATTCAATGATTTCCTCTGTTACACCACCGTTACGATTCATGATTCCGATGGCTATACAACCATCACCAATTAGCTGGATAACGAGCTGATTTAGTGTGTCACCGCTTCTTACATACTCAATCTTTACATCTTTAACCTCAGTATCCATAAGAAACCGCAGCGTATCAACGACATGGATAAAATCCTCTACTACAAATCTACGTACATAATCAGGAGCTGCAAAGCGATTCTTTTGCATGATAATCAGGTTTGGTTTCCCGTGTTCCTTTAGTTCTTTCACACGAGGGATAAATCGTCTGTTAAAACCAACCATGGCAATTTTCCCCTTGTCCTTAGCTAGCCTAACAATTCTCTCTGTTTCATGAAAGTTCATGGATATGGGCTTATCAATGTATGTATGAATCCCATGATCAAGCAACTTTTCTGCTATTTCAAAATGTCCCTCTGTCGCTGTGCTAACAATGGCAGCATCAATTTCTTTTGAAAGTAATTCGTCAATCGTCTTCGCTGTTTCTTGAACACGGTATTTGTTTGAAAGTCGAGTAAGTGTCTCTTCATTTCTCGTACAAAGGACAAGATCAATTCCTTCTTTTTCAGAAAGAACGGGTATATATGCTTTTTTTGCGATATCTCCTAATCCAATGATTCCAATTTTCATAAAAACTCCTCATTTCTATACTTATAAAAAACCCCACAATTCCTATTGTGGGGCATAAATTCTTAAATCTCAATATCTACACCGATGCTATCAAGTCTTCCAACCTCGCGGATGAAGGCAGCCACTTCTTGGTGTTGTTCATTTATTGTATAGGCCTCTACAGCAGCCACGTTTTCGAAACGAACCATAAGAATCACTTGATATTCCTTACTCTTTTCAGAAAGATTGAATGCAGCTTGAACTTCAACTACTCCAGTAATTACTTTTTCCAATGCTTTAAAGCGTTTGATGACTTCTTCCATTTGTTCCTGTGTTGTTGTTTCAGCGAACTTTAATAATACAGTACGTTGTATCATGTTGAACCTCCTATTAATTACATTTTCTTTTCTTGTATTCTATAATGTTCGAGCATATATATCAATAAATACACGAATTTCCATTTTTACTACAGAAAAGGTGTTATTTCGGCAAAATTATTTTCAAGATGAGACAAAACTAGTCAAAGGGGAAAGTTCTCATTCCTAGAAATTAAACTAGTACGCAAATTTCTAGTAGTTTTTACTAGATAGTTATATAGAAAGCTAGTTTTAAAGGAGGATTACTTGTTGAAGATAGCTAAGAACATAAAAAGTATTTTGGGAGTTCTCTTAATTACTCTGTGGATATTTACAACAGCTGTCCCAATTCAAGCGATAGTGAAAAATGATGAGGGGCAATCTTCTGTTACCGTAGACAGTGAGAATGCTTTTATACAGTTTGGAGATGCACAAATTGCTTCCTTTGAGGGAACAATCTCTGATCCATTAAAAGTGGAGGGAGATCTAATGGACCTGAATAATGCGGTGAATCCATCAGTGTTAGCCTACCCGTCCTCCTTAAGCTTTGGATTAGTTCGCCCGGTTGGAAATCAAACGTATAAGATGACCGTTACGTTAACGAACCCAACTAACGAGGAGTTAGCATATACCATTAGCAATGATGAAAATGTAAAAGTGACTGATATGGAAGTAACCATTCCTGCTAAAAAAAGTATGGATATTACGGTAGAAGTGGTGAAACATGGTACTCATGCAAGTGGCCAAGAAGGTACACCAACTTTCGTTAGCGGTTACTTGGATGTAAGCTCATCTGAGGGTAAAATTCGTATTCCATATCAATATGTAATTTATAACCGTTAAAATATATATAAGGAGATTGCCGGGGGGAAGGGCAATCTCCTTTTTCAAAGTTAAGAGATATTGTTATTAAGGTGTTGTCTAGCTCCAGTGCTTAGCCCCTCGATGGAATAATCTAAAGCCATTATTCCTAGGTCATAAGCCAAACCCCTCCAGAAGGCAGGCCTTCCTGCGGTCTTCGTCTTATGCTTGTCGGGGCTGATCAAAGCACTTCCGCTTTTCGAGTTATGCTGTAAAATTCCCATCATAACTCAGCATAATGGCGGATCTTACTCCATCCATTTCGGAAATATTGTTGATGAAGCTCATGTCATTTTCCCTTACGCGGATTTCATAAGTGACTTCATACTCATTACCTGGCATTACGGATTTTGATTTAATCGTATGCTTTTTCGAATTCTCTGATACGACATGTTCTAATGACTTTTCAATCGAGTGGCCATTGTATCGTACGACTAATAGATATGGATTTTCCACTTTAATACGATTTCCAAAGAAGATTAGAATGGCTCCAATGAGTAGTGAACCAAGAACAGCAAGTGGCACAAAGCCAGCTCCGCTAAGAATACCTACAATAATAGCCCAGAACAAGTAGACGATATCAATTGGGTCTTTGATCGGTGTACGGAAACGAACGATGGATAAGGCACCAACCATACCAAGTGATAATAATACATTAGATGAGATACCGATAATGACTAATGATGTGGCCATTGACATAACAATAAGTGAGATATTAAAGGTGTGTGAATAGATCACACCTGTGAACGTCTTTTTATATACCCAATAGATAAAGAGACCAATGACTAATGATGCGAATAATCCAATTAAGGAATCGACGATTGAAAAGCTGCTCGTTTGTTCAAGAAACTTAGACTTAAAAATATCCTGAAAATTAATTGTATCCATTTTCTATTCCTCCAATATTGTTAACCGAACATACGGCTTATTTGATATTTTGAATAAGTGCCTCTTCGTCTGTCATGAAGCTGAACTAACTGCTTGATGACATCAGGTAAAAACTCATCGTATTTTACTTCTAAAATGACAATACCAGGGGTTGTTTCCACCATTGGTACATCTGGATTTAATAGATCATTGTTTCGGAAGCTTGTCTTAACGGAGCTATCGAATGTGACTCGGACATTCCCATACTCATAAATAAAAACCTCTCTCTCGTAATCCACAATGGTCACGGGTTTGATCTGCAGGAGATTCATTTGCATATATAAATCTCTCATCAAAGGTCGTGAATCATTTTCCATCCAAGCGATGTCACCGATTCTTACCTTTTCGTATTCCTCAATGGTCATACGACATTTTTGTTTATAGGTCATATTGTTTCGTTTGCTCTTTTTTTCGAGATTAATGTAGCTTGTGTTATGGTCATACAGACGAACACGGAACTTATCTCGTTCGAAAAAGCCTTCCTTCTTTTGTTGAAGAACTTTATTATCAAAATTATCGAAGTATACACTTCGGATTAAGTATTTCCCGTCATTATTAGCGTTTGGGTCAGCCGTCATCACATGCTGTAACTTGCTTCTTAATAAGTAGCAATCCATTTTTGTGATTTCATGCTTAAGTTCATATCTTCCTTGAACGCCATTTAGCATCATTGCCTTCACTCTGTTCAACTCCTTTATGTTAGCGGCTTGATTCACATTATCGGTGGGCAACCTTAAACAAACCTTAAATGGAATTTACAATTGAAATTTTTTGAAAAGGAAAGCTAGTAAAATAGTAGTAATAATTTTTTCCGTTGAGATACGGAAAAAAGATAGATATAAATGAAATCGCTTTCAATGTAATATGAAATCAACAAGAAGATAACAACACATCTTCTTCATCAAAAGAACTTATCTCTGATTTATTAAACTAACTAATAAGCAATTAAAACACTTTAGGAGGAATTTATGATGAACATTCTATTATGCTGTGCGGCAGGTATGTCTACAAGTTTACTAGTAACAAAAATGGAAGCGGCTGCAAAAGATCAAGGACTTGACTCAAAGATCTGGGCAGTAAGTGCGGATCAAGTAAAAGCGAACATTGATCAAGCGGATGTACTTCTTCTTGGACCACAAGTTCGTTACCTTTTACCTCAAATGCAACAACTAGGAAAAGAAAAGAATATCCCAGTTGATTCTATTAACCCAATCCACTACGGAATGTGTAATGGTGCAGAAGTATTAAAAACAGCAGTAGCTCTAAAAAATAAGTAATTCTATTAAATACTCTCTAAGTAGAGAAGGGAATGAAACGTGATGAATAAATTTCTAGGTTTCCTTGAATCAAAGTTTATGCCTTTTGCTGGTAAATTAGCGGCACAAAGACACTTAGGTGCCTTAAAAGATGGAATCATCCTAGCAATGCCAATGATTATTATCGGTTCTGTATTCCTAATCTTAGGTTTCCTACCAATTCCTGGTTATGCTGATTTCATGGCAAGTGTGTTCGGTGATCAATGGCTAGCAAAATTAATGTATCCAACCGATGCAACGTTTAACATGATGGGTCTTATCGCAGCATTCGGTATTGCGTATCGTCTAGCTGAGCGTTATGGCATTGACGCCATTACAGCTGGGGTTATCTCACTGTGTGCGTTCTTACTAGCTACACCTTTCAATGTACCGTTTACTCCAGATGGAGCAACGGAAGCCATTGCAGTTGGAGGAGCGATTCCAGTTGCATTTATGGGAAGTAAAGGACTTTTCGTTGCGATCTTAATCGGTTTATTCTCAACAGAAGTGTATAACTTTATTCTTAAGAAAAATATCGTTATTAAAATGCCAGATAGTGTACCACCGGCAGTAAGTAAATCGTTTATTGCACTTATTCCTGGTTTTATTGTTATCAGTATTATCTTCTTCCTTCGCTTAGTGATTGAATATTTTGGAATTAGTAGTATTCACGACGTAGTTCAATTAGTACTTGGTAAGCCGCTTGGATTATTAGGCGGAAGCTTAATCGGTTCCATTGTAGCCTACATGCTTATTATGATGCTTTGGTCAGCAGGTCTACACGGAACAAACATCGTTGCAGGTGTACTAAGCCCAGTATGGTTAATGGCTACAGAAGAAAACCAAATTGCGTTCCGTGCTGGTGAAGAATTACCAAATATCTTTACATCACAATTCTTTGAAGTATTCGTCAACATTGGTGGTACTGGTGCTACATTTGGTCTAGCTATGCTCATGCTTTTCTGGGCAAAGAGCCAACAAATGAAGGCGCTTGGTAAATTATCGGCTGGTCCTGGTACATTCATGATCAACGAGCCAATCATTTTCGGTACACCAATCGTAATGAACCCATTACTAATCGTACCATTCTTCTTAACACCAATCGTGTTAATCATTGTGACTTACTACTCTATGAAATTAGGTTTAGTTGCGAAGCCAGCAGGTATTGCAATTCCTTGGACAACGCCGCCAATTATCGGTGGATACCTTGCAACTGGAGGTAAAATTTCAGGAGCGGTTATGCAGGCTGTCAACGTCGTTATCGCTTTAGCTATCTACTTCCCGTTCTTCAGAATGTGGGATAAGATGAAGCAACAAGAAGAAGGCGGAGCAAATAATTCATCTAAAGTGAGCTAATTCATATCAAGACATAAAAACAATTAGTCTCACATGAGTACATGTGAGACTAATTTTATACGGAGGGTTTTAAAATGGCATCTATGGAGGAAACGATATTTCAGATTATTTTACATGGTGGAAATGGGAAGAGCTGCTCAATGGAGGCAATTGCAGCTGCGAAGCGTGGAGACTTTACTGAAGCCCGAGCAAAGTTGCAAGAAGCGGCAGATGCCCTAAACGAGGCACACCATGTTCAAACATCATTAATCCAGGGTGAAATCAGAGGAGAAAAAGTAGAAATCTCTCTATTAATGGTTCACGCACAGGATCATCTCATGAATGCCATTACCATGAAGGATTTAGCAACAGAATTTGTGGATTTATATGAGACGATTAAGTTAGAAAAGGTATCTGGCTAATGATAATAGTCAAATATGATTAAAGGTGTGGGTTAAAACAATCCATGCCTTTATTTTGTTTTAAAAAAGAAGACCACATATGTGATCTTCTATTTTGGTAATTTCACTTTAAAGGTGGTTCCTTTGTTTTTATTTTGACTTGCCTTGATTGTTCCTTCATGCTGCTTAACAATCCAGTGAGCAATAGATAATCCTAGGCCGACTCCACCCGTTTCTCTCGAACGAGCTTTATCTTCGCGATAGAAGCGGTCAAAAATATATTTCATATTTTCTTCCTTGATCCCGATCCCCGTATCACTCACTTCAAATACAATTTTGTGGTCTTCTTCATACGTTTTCACACCAATACTATCATTTTCGCCGGTATACTTTAACGCATTATCAAGCAAAATGACGAGAAGTTGATGCAGACGGACTTCATCGGCTTCCATTTTTATGTCGCAATTCAATTGGAGCCATAAATGCTTGTCCTGTGATTCTGCAATTTCAATATAAGGAGCACAAACGTTTTTCACGAAGGTATCCACATGAATGGATTGCTTCACCAGCTGTGTTTCAGCAGAATCAGCACGAGCAAGGGTTAATAAATCAGAAGTAAGCTTTGATAGTCTTCTAGTTTCGGATAAGCTTAGCGCAATATTTTCAAACTTGTTCGCTATTTTCTCCTGAGGAGAAGTTAACAAAAGCTCGAGTTTATTTTGAATAATGGTCAAAGGTGTTCGTAATTCATGTGAGGCATTCTCCACAAACTCAGCTTGCTTTTTCCATGATAGAATAATCGGTTGCATCATCTTTTTCGATAAAATATAACTGGCTGAAATAGAAAGGACGATAAAGACAATAGAAAAAATAATGATTAGCTTTTGGAAGTTATTGATGATGGTTTCTTCCGCGTCGGTATTGATCATTAATTGTACATAGGCCACTTCATCATCTTCGTTTGTATCTTCAAATAGCAAATATCGAAAGTGGTATTGATCGTCTATTGTTATATTGGTTACCGTATCAAGATTATTTTTATCTAGAGTAAAGTCTTGTAAATAACTTTCGTAAAATAATGATCCGATTTGATCTCCCTCAATAATTTCACCATCTTTATCCCAATTTAAGATAAAAATACGTGGGTTTTTGATTGCCCTTTGGTCATTATTCGGAGGAGTACGATCGATACTATCTAAAGGTCGGTCTCCATTAGTTATATCTGAGAATTCACTCATATGTTTCTCTTTTACCATTAAAAGTTCTTCGTCCGTCTTTTTAAATAACGTCCCTTGAACCTGGCTGAAAATAATAATTCCAAAAATCGTAAAAATGATCGTAAAGGCAATAAGGTTAAAGATCATGAATTTGAGCTGTTGGCTACGGAAGATTTTCTCCTTAAACATTTCCTTCACCTTCTGAAAGCATATAGCCTAGCCCACGAAAAGTTTTGATATATTGATCATAATCGTATTTTTTTAAGTTTTTGCGTAAGTTACTAGCATACACTTCCACAACCGTCGTTGACGTATCTGACTCAAATCCCCATATTCGATCAAAAATCTGCTCTTTCGTTAAGATCGTATTTTTATTATTGATTAAATACTCAAGTAAATCGAATTGTTTTCCATTGAGTTTTATCACTTCTTCCCCAATCGACGCCGTTTTATTTTTTAAGTTTAAATGTAATTCTTTAAAGGACAGGATATTCTCTTTGAAGGAGCCAACCGAACGTCGTACCATCGCTTCTAAGCGCAGCAAAAGCTCCTCGCGATGAAAGGGTTTGACTAAGTAATCGTCTGCCCCCACCTTAAATCCTTTGATCTTATCATCTATGCCGTCTTTTGCCGTCAGGATAATCACAGGCGTCGTAATATTCTTCTTTCGCAGTTCCTCAAGTACCTCGTATCCATTCATATGAGGCATCATGATGTCTAATATGATCACATCAAAAATATTTTGTTCCGCTAAGTACAATCCTTCTTCACCATCAAATGCTTGTTCAATCTGAAACATTTCCTTGGTGGTTTCCTTAATGGATTCCGAGAGGACTTTGTCATCTTCTATAATTAATAAATTCAATTTTGTCGCCTCCTTTACCGAATTGTTTTTCCTTTAGTTAATTAAGTTCGATTATAGGGGCAAAAGCGAGAAATGCAAATTATTTCTTGTTTATAAATTTTTTTAAGGTTTTGTTAAGGTTGGACAAACATAATAGGCTTATCAAATCGAAAAGGAGCCAAGTTGATGAAACGAAAATATAAATTTACGAAGCTAATTGCACCTTTATTGTGCACCACATTATTATTTGCCTGCAGTAATACAGAAGAGGAATCAACTTCAAATTCAGGTACTAGTACAGCTACAGAGGTTAATATAGAGAGCTTAAGCACACTAGGAGACAGCGACATACAATCTGTTGTAAGTGGACTTGTTAGCTATAGTGACGATGATCTTTATACAGACTGGGAAAATGAAGAGGTAACGAGTATTCAGTTGAATGGATCAACAGCAACCTATGAAGGATCTGGCGGTGTAGTTGTTTCAGGAAGTACCGTTACGATTAAAACAGGTGGCGTATATGTACTTAGTGGAACATTAGCCGATGGTCAAATTGTTGTAGATGCAGAGGATAACAATACCGTTCGCCTCGTATTAAATGGAGTAGATATTACTAGCAGTTCTTCAGCTCCGATTTATGTGAACAATGCAGAGAAGACAGTCATATCATTGCCTGAAGGAACGGAAAATACCGTCACAGATGGAACACAATATGTGTACGATGATGTAGAAGCAGAAGAACCAAACTCAGCTATTTTTAGTAAAGGCAATTTAACGATTAATGGTGAAGGAAAGCTTGTCGTTGAAGCGAACTTTAATAACGGAATTACAGGGAAAGATGATCTGAAAATTACTGGTGGAAATATCGAAATTACCGCTAAGGATGATGCAATTGTTGGACGGGACCTGCTAGCTATTAAGGATGGAACGTTCACCATCACAGCCGGTGGTGATGGCATGAAAACGACCAATGATGAGGATGCGGAAAAAGGAAACCTTGCAATTGAAGGTGGAACGTTTAACATTACGGCAGAAAATGATGGAATTCAAGCCCAAACATCCCTATATACATTAGGTGGAGACTATAACATTACGACTGGTGGAGGAAGCCCTGAGACGGTGGCAGCAAATGAAAATGCTATGGGTGGAAGAGGCCAAAGTGAATCAACCACTACGACAACATCGACAGAAACAAGCAGCTCAAAAGGGTTAAAGGCAACAGCTGAGCTGGCTATCGCTGGTGGAACGTTTAACATTGATTCACTTGATGACGCCGTTCATAGTAATGGTAACGTCCTTATTGAAGGTGGCGAATTAACGATTGCAACGGGAGATGATGGCATTCATGCGGATTCTTCAGTCTTAACGAAAGGTGGAAATATCACCGTTACTAAGAGTTACGAGGGAATTGAAGGTGGAGTCATTGCAATTGCAGATGGAACCATCGATGTAACGGCAAGTGATGATGGACTCAATGTTGGTGGCGGAGTCGATGGATCCGGCATGGACATGGAGAGCAGCACATCATCGGATATGTTGCTTCAAATCAGCGGTGGGTATGTGTCTGTCAATGCACAAGGCGATGGACTTGATTCGAATGGAAACTTTGTTATGACTGGTGGAACAGCGGTTGTAAGTGGTCCAACAAATAACGGAAATGGTTCATTAGACTATAATGGGACCTTTGAAATCTCTGGAGGATTATTAATTGCAGCTGGTAGCTCTGGAATGGTCCAAGCAAGCTCTGACACGTCTGAGCAAAATGGCATTCTGATGACATACCCAGCAACTCAAAGTGCAGGTACACTAATACACCTAGAAGATAGTGAAGGAAATACCATAGCCACATATGCACCAGAAAAAGAATATTCTTCTGTCTATATCAGCTCGCCGGACTTAGTGAAGGACTCTAGCTACACATTAATAGACTCTCGGAATAACTAAGTCATTTTTATGGGATTTGTAAAAAAATAACTGGAAATTAGCTTCGATTCGATGAAAATTCCTTTTTTTCATTTCCTTTTTCAAAAAAATGCATACCAAATAAGCCTTGCTTATAAAATTTTTAAAAATGATTAAGCAGACTTTTTAAAAATGACATTTTCGAGATTCAGCTTTTCTTTTTTAACGTCGTACCAAGCATCAATATGTTGGCACATCATAATGGCATAAGTCCGAATGTACCACATTTTCGTGGAACGATGACGACCTAATTCTAAATGATAATCAACCTTTTCACGTTTGTTCGACCGTTCTACAGATGTACGACGCTTATAAGTTAGCTTCCACTTTTCAGACGTTCTCGGAGTCTTAGTAAACAACCGAAGGTTGTCCTTCCGGAATGTATGAAATGTTCGACCGTATTTAGCTTTAGAACAGGGATTCTCACAAGTAATTTTTGTGCCGCATGCGAGTGGACATCTCCATTTCTGCCGGTTTTTGGATTTATCAAAACCATTGGGCTTCATTTTTAACCCTGCAGAACAAATTGGTGTCCCTTCGGGAGATATTTGTATATCGCTTTCAGTGCTGAAATTTTTCTTGGTTCGAACATTCAGATCAATGAAAGGCTCGATATTATAATGATCTAGCAATTCATAAATAGGTTCCGCATCATGAGCAGCATCCAAGAGAATCTTACCAATTGTGCCCAAGGTAGTGCGTTGCGAAAATTCAATAGAACTGGCAACAAGACTGACAGAATCATGCCGGGAAGCTGGTTGAAGTCTTGGATACAAGGGTAGGTCGTATCGACTGTCGCTAGTGGATAACATGTAGAGATGGTATCCGTTGAAGTAGCGTTCCCGTGAACTGTCCCACCCTGAGTCGATGTCAGGTTGGGAATAATGACGAGGATGGTTACAATTCGTTAGTCCTTGGGCACTGCATTCACAAGTACGCTTGCTTCTTGGAAATCTAGCCGTTTCAATCGGGGTACCGTCTCCGACAACCCCTAGAGCGTCCAAGTCTCCGAGTAAGCCTAGGTTCGCTGATACATGGAGAAATTGAGATTGAAATAATTCAAATAATCGATCGCTTGGCAGCACTTTTTTCTTAGCATCATAACGAAAAAAACGATCGATTAACTTTCTAACTATACCTGGACTTGATGGGGACGCTTTTTCGCCTTTCTTGGGTTTCTTCTTTTTCTTTTTTTGGCGTTTCGGTTTGATATTGGGTTTTATATTAGCGTTATCCCTTCCCCATAAACGGTGGAAAAAATCGTAGAAAGTCCCTATACCAGGAACTTTCCCCGGTTCAAAGCCACTCATGATGGCATAGAAAGGCACTCGATACAATTCATCAACCCATTCAGTAATACTGAGAGTTGGTTTAGCCAAAAGAAGCAAAAGGTAAGAGCGCATCATAGAAGACGGATCACGAGGCTCCGGACCTTTATTCGAATAAGAGCTCCGAAGCCACGAGGTAATCTGAGAAAGGTCAGTGATCCATAACTTGTAAATAATGGGCCAATCATTATTTACAATAGTAAGGACGTTACCAGAGTAATGCTTTCTTAATTGTTCTAAAACGAAGTTTTGGTAATCTTCATGACTAACGACAGTTGGCTTCACCTCAACACCCCAATTCACGGTTTATAAGGAAATAAATCCCTTCGCCGGCGATTATTGTGGTGTTTTCAAAAAGTCAAGTATTTTCGACAAAAAAATCAACAAAATTTCACTGAGGAATTTCCAATTCTTCTTATAAAACGTGAAACATCCCCCTACTAAAAGTAGGAGGAATCAAATAAAAATGGTACAAGAAAATCCTTGTACCATCTAACTCGGCGAATGCCGAGAGTCTATATTATACTCTGGAGGAACTTCAACAGGTACGGAAACAAATGGTTTATATACGGATGGAGAATATAGTGGCGGCACGAAGGTGGTCGAGTTCACCATTTCCGACGTAGTAACCTGGCTGAATGAATCAGGTGTGACAGAAGCCCAAAGCGGTATGGGTGGAATGGGAGGCCGTGGTGGCGGTGGTGGAATGAGAGGCGATGGAGGAACACCTCCTGAAGGAATGGAACGACCAGATAGAGGTACAGCACCTGGAACGGATTCAAGCACGACTGATCAAAGTACTACAACAGGTGATAGTTTATAAGAATTTGTAAAAGGTAGAAGGGACTCCTTCTACCTTTTTAACATGGAATATGCTTTTGGTTTTTCACATCATAAAGTCCTTGAGCGGTAAGTTTAATCTCTGGAATGACGGGTAGAGATAAGAAGGATACGGTTAAGAACGGGTTGAAGCCTTCACCTACACCAATTTCTTCGAGTGCAAAGGTTAGCTTATTTAAGCCAGCGTACACTTCTTCATATGTGCCCATTGAAAGAAGGCCAGCAATAGGGAGGTGTAGAGAGGCCAACACTTCTCCATCTTTCACAACCACAAGTCCGCCCTGCATTTCTTTTATTTTTTGAGCAGCAAATAAGATATCAGAGTCGCTAGTTCCAGCGACCACTAAATTATGTGAGTCATGAGCAACTGTTGATGCAATCGCTCCATTTTTCAATCCTAATCCTTTTACGATTCCTACACCAATTTCGTTCGTATAATGATGCCTTTCAATGACGACCAGCTTGCATTGATCTTTTTCAAACGATGGTACAAAACAACCTGTTTCATTTACCATTACTTCTTCAATAAGATGATTGGTTACAAGGCTGTTTTTATTGATTTCTATAATATTTGCTTTGTTTTCAATAATAGGAAGATGTAATGCCTCTTCGGTAAAATCATGAAAACAAACGGTATTAACATATTCAGAAGAGATATCTACTTCCTCATTTTCTGGGAAATAAATTAATTGCCCATGTTCAACCATAAGATTTCCATCTTTAAATACATGGGAGATGCTTACAGATTCTAGATCATCTAGCAGTAAAAAGTCCGCGTCATATCCTGGTGCAATCGCTCCTTTTTCCTGTAAACCAAAGCATTCAGCTGTATTAATGGTAGCTAACTGAATAGCCGTAAGGGGGTCGAGTCCTTCTGAAATGGCTAATCGAACATTGTAATCAATACTACCTTCATGAAGGATATCATCAAGATGCTTATCGTCTGTGACAAATAGACAGCGTCTAGCATTTCGTTCATTCACAACAGGAAGTAGCTTCTTTAAATCTCTAGCCACGGTGCCTTCTCGAATCATCAGGTACATCCCGCGGCGCAAACGAGCCATCGCATCTTCTGCCGTGGTACACTCATGGTCGGTACGCACACCAGAAGTCATAAAGACATTAATGTCCATATCGCTCAGACCGGCAGCATGACCATCAATTTTTGCGTTTAACCGCTTTGCTTCATATAGCTTATTTAACATCGATTCTTCCGCATTTTTCACAGCGGGAAAATTCATCACCTCTGCTAAACCGAGCACTCTTGGATGGGAAAACAAGGGGGACAAGTCCTCAATCTCAAGTGTGGCACCCGCTAACTCAAAGCTAGTGGCAGGTACGCAGGAAGGAAGCATAAAATAAAAATTGAAGGGGAGATTTTCCGATGTATCTAGTAAAAGTTGAATGCCTTTTACACCCAGTACATTGGCGATTTCATGAGGATCGGCAACAATAGTGGTCACTCCTTTTAGAAGCTCAACCTTCGCAAATTCCTTCGGAGATACCATTGATGATTCAATATGAACATGACCGTCCAGAAAAGCAGGGCATACATATCGGCCGCCTGCATCAAATTCCTTTTTACCAGAATAATGCCCTACACCAACGAAGGCACCATCTGTAATAGCAACGTCACCTTCATAAATTTCACCGGTAAATACATCAATAATCTTGCCATTTTTTATAACAAGATCAGCCTCTATTTTCCCTGAGGCTGCTTCAATACGTTGTTTTAGTTTGTTTTTATCCATACTCTCCTCCTAGAGTGTCTAAAAGAGACTAGTATTCTGTTTTGCCAGAAGATACTTCCCACATTTTAAAAGGTAGATTATACTCGCCAACCGTAATTTGATTCATCATAATCGTTCTATCTTCAATTGGCAAGCTAATTTCTTCATAAATAAAGTGATCATCAAAGCCAATTTGAGCTGCTTCCTCTTTCGTACACGCATAATAGACGGCCTTTGGTCTCGCCCAATAAATCGCTCCGATGCACATCGGACACGGCTCACAGCTTGTATAAATCTCACAATCTGTCAGTTGAAAGCTGCCTAAATAGGAGCAAGCTTCACGAATCGCTTGAACCTCTGCATGGGCAGTAGGGTCATTGCTGCTGGTGACCTCATTTTTGCCTTTACCGATAATTTCCCCGTCCTTAATCACAATTGCCCCAAAGGGACCACCATGATTACTTAACACATTTTCACACGCTAACTTAATCGCTTCATTCATAAAAAATACTTTTTCCAATAGAATCACCTTTTCTAGTGAGATTGAGTAAAAAACTAACCTTTGTAAAAAGGTTAGTTTCTTTTGGGTGGAGGGATTAAAGAAGCTTCATATAATAGGTGGGTTTATTTCTGTATTATATGTATGTTTGAATATTCTGTCTGTTATGTTGTGATATTTTTTAACAACAAAAAAAGCTCTTCCCTGGAAAAGGTAGGAGCAACTTGTCAGATTATTTACGTTGAGTTAATTTGGTGTTATTTTATAGGTACAAAGAACCAATAGATTCAAATCACTTGAAATATGTTTACATTATTATTTCTAAAAAATAAGGAGTATAGAAAGGGGATTGATGAATAAAAATAATATAAGGGAGTAAGAAGAATTTACGCTGTTTTTAATATAATATTTACCTAACATTACCTAGTGTGAAATTTACATAAAACCTCTTTTTTTTTCATTTTTTTTAGTGTACACTACTAGTAAATAAGTAATGTTTATTACAGAGTCTTTTTCATTAGATAAGGGCGCGAAGAAATATGACTTGTACGTGGGCACCTGAGTCATATCGAGCGATTGGTGCAACCGACCTTTACAACTACATTCCATAGAATGAGCTGTAAAGGTTTTTTTATTCCCAAATTTAAGAAAAACCTCTCGAAAAAACATAAAAAATTAAAAGGGGGACCTTTCTTCATGTTAAAATCATTAAAGAAGAAAATGAAAGACCAAGCTGGTTTAACACTAATTGAACTACTTGTTGTTATTGTTATTTTGGGGATTATTGCTGCTGTTGCGATTCCGATGGTGATGAATAATAAGAATGATGCATTGATTAATACAAACAAACAAAATCAAACAGTATTACAAGATGCTGTTAATAGATACTACACAGTTGAGGGTTCGTATCCTTCAACAATTGATGGGTTGGCTCCAAAATATATTGATTCTATTCCTAATTGTGCAGAGGGTGGTACTGGATTCGCTCTTAATGAAGGGAAAAATAAGGTTACAACAACTTGTAAAGTAAACTAATCTATGAGTTGCCGTCGTCTTTAAAGGCGGCGGCAGTTTTAAATTATAAATAAAAAGGGGCTGAATGTATGCTCATAATAGATCTAATAGTTATTATACTGTCCCTGTTATTCGGAAGCTTCTTCAACGTAGTAGCTATCCGCCTACTAAAAAAAGAATCCATCTCCTACCCACCATCCCACTGTACCTCCTGTAATCACAGGCTAGGTTTCTTTGACTTATTTCCTCTATTTAGTTATCTATTCTTAAAAGGTCGTTGTCGTTATTGTAAAGAAAAAATCTCTCCTTTATATCCATTAGGAGAAGCTATGACTGCCATTATATTTTTTGTTGTTTACAAAGAAATAGGGCTTACTTTTGAACTAATTCCTGCCATCCTATTATCAACATTATTAATTCTTTCTGTTTTAACAGACATCCGTGAAAAATTGATTTTAGACGTCATTACTCTTCCTAGTATTGTAGTTCTTGTCATTGTGCGTATCTTTATAGGGGAAGAACCATTTTTAACATACTTAACAGGCGGTGTGGTAGGTTTTGGTTTGCTCTTGTTGCTTGCTGTTGTTAGCAAAGGCGGCATGGGTGGTGGTGACATTAAGCTATATGCAGCTATTGGAGTGGTACTCGGCCCAGCACTGACTGTAATGAGCTTGGTTTTAGCTTCATTTGTAGGAGCTGTTGTTGGGATACTATTAATCGCGTTTAAAATTGTTAAACGTAGAGAACCGATTGCTTTTGGGCCGTCGATTATGATTGGAACATTAGTGGCTTACCTGTACGGAGAGGATATTTGGACTTGGTATAGCTCATTACTCCTATAAGGGGCAGATAAAAATGAACAACGAAAAGGGAGTCACATTAATCGAATTATTGATCTCTGTTGTTATTGCTGGAATGGTGATTGTACCGTTGCTCTTAATTATGACGGGTTCATTTACCAGGACGGTAGAGCAAGGTGAAGACACGCAATTGAACTATTATGGTCAACAAATTATGGAGATTATCCGTGAAAAGGGGTACATAAGCGGAACCTCCCCTACACAATATTATTGCCAAAAAGATCAGGGCTGCGGCACCGCTACTATAGCTAACTATGATGCGAAAGTAACAATTACAGTAAATCCGGTTACGTATAGTGCGATTGAGTTCTTTGAAGTAACAGCAAAAATAGTATCAACTGACTCTTCTAGTTTAGAACTTGTCACGGTGGTGAAAAAGCAGTGAGAAATCAAAAGGGTGTAACACTAATTGAGTTACTCATTGTCATTTTAATTATGGTAAGTATCTCCGCACTTGCCTTTTCCCTGTTTAGCTATGGGACTAAAATGGAACGAGCAGTAGCAAAGGAAAATGAACTCCAGCGTGAGGCTCGTTTTATTATGGAAACGATCTCGAATACGGTGAGAGATGGAAATGAGATTAACAGTAAAATTGTTTACTCTAATGGTGAAATAAAATTAGTATCAGGAACTGTGTTATCCAAGAATGTTAAGAGCTATACGGTTACTGAACAGTTAGTAGAAGGTGGAACGAAAAAAAGATACAAAGTGACACTAGTATTAGAAAAAGGTGATCACGAGTATAAGGTTTCAACAGAAGTCTTTAATGATGCACAAAAAAGAGTTAGGTATTAAGTGGTCGATGGGGGATGAACATGATACAAAGATCAAAAGGTAACGAATCAGGAGCAGCATTAATGATTGTTCTCTTTATTGTTGTCCTTGTTAGTATCGTTGGAACAGCCATGTTATCGACCACTACTTATGGCCTTCAAAATGTTGTTAAAACAACGAAGGAACAAGAGGAATTTTATCGGGCAGAAGGTGCGATTGAAATTGTCTTGTCTGAGATGAGTAATTATAAAAACTCCAGCACAGGAAATAGTGGCCCTTTTGCCTATTTGAAGGATATTACAAATAATACGAAAACCTATCAAATTGGTGAAAAAAATGTACAGGTAAAAGTTACAACAAACCCAACAAACATAAGTTCCATCACACCAAATTCAAATATGCAAACGGTGAAAGTAACCTTACAGGCAAGCTATGCAAATGCGAACCAGTCAAAAGTTGTCCGAAATATAGATTTTGATGTTAACGTGAGTGCAGATGCATTAACTAAAACAACAACAGCATACGGTTATGTATCTCCGGGACATTTTATTGAAAAGGACCAATTCAAGGAAGGTCTTCGGATGTCCATTGCTTCAATTGATTATAACAAGGTTATTGCGGATCTAGGGATTAATTGGAATAGCTACACAACTTCAATTGGGCCTAATGAAATTAAAAAGGGTGACATATACACTTTTCCAAAAGGAATTACAAAATTCTCTCAGATCTCTATAAGTGGCGGTGGAGAAACCATAATTATTCCTAAAGGCGCCATTGTATATGTAAAAGATATAACGATTGGTGGAAGTGGAAACGCAGTAACTCAATTAGTCATTGAGGGTGTATTAATTGCAGAGTCAATTACACACAATGGAAACTCGGTAGTAACAGTAAATAGCGGTTTAATAGCAAAAAACTATAATGGGACAGCACACTTTGAAGTAAATGGAAGAGGGGAAGGCATGGAATGTTCTGACATTAAAAATGTTTGTTCCATTCTTAATGGGACAGCTTCATCAGATAAATATTCATCTAGTCTAGATTCAGATACGATCAATTTCTCAACCAATCGATAAATCAACCATAGAAAGAAGGTGCAACATGTTCAACTTCAAGAAAAACGATACATTCTCGGGCATAGACTTCCGCGATCAGTACCTAACTACTGCGAAGGTAAAAATCCAAAACAACAATCCTGTTTTACTTGATATAGATGTCATCAATACAAAGAATTCCATAATAGAAAATTCAAGAATATCCGATGTAAAAAGTATAGCCGACTTGTTGAAGGAGAAGGTGTTGGACAAGCATGTTCATCTGGCCTTTCCAACACAAAACATCATTGTGAGACGAATTACCTCGCTTCCTGATTTAAAGGAAGATGCGCTTGCGAAGCTTCTTCAATACCAAGTAGGGGAAAGTATTCATCTTCCGTTTGAAAAATCTATTTATGATTTTGTGAAGATCGGGACGATTAAGGCGGAGCCAGACGAGCAGATGGATATTGAAAAATTGACGGCTGTGGAGTTTGCTTCTGAGTTAAGAGAGATGGCAACCGATAAAGCGGATATTCTGTTTTTTGCGACATCATTACCATTATCTGAGGACCTATTGGAAGTGAGTATTCAAGCAGGTTTGAAGCCATTGAGTGCGGAGATTCGCGGGACGGCATTACAGCGATTGATTTCACATACAAACCCTGAGTGGTTGCATGATACCGAGATGGTTGTTGATTTGTCTAAGGAATCCATTGATATTCATATTTTCGCCAATGGTACCATTGCCTTTTCAAGAACCATGACAGTGGGAGCAATGGAGATTGAACAGGAAGATTTATTTTCAACCAGTGATGTGTTGCCCTTTGATGGATTTGTAGAAAATTTAGTAGAAGCAGCTGCTTCTGTTGAGGAATCTGCTCTTTATGAAGAGACCTATATTAATGATGTGGTCACAGAAATAGAAAAAGCACAAAACTTCTTTCGATTCTCTTTAAGCAAGGGAAATAGCCATTTTAAACGAGTCATTGTTACCGGGAAAAACGCTTGTCAATTTGTATCTGTCCTATCTGATCGTCTTGAGGTAGAAGTAGCGGATATTGATTTTTCAAAGATTGTCGCGAACAATTTCCATAAAAAAGACCTATTGAATTCAACAAGCGTTGCGATTGGACTAGCTCTTAAAGGAAATGAAACCGTAAAGAAGAAGTGGAAAAAGTAATGGTGGTAGATAGGAGAGATCGTAGTGAACTTTAGCATTGATTTATTGCCACAGGAGAGGAGAAACAGGTTAAATAGATTGCCGTATTTACTGGGTGCAGCAGGCTTGTTTCTTGTGATCTCCGCATTACTCATTATTTTATTTATTATGGTGAAAAGTTCGGTACACGAGCTGGACGAGAAAGTTGCAAAAAGTACGGAAGCGAGAGATACGGTGTTAGCGGAGATTACGGCCCGTCGAACGGGTGTGACAGAATATAATTTCGTAGATAAATATAATAAAATTCATGGATTTTTAAATGGGATTTATAAAAACCCAATCACCATAAAAGAAGATCTATACCAGTTTCTACCCGAAGGTGGTTCCGTCTCCAACTATACCTTTGAAAACACGGGTGCACTAACCATGACGGTTATGTTCCCAACCAAAGATGCAGCGGCAACCTACCTTCAGCAGTTGTTAGAGGCTGATTTTGTGACAGAGGCAAAGGTGACGAGTATTAGTTTAAATACGGAGACCAATTTGTACGAAGCATTTTTTGAAGCAACTGTTGTGACGTTAGAAGGTGAGCAGCAATGAAATTAGAGAGTTTGCTAAAAGAAAAGATACTAATTATTGCGATCGCGATATTGGTTTTATTTTGTGGGATCTTTTACTGGGCTATCTTACGACCAATTGCTGCAGAAAAAGCAGTAAAGGAAGCGGACTTACAAAGAATTGAAGCTGACACGACCAGCTATGAAAAGGTGCTCCAATCGTTAGAGCCACAAACGATGACCGAAGCCGAAAAGCAGGAGTTATTTCAAGGAATTCCTGGACGTCCAAATATAGAACAGGTCATCAAAGATATTGAAAAAACAGAAGGAGAAACAGGAACATCGGTTTCTACTATCTCTTTCCAAACGGAGTCAGACGAAGAGGCTCAAGCTGAAGCGACAACTACCGCTGATGGAACGGTTGAGCAGGATCAGTGGAGTACCTTATTTCCTGAATCGATCTACAAGCTTCTTGAAGAAAGAGTAAGTGAAGTTAAGGAGTTTACGGTTTCTTACAATGATGTGCAAATCTCATTGAATGGCAGTGATGAAGACATCAATGAGTTCGTGGATAAGCTTGAACATTTGCCGAGAGTGTTTCATATACAGAATGTCACATACTCTTTAAATTCTGAAAAGGGTAATATGGATGCAACCATCTCTGCACGAGTGTTTTATTGTGAAGCCTTTCAACAGATATTGGAATAACTAATGAACAAAAGGAGAGCAAACGAATGGCACTTAAGCGAAAGCGTATAGGCGATTTGCTTATTGAAACAAATGTAATTACAGACGAGCAATTAATGGATGCCCTGCTTCAGCAAAAAAGTTCTGGTTTGCGTCTCGGTGATCAATTAGTTGCGATGAATATCGTGGATGAAGACACGATTATTCAAGTGCTGGAATTTCAGCTCGGCATTAAAAAAGTGAATTTGTATGAGCTTGAGATTGATCGAAAGCTCATTAATATTATAGATGAAGAGTTAGCGAGAAAGTACCAGCTGCTTCCGCTTAAAAAGACGAATGATAGATTGCTAGTGGCGATGGTCGACCCACTCGATTATTTTGCGATTGACGATCTTCGCTTGAGCACCGGCTTCAGGATTGAGCCAGCGATAGCAAAGAGGCATGAAATTCAAGTAGCATTAAATCGTTACTATGGCATGCAAAAATCGATTGATAAAATGATTGAGGATATGCCATTAAACGAGGATGACGAAGGCTTTTTAGAAGCGCAGCAGTCGGATGATTCCCCAGTCGCGAAAATGGTGAATCAGCTTTTGAGCCAGGCGCTTCAAGTTGGGGCTAGTGATATTCATATTGACCCGCATGAACACGAAACGCTTATTCGTCTTCGTGTGGATGGGGTTCTGCGAACAGAGCGTACCCTCCCGAAGAACATGAACAATGTTCTTGTCTCAAGAATCAAGATTATGTCCAAGCTGAACATCGCTGAAAAGCGCCTTCCACAAGATGGTCGATTTAAAATGGAGATTGATATGAGAAATATAGATTTACGTGTATCAATTCTTCCAACCGTGTTCGGGGAAAAGGTTGTTATGCGTTTGCTGGACACAGGAAACGTTGTTCTCGGAGTTGAAAAGCTTGGTTTTTCAGAGAGAAACGAGGCCAATTTCCGAAAAATGATTAGCAATGCTTATGGAATCATTCTCGTTACTGGTCCTACAGGGTCAGGAAAATCCACCACCCTTTACACGGCATTGCAAAAGCTAAATACTGATGAAGTGAACATCATCACGGTTGAGGATCCGGTTGAATATCAGATCCGAGGAATTAATCAAGTTCAGGTAAAAGCGAATATTGGTATGACGTTTGCGGCGGGACTTCGCTCCATTCTCAGACAGGACCCGGATATTATCATGCTGGGTGAGATTCGTGATACAGAAACCGCGGAAATTGCTTTGCGGTCAGCCCTAACTGGTCACCTTGTATTAAGTACGCTTCATACGAATGATTCTGTTTCTGCGGTTAGCCGATTGATGGATATGGGGATTGAACCCTTCCTCGTGTCTTCAGCTGTGACTGGGGTTGTGGCACAGCGTTTGGTACGGAAAATATGTAAAAACTGCGCCAGCCCGTATGATCCAACACATGAAGAAAGAGAAGTGTTCCAATCAAGAGGAATGGTAACGAGCAACTTGAAAAAGGGGAAAGGTTGCTCGGTATGTAATAACTCAGGCTATCGCGGACGTATGGCCATTCATGAGACGCTCCTCATTGATGATGAGCTACGCAATATGATTACACAGAAAATGCAGGACTCTGCTTATCGTAAGTACGTAAACACAAAAGGCTTCGTATCGATGTTTGAGGACGGACTGGAAAAAGCTGCACAAGGGTTAACAACTTTAGAAGAGGTTTATCGCGTAACGGTAGAATAATGGGGGAAATTCAAGATGATTCAAAAACTATTATTATTCGCATTTCAAAATGGAGCATCGGATTTACACATTACGACGGCAGTTACTCCTATTGTAAGAATCAATGGGAAGTTAAAGAAGGTAGGAAGCCAAGCTCTCACTCCTAACGAAACAGAGGAAATGGCAAGAGAGCTCATGACTCCAGAGCTGCAGGAGCATTTTGACCAAAAAGGTGAAGTTGATTTTTCCTATGCCTTACCGGGAATCTGCCGCTTTCGTGTGAATGTTTTTAGACAGAGAGGCTCTGTGGGGATTGTTTGTCGTGTGATTAATAGTAATGTACCAAACTTTCTTGACCTTCATCTCCCAGACATTATCAAGGTGTTTGCACAGAAGACACAAGGATTATTAATCGTTACAGGACCAACGGGAAGTGGGAAGTCCACGACGCTTGCGTCCATTGTTGATTTTATAAATGAAAATATGAGCAAGCATATTTTAACGCTAGAAGATCCAATTGAATACTTGCATAAGCATAAAAAAAGCATCGTGAATCAGCGGGAGATTGGGTTGGACTCTAATTCCTTTGCGATCGGTTTACGAGCGGCACTACGGCAGGACCCTGATGTGATTCTTGTGGGAGAGATGCGAGATCTTGATACGATTCGTACAGCGATTACAGCTGCTGAAACAGGTCATCTGGTTCTGGCAACTCTCCACACATCCGGTGCAGCCCAAACGGTGGATCGAATCATCGATGTGTTTCCAGCTGAGCAGCAACAGCAAATCCGTACCCAGCTTGCAGGTACTTTAGTGGGGGTTGTCTCCCAACGATTATTGCCTGTTGCCAAAGATGACGGAAGAAGAGCGGCTATGGAGATTTTAGTGAATAATCATGCGGTTGCCAATTTGATTCGCTCTAATAAAATTCATCAAATTCAATCCATTTTGGAAACCAATAAAGCTCTTGGTATGCAAACGATGAATATGTCAGTCAGAGAGCTTGTTCAAAGTGGGACTATTACCAAACAAACGGCTGATGAGTTTATTCCGAATTGGGATGCTCATCAGTAATCATGGACATTACGCGCTATAGGCGGTGAAATCATGCAATTTAAATACAAGGGAATTCACTCCCTTACCGGCAAAGAGCAAAAAGGAAAACTCATGGCTGCCAATCAAGCAGCAGCAGCAGAGGAGCTTGAACGTAGAGGCTTATATATTGCTGAGCTAAAGGAAATAAAAGAATCCATTTTAAATAAGGATCTTAATATAATTATTGGAGCACCTGTAAAAAATCAGGATTTCGTTATTTTTTGCCGTCAGTTAGCTACCTTGCTGAATGCAGGAACGCCGATTGTCGATGCCATCCATCTTTTGTCCGAGCAAGTGTCATCCAAGCCGTTTCAACAAGCATTAAAGACCATTTATCAAGATGTTCGTTCCGGGACATCACTGTCGAAATCATGCTCACTGTTTCCGAAAATCTTTGACCGTATTTTTGTCAATATGGTTCTTGCTGGGGAAACGAGTGGAGACTTAGAAAATGTCATGAACCGGTTGGCGATCTTTTATGAAAAAGATCGGAAGGTAAAGGAAAAGGTAAAGTCAGCGATGGTGTACCCGATTGCTGTTTCCATTGTTGCGGTGATCGTTGTCGTGATCCTTTTAACAAAGGTACTTCCGAGTCTATTAAACAACTTACTATCTGTAGGTGGAGAAATTCCTGTTCCGACGAAAATCGTGATGGCCGCGTCTGATTTCTTGATTCATCAATGGTATATCGCCTTAGGCATTGTCATCTTACTAGTAGTAGGTTTTATTGCCACCAAGCGGAATCCAAAGGGACGATATATGCTTGATTTAATCGCATTGAAGACGCCCATCTTTGGGACATTGTTGCAGAAAACGATTTTAGCTCGTGTATCACGAACGATGGCTTCTCTGTTTGCCAGCTCAGTACCGGTGCTCCAAACCTTAACCATGAGTGCAGAGGTGGCGGGGAATTCAGTTGTTGCAAAGGTGCTGGAGGACTCAAAGAATTCATTAAGACGGGGAGAAAGCTTATCCACTCCGTTAGCAAATAGCTGGGTATTTCCTAAGATTACGACGCATATGGTACGAATCGGGGAAGAAACGGGTCAGCTTGATACGATGTTTGAGAAAATTGCCGAGTTTTATGAAGACGATGTGGAGGAAATGTCTACTCGTTTGAGTGCCATTTTAGAGCCGCTTATGATTGCGGTGTTGGGAAGCATCGTCGGGTTAATCGTAATGGCTGCGATGCTACCGATGTTTTCCATCTATGAAAATTTTAAATAACAGCAAACCCCAAAAAAAGCTGACTCACATAGAGTCAGCTTCAACTTTTACGCCACTCGATTCCAATTCGAAATATCTTCTTCAAGCGGTAGATTGTTTGCCCGTGCTTTTTTCGCCGCTCGGAAGAACATGACCACTAAGACCACAGTTCCGATCAACCCACCAATCCATGAAGTATTCATAGAAAGTCCAAATCCAATTTGGGCATTTAATATATACGTGATCACCATTACGAGCATAAAAATTCCTGGTACGAGTGCAATATAGTAGTTCTTTTTCGCGATGTAAAGGTACATGGCTGCCACGAATAAAGCAATAACAGCTGTGGACTGGTTAGCCCAGCTGAAGTATCTCCATAATAAGTTGAAATCCATTTGAGTTAGAACGGCAGATACTGCAAATAATGGGATAGCAATCCATAAACGGTTGCTCAGTTTCTTTTGTGCTACATTGATATATTCAGCAATAATCATACGTGCACTACGGAAAGCTGTATCACCCGATGTGATGGGAAGAACGACTACACCAAGGATTGCTAATGTACCACCGATTGCACCAAGTAGTGCAGTAGACGCTTGGCTAACAACAGCTCCAGGTCCACCAGCGGCTAGAACTTCTTGTAATCCTGCATAACCACCATCAAATACGCTCATGGCAGCCGCCGCCCAAATCATAGCGATCACACCTTCTGTGATCATCATGCCATAAAAAATTTTACGGCCTTGTTTCTCGTTTTGTGTGGTACGAGAGATGATTGGTGTTTGTGTAGCATGGAAGCCAGAAAGAGCTCCACAAGAGATCGTAAAGAATAACAATGGTAATACTGGTAGATTATCTGGGTGGAAGTTTGTTAATGATAGTTCAGGAATTGGGGCACCTGTGACAATTAACATAATTCCAACACCTAGCGCACTAATTAGTAGCAAAGCTCCGAAATATGGGTATAAACGTCCAATTAATTTGTCCACTGGAAGTAAAGTAGCTAAAATATAATAAATAAAAATCGCAACGATAATGATTGATAAGGCAACTTTTCCGTCCATCACAACATGTAATAAGCTAGCTGGAGTGGTGACAAACACAGTTCCAACTAGTAAAAGAAGAAGAACCGCAAATCCATTTACGACGTGCTTCATTACTTTTCCTAAGAAGCGGCTCGCCAGCTCAGGTAGATGAGCTCCTTTGTTACGGATAGAAATCATACCGGTTAGATAGTCATGAACAGCACCTGCAAAAATACAGCCAATGACAATCCATATGAAGGCCACCGGTCCGTAAAGAGCTCCTAATATCGGTCCGAAAACAGGTCCTGTACCAGCAATATTTAGTAGCTGAATAAGGGAGTTCTTTGGTGTGCTCATTGGCACATAGTCAATGCCATCGTTATTCACATACGCAGGTGTCGCACGATCCGCCTTCACCCCAAAGATTTTTTCAACGAATTTTCCATAAGTAAAGTAACCAACGATGAGTAGGGCAATTCCTGCTAAAAAGGTATACAAACTAATTCCCCCTTATAATATTAATGAATGCGTTTTCAAAAATAATTATAAAAGACAAGAACATTTGTAAGGGGGATTTTGGACTGAAAAGCGGTTTTCTAACATTATCATGTCGTTAACCTGAATTAACCTGCATGATAAGTAGATAATTAGATTTCAAGTCTTGCTCGGAGTGCTTTCACGTAGTTTCTACTTACGGATAGAAGCTCCTTTTTTCCTTCAAGTTCTAGCTGATAAGCTCCGTTAAACCACGGAGTTAGCCGCTTGACATAGGTTAAATTCACAAGAAAGCTTTTATGAATACGGAAAAAGCCAAAGGGAACGAGCCTTGATTCAAACTCCTTAAGAGGGAGCTTCGTAATGAGCTCATGTTCCTCGGTAACAAGCTTTGTATTCTTCTCATCTCTCACAATATAGTAAACTTCCTTTGGATCAATAAATAAAATCTCCCCGTCTGCTTCAATCGCAAGCTTTCCAGATGTTTTGTTTTGCTCTTTCATTGGGGCCAGCTTTTTTTCTAATCTCAAGATCGTTTCGCGTAGCTGATCCTCATCATAAGGCTTCAGCAAATAATCTAGGGCATCATACCGAAAGGCTTCGGCAGCGAACTCAGGATAGGCGGTAGCAAATACAATATAAGGAGGTTTTTTAAATTCCTTAAGTGCCTTTGCTAACTCCATACCGTTCATACGAGGCATTTCCACATCTAAAAAGATCACATCTGGCTGAAGCTGTAATACCTTCATAAGGGCGGCTTCACCTGATTCTGCTTCCCCAACCACCTGAATGGTTGAAAAGGACTGTAGCAGATGCTTTAGTTCTTCGCGACTGTATGGTTCGTCGTCCACCACCATCACTTTAATAAATGGATCCATTTTCATTCACCTCGCCAATTGGTATTGAAAACTGTATGCTCGTACCTTGTTGTAATATGCTGTTGATTTGTAGGGTTGTTTTTTCACCAAATACAAATGATAGACGACGGTTTACATTGTATAGCGCGACTCCGCTTCCGGTTTCAGATGATATGGGTTGCGCTAATAATTGCTGAATTCTCTCTGGAGGAATTCCTTCGCCATTATCTTCAATGGTGACAAGGATATGTGTTGGTTCTTTTTTAGTCGATATATGGATGTAACAATTCTTCTCTTTATCTTTAAATCCATGCTTAATCGCATTTTCAACAATGGGTTGAAGCGTAAGCGGAGGGATATTTTGCAACAATGTATTTTCGTCTATATCATAGGTGACCGATAATTTATTAACGAATCGTGCTTCCTCAATAGCTAAATAAGCTTTCACATGCTTCAGTTCCTGCTCAAGTGTGGTTAAGCTTTGAGTGGTAACGGACAGGTTTTGGCGTAAAAAATGCGACAGTGAAACGAGTAGCTTGCGTGCCTTCATAGGGTCCAGGCGAATGAGCGACAAAATCGTGTTTAGTGTATTAAATAAAAAATGCGGACTGATTTGTGCCTGCAGAGCTTTGATTTCCGCTTCTTTTGCCAGCTGATACGCACGGTCAACATCCGCTGTTTCTAGCTGGTTACTTAATAATGAACTTAATCCTGATACAAGCTCCATAATCACAGGAGTGATTTCTTTTTCAGAACGAAAATAAAATTTTAACGTTCCGATCGTTTCACCTTGTTGTCGTAATGGCGCAACAACGACAGCACCAAGAGGGCAACTTTTTTCGCGGCAATGGATGGCATTTTTATCAGCAACGATCGTTTCGCCTTTTTGGATAGCAGACTGAGTAATTTGCGTTTGTATAGGGCTCCCGACTTGATGATGATCATAACCAAGCCCCACATGCGCAAGAATTTCTTTCGTATTGGTCATAGAGACCGCACTTGTACGGATTTCATTATGGAGAATATGACAGACGGCTTTTGCTGAATCATGGGACAGTCCATGGCGTAAATGGCTAAGCGTTTTTTCAGCAATACGAAGCGTTTTCTGTGCTTGAATGGCACCCGTTCGCTCCTCTTCATTTATCACACTTTTGATGATGAGCAAAAAGAGTGCGCTTCCAATTCCATTTGCAAGAATCATAGGAACACCGATGATTTCTACAAGTGTCCAAGCTTTTTCAAACGGGCGAGAAATCAGTAATATAATGAGCATTTGAACGGATTCTGCTAGGGCACCGATAAAAAAGGCAGATGGTAATCGAACATGTTTATTTTTGCGGTGAAACAGACCTGCGAGAACTCCAGCAATGATGGCGGCAAGCCCACAAGAAATTCCAGTAAAGCCACCAAGCGTAAACCGGTGGAGACCGGCAATGATTCCTGCTCCAATACCGACCTTATAACCTCCAAGCAACCCAGCAATAACCACGCCTACGACACGTGAGTTCGCAATCGCTTCATCTGGATTCAAACCCGCTGTCCACGAGCTAAAGTGCAAGCTTTCCGTGCTTAATGTTAATCCCGAATAAGTTCCAATAATGCCAAAGAAGCCAAAAAAGAGGATGGCCGTATATCGCTGTTTTCGATCCAGTTGTTCTTGATAAATCATGTCCCGGAAAAAGGGAAACCGTGTTAACACGAACGCAATCGTAACAATAATACCCAACCGTTCGACCATCGTGAGCAATAATTCAAACATGGCGCAAGACCCCTTATCGTGATTACTCTTCAACTTATATTTTAGCAGTTTTGTTGGGTGGGGGGCATTTTTATTTTTAGTTGCTGGGGTTTCAGTGCCCGTTGGGGAGGAAAAAGTAGTTAATCAGTAAGATAGGGACGTTCTAATTGCCCGCAGCGACCCAATAAGTCACCAACCGGTCAAATAGCACATCTCTAATTGCCCACAGCAACCCAAAAGGTCACCAACCGGTCAAATAGCGCCTCTCTAATTGCCCGCAGCAACCCAATAAGTCATCAACCGGTGAAATAGCGCCTCTCTAATTGCCCACATCAACCCAAAAGGTCACCAACCGGTGAAATAGCGCCTCTCTAATTGCCCGCAGCAACCCAAAAGATCATGAACCGGTCAAACAGCACATCTCTAATTGCCCGCAAGCAACCCAATAAGTCACCAACCGGTCAAATAGCGCCTCTCTAATTGCCCGCAGCGACCCAATAAGTCACCAACCGGTCAAATAGCGCCTCTCTAATTGCCCGCAGCGACCCAAAAGATCACCAACTGGTCAAATAGCGCCTCTCTAATTGCCCGCAGCAACCCAATAAATCCCCAACCGGTCAAATAGTGCCTCTCTAATTGCCCGCATCAACCCAAAAAATCATCAACCGGTCATATAGACCAGCCCAAAAATATAAAAATATGAGGTTTGCGCTTCCGCCATCCTGGGTATTTCATTAAAACAAAAAAGAAGCAGCGGATGGTCAATCATCCACTACTCCTTTTTTGGAATATGATCAAATATTTCCTTTGATTCGAGGCTGTCAACAAAACGGTTGAGCCAGTCATAGTAATCTAGTGCATATTGATATTTTTCAATATCTAACACTGCTGAAGCCTTTACTTCGTCACTGGTTTCTGGATTTTCAACAAGAGCACGAAGCTCTTTCAGTGATCTATTAATAGTAGAGATATTAAGGGAGATGCCTGTTCGCCAGCTTGTGGAAAACAGGGCTGAGAAGGATTCGTACCAGTCGTCTGCTGCTTGGTATAAATCTTTTCTTTCACCTTTCTTCCACACTTTTTCTACCATATTTAGTTCTTGAAGCTGTCTAACAGCTGTGCTCATACTCGTTTTGCTCATTCCAAGCTCGTCTTTCATTTCATCAAGAGTCATTGGCTTTTCACTAAAGTATAATAATCCATACAGTCTTCCTACCGAATGGGTAATTCCGTAAAGACTCATATTTTTAGCCATCGAATCAATAAAACGATCTCTTGCTTTCAATAGTTTGTCTTGTTCATTCAAGATATTTTCACTTCCCTGAGCTTTCTATCTATAGAGTATCATATTGAATTTAAAAGTAGAAACGTATTATTTTGGAGGATTATGGAGCATTCAGGAGGAATTTTAACCATTCTACTGTCTGATTTGTACAGTTAAAACTTTACGAACAATATCTACGGAATATACAGAAATTTCGGCTTTGTTAAACACATGACAATCAAGCTACAATAAAAGGGCAGGAAAACTTCAAACTACTCACTCTCTTCGTTTTTCCTCTTATATACAATACACATCTTATCAATCTATAAATCTATCAAATAAATAGAGAAACAAAAAAGGGGTTATAAAATGAATAAAATTCATGTGAAAAATCTCACGAAGGTGTTTGGCTCAAATCCAAAAGAGGGAGTTAAGCGCTTACAACAAGGGCAAAGCAAAGAGCAAATTTTAAAAGAAACCGGCATGACCGTTGGTGTTAAAAATGCTTCCTTTGAAGTGAAGCCAGGAGAATTCTTCGTTCTTATGGGACTTTCAGGAAGTGGTAAGTCGACATTGATTCGCTTAATCAATCGTTTGATTGAACCGACCAGTGGAGAGGTTCTCATTGATGGTGAAGATATTACAAAAATGAATAAAAATGATCTGATGCAAACAAGAAGAAAAAAGCTATCAATGGTGTTTCAAAAGTTTGCTTTGTTTCCACATCGGAATGTACTAGAAAATGTGGCGTATGGTCTCGAAGTACAAGGAGTAGAAAAAAGCGTTAGAGAAGAAAAAGCTCGTAAATCTATTGCGGATGTTGGGTTAGAAGGATATGAAAATAGTTTTCCTGATCAACTGAGTGGTGGAATGCAGCAACGAGTGGGGCTTGCGAGAGCTCTTGCGAATGACTCTGATATTCTTCTTATGGACGAAGCGTTCAGTGCACTTGATCCCATTATTCGTAAGGAGATGCAGGATGAGCTTCTTCAACTTCAAAGTAAGCTTGGAAAAACGATTCTCTTTATCACACATGATCTTGATGAAGCGCTGAAACTTGGCGATAGAATTGCGATTATGAAAAATGGAGAAATCGTTCAAATTGGAACGGCTGAAGAAATTCTTGAAAATCCAGCGAATGAGTATGTGTACAACTTTGTTGAGGACGTGGACCGTTCGAAGGTACTCATGGCTTCTAATATTATGAAAAAGCCTGACGTCATCACAACATGGAAAGATGGCCCAAGGGTAGCGATGAAGAAGATGGAGGATGCAGGCCTCTCAAGTATTTTCGTAGTAGATAAGGATAAAAACTTAAAAGGAATTTTAACGATCGATGCGGCCATCAAAGCCTATAAGGAAAACAAATGGGTGGAAGATGTGCTAGAGTCAGATTTCCATACGACTGCTCCTACTACTCCACTAAGTGAACTGATTGGTATAGCAGCGGAATCAAGATATCCTATCGCTGTTGTGGAGGAAAACAAGTTAGTAGGAATTATTGTTAGAGTTTCGATCCTTTCGGGACTTGTGTTAGGGAAAGAGCAAAGCGAGGGGATGAAAGAATGAACTACTTTACATTACCGTTAGAGGATTGGACGAATAATTTTGTTTACGACTGGTTGATTCCGGTCATGGGTGGCTTTTTTGATTCAGTCAGCTCCATTATCTCTTTTTTCATCAATGGCGTGGCTGATTTATTTCTTATGATTCCAGCTGAAGTCATTGCTATATTATTGATTTTATTAGCTTGGAAACTTGCTGGAAAAGGAATTGCTATTTTTACTTTAATCGGTACTTTATATCTTGGTTCCGTTAACCTGTGGGAAGATGCGATGTTAACCTTGGCCGTTGTGGTTGTAGCAACCGTCTTTTCCATCATCATTGGTTTACCATTAGGGATTTTAACTGCCAAATATGCAGTTTTAGATAAAATTGTTCGTCCAATATTGGACTTTATGCAAACTTTACCGAGCTTTGTGTATTTGATACCGGCTATTCTGTTATTTGGATTAGGTGAAGTTCCAGCGGTTATTTCAACGTTTGTGTTTGCGACTCCGCCAGCGGTTCGTATGACAACCCTGGCTATTAAACAAGTGCCTGAAGATATGGTCGAAGCAGCTAGGGCTTTTGGATCCACTTCATGGCAAATGCTTGTAAAAGTGCAGCTACCTGTTGCTATCCCAACGATTATGGCAGGGGTAAATCAAACGATTATGTTGGCCCTATCCATGGCAGTTATTGCATCTATGATCGGTGCACCTGGTCTTGGTTCAACCGTATTAGCAGGAATATCGAGCGTTAATGTTGGATTAGGTTTGGTTGGTGGATTAGGAATTGTTGTGTTAGCTATTATCCTAGACCGTATTACTCAAGGTTTAGGTAATAAAAATAAAAAATAGTCAAGGAGTGGGGAAGATTGAAAAAACTAAAGGTAAGCTTATTATTACTACTGGCCTTCATTTTACTTGTAGGTTGTAGCAGTGGAGCAAGTACTTCCGGAGAAGCTGGAGAAGACAGCAAAAATGTCACCATTAACTTTGGGGTAACACCGTGGACGAGTACAATCCCACCTACAAAGGTTGCCAAGCTTCTTCTTGAAGACATGGGTTATACAGTTAAAGAAACAAATGCTGATGCTGGTGGAGTATATACGGGTCTCTCAAAAGGGGATCTGGATGTATTTATGGATTCATGGCTTCCAGTCATGCATGCGAACTATATGGAGCAGTTTGGAGATAAACTTGAAGATACAGCAGTAAGTTATACAGATGGAGAGCTTGGTTGGGTCATTCCAACGTATGTTGAAGGAATTGAGTCTGTAGAAGATTTAAAGGGCAAGGAAGATTTATTTGGTGGGAAGGTTTATGGAATTGAAGAGGGTGCAGGAATGAGTGTAACCTCTAAAAAAATGATTGAAGAGTTAGGGCTGGATTTTGAATATGTAGCATCAAGTGAAGGCGGTATGTTAGCTCAAGCACAGCGTATCATGGCGAAAGAAGAGCCTGTTCTTTTCCTTGGCTGGAGACCACATCCAATGTTTGCTAACTATGATTTAAAGGTACTACCAAGTCCAGAAGGATACTTTGATACATCAGAAGTTCACGTGATTACAAACAATGAGTTAAAAGATAAAGCACCAGAAGCATATGAATTATTAAGCAACTGGAGCATGAATGTATCTGATATTGAAAAGATGATTGTTGAAATTGAAGATAATAATCGTGATGCGGAAGAAGTAGCACAGGAATGGATTGATAACCATCCTGATGAAGTAAAAGCAATTAAGGGTGAGTAATTTCTGGTTGAAAGGCTGACAATTCAAAGTCAGTCTTTTTTTGTGAAAAAAAGTGTAGATTTACACCTTGTATACTTGGTATAATATACCTGAAATGGAACTTATAGTGTATTTTAGGGGGATGAATATGAAGTATAGACGTAGAAATACCACGGCTTTCACCGTACTAGCTTACTTTACTTTCTTTGCAGGGGTATTTCTTTTTAGTATCGGTCTTTATAATGCTGATAGCCTTGAACTAAATGAAAAAGGGTACTATATCGCTGTTATGATCTTAGTGGCTGTAGGAGCAATCCTGACACAAAAAGTAACAAGAGACAATGCAGAGGATAACGAAATTCTCGCAGAACAAGAGCGTCAGCGTTCACATTCGAATAGTAGTGAGTAAGAAAGGGGGAATGACACTGGTCATTCCCTCTTTTTCCCTAGTTAATAGCCTGTACACTTTTAAAATTTATGAATCTAATGTAAAGAGAATGTAAATAAAACACTGGTTCGCTGACAGTGAATAGTATGTAGAAAGGTGGTTACTTTTTTGGACACTAGCGAGTTAAGACAGATGGTTGAGAGCATTACGGTAAACAATCTAGAAAATCAAGATGTAGAAGTTATCAATAATAGCCCTCTTCAAATGATCGGGAAGGGGCGACAGGGAGCTGTATTTCATTATACCGACGATGTATGTGTCAAGGTATTCGGTAATGAAGAGGATTGTGAGAGGGAGTATGAAGCATTATCTATGGGACAGCATACAGGTTTGTTCCCTAAGGTGTATGATCATGGACCTCTTTTTATTGTTATGGAAACCATTAAGGGAATTGATTTGAGGGAGTACTTACAATCACACCCGTTAACAGAAGAGTTATCAGCAAAACTTATAGAAATGCTGATTATTTTTAAAGAAATCGGCTATGAGAGAATCGATCATCATAAGAGACAAATTTATCTCCAAGCAGATGGCAGTCTCCGGGTCATTGACGTAGCAAGGACGATTTGGCGTGACCGGGTATATCCATATCCTCGCAAACTATTAACCTCTTTAGGAGAAACTCATAGGGAGACATTTCTATCTCATGTTAAGGCTTTTTCTCCAGAACTTCTCGAGGAGTGGAGCTATTATATGCGCATGGAAGAGCTGGCCAGAGAAATTTACCCTTTGCTATTAGAGAGTGGAAAAACGAAGAAAGTGGTTAAGGATCTTAGTAGTCGCCTGTTGACGAAGGATGAGAAGGAAAATGCTAACAATCTCGTTAACTTAATGCACAAGGTTTTTAAAGAAGAATGGGTAAAAACAATGTTAGCTAGAGGGCAAAACCCTGATGAAGTGATGCAGAAAATTGACGAGCACTGGGATGCACTAGAGCAGAAACAGCAACAACCGGTAGTAGAAGAAGAGTCAAATAAAAGACTAGAAAAAATTGATTTTAGCGAAATCCAACGTATTATTAATGGACTGAATAAGCCAGACAAAAAAGAGAAAGATGACAAGAAAACCAAAGAGGATAAAAAGAAGTTTGAAAAGGCTTCGCCAGCTGAGAAAAGCAAAATGTTAAGACAGGAACTAACCTCCCTATTAATGCAAAAAATCATGGATAACAGTAAAAAGGGCAAAAAGTAAGGAGAGTTATAATGAAAATATTAGTAATCTGGCGTCTACTCACGGTTGGAGGGGTGAATGCTGGGTGGCGTAATCGGGCGATATATTTTAAAAAATATGGCATAGAAACCGAGTTTCTGTATACGACAGATCACGGTGGGATGCATATTATGGAAGATGTAGCTCCTGTTTACTTGACGAAGGACAAAGACGAAATAGTGAAAATTATCCAAGATAATCAATATGACGCAGTCATTGTTGTTGATACAAAGGATGCCTTTAAGTGGCTGCAAATGGCCAATTATAACGGACCAGTAATAGTCGAAGCACGTACCCCAGAACTGATTAAACTTACTCCTCATATCAAAAATTTTCACGGCATTGAACCAGTAGCCATCATTGTTCCCTCCCATTACCAAAAAAGGCTTGTGTCCATTCTTATTGAAGGGATTCCAATCGAGGTGATTTATAACGGAATCGACCCAGCTTATTATTACGCACTTAATGAAGAAGAAATCGATTATGATGCAGTGCCTATCCTGCCAAAGGATAAAAAGGTCATCGGTTGGATTGGTCGATTAGATAAAAGGAAGAATTGGCCGATGCTGGTGGAAATCGCTAAAAGAGTTAAACAGGAACGCAGTGATATTGAATTCTGGGTCATTGGTGGAGCACAAAGTGTGCAGAGAGAAGAGTTTGCTGCAGTGTGGAAAGAAGAAGGATTAACTGACATCATTAAGTGGTTTCCGGTCATTCCTTATCAGCAAATGCCACATGTGTATGCAAAAATTCGTCAATCGGGTGGCTGTACAATCGCGACTACAAAGACAGAGTCATTTGGAAATACTTTTGTGGAATCCATGATTTGTGGAGTTCCAGTGGTAGCCTCTCGAATGATGCCCGTCACAGAAATTGTGAAAGATGGAGAAACAGGGAAACTATTTCACGGAATGAATGTCGATGAGGCAATTAAGAAGCTATATTTCATTATCGACCAGCCTGAAGTACAGAAAGAGATGTCTGAGGCGGCGATCATGCACACACTTGAGAACTTCCATATTCACCGAGTGGCCGAGAAATATGTTCAATTTTTACTAGAAATCATGCGAAAAGAAACAGGTAGAGACGGTGTGGTGAAGGTGGATGATGATTAAGCCAGTTTCATACGTAAAGAGGTTAGAAGGAAAATCAAACACTCACTTAATTAAGTTTGACGATGGACATGAATATGCTGTGAAGTATTTCATACCTGGGTTCGAAAAATCATTGCCAAATGAATGGGTAGCATACTGCCTAGCTAGATACTTACAACTGCCCATTCCACACGCTCAAATTATAGAAATGCCATCTGAATTCTCCAATGAAATTCCTGATTTTATCAAAAGTGAAAGTCGCTATCAGTTTGCTTCGCGATATATTCCGGATTGTTACAATGGACACGAAGTCTCTCAAATTAAGAAAATCGTAAACGAGCAACAGCTAGCTTCAATTATTTTATTTGATTATTGGTTATCAAACCGCGATCGAACGAAGAAAAATATTTTACTAAAAGAAGCGGGCCATGAGGCGTATTATCTATGGATCATTGACCATGCAGAATGCTTTGGTTCTTATAACTGGACAGGAGAACAAGTTGAAGATCTTCCTGTGAAAATATTAAAAAGTGCAACTCACCGGTTAATGGCCCAATTTGTAGGAGGAGAATCGGACTTTTATGAAGCGTTAAAAGTGATTCAAACCATCCCTAACTTTCTAATTGAGGAAATTGTCAGCATCATCCCAGATGATTGGCAAGTTAGCGCGGAAGAGAAAAAAATACTTTCTCAGTATTTAATCAGGCGCCGTAAGAAGATGCTTCCTCGAAGTTTAAAGAAATTCATGGCAAGAGAGTTCCTCCCGTTTCTTTCAGCAGAAAGCAATAGAGGGGAGGGAGAAGGATGAAGGTACGAAAGGCAATTATCCCTGCTGCAGGATTAGGAACAAGATTCTTGCCAGCAACAAAAGCTCAGCCGAAAGAAATGCTGCCCATCGTCGATAAACCGACGATCCAATATATTGTCGAAGAGGCCGTAGCAGCTGGAATTAAGGAAATTGTGATTATTATCGGACGAGGCAAACGTTCGATTGAAGATCATTTTGATAAATCATATGAGCTCGAAGACACCTTAACGCGAAAGAACCAGTTAGAGGTATTAGAAGAAATTCGCAAGTTATCCAGTTTAGTAACCATCTATTATGTGAGGCAAAAGGAACCTCTTGGATTGGGGCACGCAATTTTATGTGCGAAAAGCTTTATTGGTCAGGAACCGTTTGCCGTCATGTTAGGTGATGACATTGTGGAATCGGAAGTGCCTTGCTTAAAGCAGCTCATGAATGTTTTCGAGTACTGTAACAGCTCGGTTGTAGCTGTTCAAACGGTGAGCGACGATGAGGTGAGCAAATACGGAATTGTAAAACCAAAAGGAGCCATCGGAATTCCTAATTTATTTTCACTTGATTCATTAGTCGAAAAGCCAAGGAGAGAGGATGCTCCCTCAAACTATGCGATTATCGGAAGATACGTTTTTAGGCCGGAAATTTTTGAGAAGCTTGAGTCATTACCGATCGTTCCTAATGTCGAACTGCAGTTAACTGATGCAATTAATGAACTGAATAAAGAGCAAGCCGTATTTGCTTATTCCTTTGAGGGTACACGTTACGATATTGGAGACAAACTCGGGTTTGTGAAAGCAACACTCGATTTTGCGCTAAGAAGGGAAGATATGAGGGAAGTGGTTTTAGAGTATATCAAAGGCATCTATGAGGATATGGATTTTCGACAACGAGAGAATGATGAAGTATGAGAATAACTGTAATTGGAACAGGTTATGTAGGATTATCTACAGGCGTTTGTTTAGCGGAAATCGGCCACCACGTAATATGTATTGATACTAGTGAGGAAAAAATTAACCTTCTTCGTGGAGGGAAATCTCCCATTTATGAACCAGGAATGGAGGAATTGCTTACTAAAAATATGGTGGCCAAACGGTTGCAGTTTACTACGTCGCATCAAGAAGGTTTGAAGAAGTCAGAGGTGATCATCGTTGCAGTGGGTACTCCTCAGCAAGATAGCGGGGAAGCGGACTTAACGTATCTATTTCAGGCGATCCAAGATGCTGCTCCTTACATCGAAAAAGGCTCAATTATTGTGATAAAGAGCACCGTTCCCGTTGGCACAAATGAAAAGGTGAAAAAATTGCTGGAGGCCTTTGGTCAAAACAAAGTCTCACCCTTCGTTGTATCCAATCCGGAATTTTTGCGACAAGGCTCAGCTGTGCTAGATACATTACATCCTGACCGCATTGTGATTGGGTGTGAGAATAAGGAGGCAGCTGCAGTAATCGAAATGATGTACGCTCCTCTCAACGCAAGTGTTGTCAAGACAGATGCAAGAAGTGCGGAAATGATTAAGTATGAATCAAATGCCTTTTTAGCAACGAAAATCAGTTTTATAAATAACATAGGAAACCTGTGTGAGGCAGTAGGTGCAAACGTAGAAGATGTATCTAAGGGAATGGGGCTAGATCAACGGATAGGGGCAGCCTTTTTACAAAGTGGAATTGGTTATGGTGGGTCCTGTTTTCCTAAGGATGTTAGCGCACTCTTAGCCGCCGCGAAAGAGTATCATGTACCTTTTTCAATGATTGAAGAAACGATGATGATTAACAACCGACAGAAGCTGCTTCTTGTAAAAAAGGCTTTGAATCGTTTTGGAGATTTAAAGCATAAGAAAATAGCTGTGCTTGGCTTTTCTTTTAAACCGGAGACGGATGATATGAGAGAAGCACCCTCGATTACCATCATTCATTCTTTATTGAACGAAGGAGCCTCTGTAATCGGATACGACCCGGTGGCAACGCGTAATGCTAAAGGAATTTTCGGAGAACAAATCGCGTATGCTACCTCGGTGGAAGCGGCGATAAAAGATTCAGATGCTGTCTTTATCGTTACGGAGTGGAAGGAAATCAAGCAGCTCGTATTATCAGAAGTCATTTCTCAAATGAAACAGCCAATCGTTTTTGATGGAAGAAACAGTTTTTCGGAAGAAGCTGTTCGAGACTGTGAGGAAATTGAATATTATCCGATCGGTAAGCCAGCCATCATTATTAGAAAAAGCTGAAGACATTCCTTCAGCTTTTTTACTGTTTCGGTTCGTAATTTAGATCTTTAAACAATTCCCTTTTTTCTTCCTTGGTTAAATCTCTCCACTGACCGACGGGGAGGTTGCCAAGATGAATGTTCATAATTCTTGTACGCTGAAGGCGAACGATTCCGTACCCTAAGCTTGAACACATGCGGCGAATTTGTCGGTTTAAGCCCTGTGTTAAAATAATTTTAAACACGTACTTTGATTGTTGCTCCACTATACAAGGAAGGGTTTTTGTATCAAGAATTTCCACACCAGATGACATTTTTGCAACAAACTCTTTGGTGATGGGTCTGTCTACAGTGACAATATACTCTTTCTCATGTTTGTTTTCTGACCGAAGGATTTCATTAACGATGTCCCCGTCATTTGTTAGCAGAATTAAACCATCAGAGTCCTTGTCGAGCCTTCCAATATGGAAAATCCGTAGTGGATGGTTCACGAGATCGATAATATTTCCTTTAATATGACGCTCCGTTGTACTTGTAATTCCAACTGGTTTATTCAGTGCAATATATACATAGTTTCTAGCTACCACGATGGATTTGCCGTTCACCCTCACATCGTCTCCCGCTTCCACCTGACTGCCAAGCTCCGCGACACGTCCGTTAATCGTCACTTTCCCTTCGCTAATGAGCTTGTCTGCTCCGCGTCTAGAAGTAAAGCCCGATTCGCTAATAAATTTATTTAATCTCATTATTTTTACATCCTTTAGGTGTTTTGTCCTTTAAAGGATACAGCAATTGTTTGCCTGTTTTCAAGCGGATGGTGGGATGTAGGGTTTCATTCACTTTAATTTCTCTCCTTTTCTAGAAGAACCGATTGAATCTATCAAATGATAGGAGTACGATAAAACAATAAGATTACTAGTTCATTAGGAGAAGTTGCCCAATGCGAAGCTACCTTATTTTAGCGATGTGTGGCCTGTATTTGATTCAATATTTTGTAGAGCTTAACTGGCTTCGGTATGTGGTGGTGGCTCTAGCTTTAATTGCGTTTGTCGGAAGTGCTCCGAAAGCAGATCCTCTACCAAGGCTTCTTGGCTTTTTTATGATGGGATTTGGAATTGCCCTTGAAATAGGGAAGGGGACAGGTGTCGAAGGAATAAGTGATGGTCTGTTTCTGATTTTACCTCTTCTTTGTTTAATTACATTAGCCCCATTATTGTCCATACCCTTACGGTTTGGAGGCTACTTTGAGGCAGTAGCTCTGCTTCTAAAAAAGCTGATGCAGCAGCCAAGGAAACTTTATGCCGGAATTACGGGTACTTTGTTTTTATTAAGCCCGGTCTTAAATCTTGGTTCGGTTCGGATTATCAATGAATTTTTAGATGAGTTAAAGCTTCCATCGATGATGTCAGCGAAAAGCTATCTCGTGGGCTTTACGACCGCTATTTTTTGGTCGCCGTATTTTGCATCGGTTTCTTTAGTGCTTCATTATTTACATGTTCCGTTCACCCAGTACATCGGATATGGAATGGTTCTGTCCTCTTTGCATTAGCAGTTATTGTGATCGTACTTGTCCTCACCTATATGGGAATTCACCAGATTGCTGTTGTGGGTGCACTGGCTATGCAGCTACAGCCGGCTGAGCGTGGAATAACGAGTATTTCTCTAGCCTTATTATTGTTACTCACATGGGCGATGTCCACGTCGCTTAGTCCGTTCTCTGGCTTAAATTTAATGGTTAGCCGATTTGCAGGGATTTCTGGTGTTCAGGTTGGGTTGCGAGCAAATGGAATGCATATGTCCATCGTAGCGATCGTAGGAGTTATGATTATTTCATTTGTTAGTTAACAAGTCATCAAATTTTACCTCCTATTAACTAAAATGTTCACCAAACCTCTTAGATTCTAAGGGGTTCTTTTTTTACAATGAAAGAGCTGTACCGTTATACTTGTATATAAAGATAAGATGAGTTGAACTCTTAAACCAATAGGCAAGGAAGGGAGTCTTAATAATGGGTTATCATAAGCAGTATTTTCTAAAAACAAACCGTCACAAAGAGCTCTATCACATGGTGAGCAAGCTAGCAGATTCCTTTAAAGAACGCTCAGAACAACACGACCGGGAAGGGAGTTTTCCCTATGAAAATATCGAGGAGCTAAAGAAAAGTGGCTACTCAAAGCTTTCTGTTCCAGAAGAATGGGGTGGTAAAGGAATTTCACTTTATGAGCTGGTTCTTCTACAGGAAAGACTCGCCCAAGGAGATGCTTCGACTGCTCTCTCTATTGGCTGGCATCTAGGAATTGTCATGGACACTGCTGAAAAGAAGTTATGGAAAAAGGGTGCTTTTGAGGAAATCGCAAAAGACATCGTTCATAATGGAGCCTTATTAAACAGTGCGGTTTCTGAGGCAGCAACAGGGAGTCCAACAAGAGGAGGTAGACCGCAAACTCTTGCCGTACAAGAAGGGGAGCATTGGGTATTGAACGGCCGCAAAACATTTACGACCATGTCTCCTGTATTGGATTATTTTATTGTCGTTGCAGCGGTGGAGAAAAATGGCGAAATTGCTCAGTTTATTGTTCCACGTGAAACAAAAGGGTTGGAAATCGTCGAAACATGGGACACCATGGCGATGCGTGGAACAGGAAGTCATGACATTCTTTTACAAAATGTGAGAGTTCCTCACGATGCACTTGTACAAGTTCTTGATCAGGAATCTAAGAAAAAGGCAAATGGTTGGCTTCTGCATATACCAGCCTGTTATATGGGAATCGCCTTGGCAGCAAGAAATTATGCCGTGAATTATGCAAACCATTACAAACCTAACTCTATCAAAGGTCCTATTAGTGAGCTTCCTAATATTCGTCAGCTTATCGGGGAAATGGAACTGAAGTTAATGAGTGCAAGAACCTTTCTTTATTCCGTAGCGGAAAGATGGGATCAAGATGTTGAACATCGCTATGAGCTACATGCGGAGCTTGCAGCTGTGAAACATGTGGTCACCAATACAGCCATGGAGGTTGTTGACAAAGCCATGCGCATTGTAGGAGCGCAAAGTCTTTATCATAAAAATCCCCTTCAAAGATATTACCGAGATGTACGAGCGGGCCTCCATAATCCGCCAATGGATGATGCGGTTGTGTCGATGCTCGCACAAAGAGCGAGTAAGGAGAAATAGATCTGTCAAAAAATAGCCTTTCTTTCATGTGAAAGGTTATTTTTTTTCGAACCATTTAATGCTATCCTAGTATAAAGCAAACGTTTGCACAAACCCCCCTTGTGCATATGAGAGGAGATATACATATGGACCAATCATGGTGGAAAGAAAGTGTTGTTTATCAAATCTATCCGCGAAGCTTTAAGGATAGCAATGGTGATGGAGTAGGTGACCTTCAAGGGATTGTTGAAAAACTTGATTATTTAAAGGAGCTCGGTGTTGATATCATTTGGTTGTCTCCTGTATATAAGTCACCAAACGATGATAATGGATATGATGTGAGCGATTATCAAGATATTATGGATGAGTTTGGAACAATGGCAGATTGGGAACATTTGATTCAGGAGATGCATGATCGGGAAATGAAGCTCATGATGGACCTAGTAGTAAACCATTCATCAGATGAGCACCACTGGTTTCTGGAAGCGAAAAAGTCAAAGGACAACCCATACCGAAATTATTATATTTGGCGTAAGGGAAAGGATGGCAAAGAGCCTACGAACTGGGAATCATTCTTTAGCGGTTCGGCATGGGAATATGATGAAACGACCGATGAATACTTTCTCCATCTTTTTAGCAAGAAACAACCTGATTTGAATTGGGAAAACGCAAAGCTCCGTAAAGAAGTATACGATATGATGAATTGGTGGATTGACAAGGGTGTGGATGGCTTCCGAATGGATGTAATCAATCTAATTTCTAAGGCAGGATACCAGGATGCGCGGAATATGGAAGGGAAAAAGTATGCGTCAGGTGCAGAGTATTTCTTTAATGGACCTAAAATACATGAGTACTTACAAGAAATGAATAAAGAGGTGCTTTCAAGAGGGGTCGTTACGGTAGGTGAGACGCCAGGTGTAGATGTGGAGCAGGCAAAGCTTTATACCGGTTCCGATCGAAACGAGCTGAATATGGTATTCCAATTTGAGCATATGGATCTTGATTCAGGCCCCGGTGGGAAATGGGATTTGCGTCCGCTGAAGCTAAAAGACTTGAGAGACAATTTTACCAAATGGCAAAAGGGGCTTGAAGGCGAAGGTTGGAATAGCTTGTACTTAAACAATCATGACCAGCCTCGTATGGTTTCGCGATTTGGGAATGACGGGAAGTATCGTGTAGAATCAGCAAAAATGCTTGCGACTTTCCTTCACACGTTACAAGGAACGCCATATATTTATCAAGGTGAGGAAATTGGCATGACGAATGTCAAATTTGACTCCATTGAGGAGTATAAAGATATTGAAACATTGAATATGTACAAGGAAAAGGTCAAAGAAAACAACGAAGATGAAGCGAAAGTGATGGAATCAATCTATGTAAAAGGGCGGGACAATGCACGAACTCCCGTACAGTGGAATGCTAGTGAGAATGCTGGTTTTACAACTGGAACGCCATGGATTGCGGTAAACTCAAATTACAAAGAAGTGAATGTCGAACAAGCAGTGGCAGATCCAGATTCGATTTTCCATTACTATAAAAAACTAATCAAGTTAAGAAAAGAGAATGAGGTCATCTTGTATGGGGCATATGATGTCCTTCTTGATGATCATGAACAAATCTATGCCTATACGAGAACGCTTAAGAAAGAAAAGCTATTGGTTATCCTGAATTTCTCTGACCATCGACCGGAGTTCAAGCTTCCAGAAGATATGATCTGTCGTGATGTAGAAGTATTAATTAGCAATTACGAGCAACCAGAGGAGCCGGATGTGAGTTCGATCAAGCTTCGTCCATACGAGGCAGTGGTGTATAAATACAGATAAGAAAGGCGAGGGGGAACCCTCGCCTATTTTAGTACTTTTTCTATCACTCGTTTGGTCAGTGTGGGAACAACTTCTAAGGAGTAGGTCATTTCAAGTCTTTCTAATCGTTTATGCGCATCGATCCCGTATGGTCCGATATTGACGACAGGAACATTGATATCGCGTATATCTTGGAAATTGATAAAATGCTTCCGTCCCCAACTTGGATTGTTATTTGTGACTGCTTGAAGTCCTGCATCATCATCGCTTAATGCAACAAAGCTCATATCAGAGATATACGGGAAAAAGTTCCGCGTGACGATCGGATATGGGTAATCTGGCTGTACTTCAGCAACGGCTTCATCAAGTGCAGAAATAAGGGTTGATTCATCAGGTGTTTTCCCGGTTAGTTCAATTCTTGGTGAATACAATGATGAATAAAACAAAATCATAGCAGGGCTCTTGTCCTTCATCCATTTCCATGCTTCCTCTACCACACGCGCAGCGTACATCCGGCTATCCAATGTTTTGTCTTGTTGCAGCTGATCTTTAAATTGGTTCATATGTTCTTTATACATGTCCCCGTGTTCAGCAAGCAGATTTTCTTCCATCTGTTCATAAGTAAACACTCTTGTTTTCCAAGGAATTGGTCGGTAGACTTCTCCACTTATTTTACAATACTTTTCATAGCGCTCTTCATAGGTTCGTAAGGCACGATCGAAAGCGATTGCCGCTTGTTCGATAAGTTTGTCGATGACATCCTTTGGCGTCCACGAATGAATAAAGAAATTATAATACACATAAGCAGATAAGGCCGTTTGTACGTCATACGAAGGCTTCATATCCATTTGTTTTAGTGATACAGGAGGGACGGTCGTTTCCCCTAACGCCTCGTTGCAAAGTTCCGGATTATAATTGATTTGCTGTGTTAATTCAGCTGCTAAAAAATTCGGATCTAATCCTTCAAAGCAAGCTCCGACATGTGTTTCCGAACCGGTGATGAAAAAGGAAGGCAGGAGCTTGCCGACGGTTCCTTTGTATATGTATCGATTTTGATCCCCTTTGAATCGTGGAGCTACGAAATCAGCGTTGATCGCTGCAACATAGTCGAAGTGATGCTCCGTCTTCCATCTTTTTAATGTTTTTAACGATGATAGAATTCCGTTTGAACTATCCTCCTCGTCACATTCTGCCAAGAAGACAAGATTTCCATCAAGCTCTTCAGGATGTTCGGAGTAATATTTTAGTAGATAAAGGTGGCTAGCAAGTCCGCTCTTCATATCTAAGGTTCCTCTACCGAAGAGCCAGTTGCCAGATTCAAGCTGTTCCTTTACCTCTTCTGTTAGGTCTTCTTTCTTTAAAGCTTCAGCTAACTCATCAGGATAACAAGCAAGGCTTTTTAATTGATTGAAATCATCAATCCCAACGGTATCCACATGGCCCATCAGAATGACCGTGCGGTTACTTGAGCTTTTTGTTCCTTTTACAAAGGCAAGAACATTATATCTTTCGTAATCGTCATCAATGGTTGGTTCAATGACGAGATGTGATTGGTTTTCTTGAAAATATGGAAATGAAGTCAGGAGGGTATGCAATGAATGGGAGATGACTTTTTCTCCATCTGTATTGACGACACTTTCAATTTGAACGAGCTGTTTGGTGAAAGCTAACACATCAGTAAGACAAGGTAATAGCATGGGTTTTCTCCTTTTTCTTTGAAGGCTGTTTTCATAATGTTTGTTGTTTTGGAAAAATCCCAGAAGCCGGATTTTTCCCCGCATAACGCTGAGTTTATTGGTCTATTTGGAGAGTAGCTCTTTTCTAAGGAGGATAAAATCCTGATTGGTTGCTGAAACATATAGTTTAATTCTGAAAAAGTGTGTATATAGCAACAATGTTTTAGAAAAGGGCCTCCTTGAAATAATCATCTACCTTCACTATACGACAATGAATTCTTATTAGAAAGTAGCAAGTGTAAGAGGATTGTAACAATATGGCTGATTCAATGAGGTGGTTACCTCCTATAATGAGAACATTGAAAAATTTAAAGATGGTTAGGTGATACGATGCATGGGAAACATGTTCCTGTTGATTACAGCCAAAATCCGTTTATTGTCATCTGGGAAGTAACGAGAGCTTGTCAGCTTAAGTGTGTGCACTGTCGAGCGGACGCACAGTTGGTGCCAGATCCAAATGAGTTAACCCATGAGGAAGGGATCGCTTTAATTGACGAAATTTATGAAATGAACAACCCGATGCTTGTTTTTAGTGGTGGTGATTGCATGATGCGTGACGATCTACTGGAACTAGCAGATTATGCGGTTAAAAAAGGAATGCGTGTTTCTATGACTCCTAGTGCAACAGCCAATGTAACAAAGGAGAAGATGAGACTAGCGAAGCAAGTCGGTTTATCAAGATGGGGGTTTAGCTTGGATGGACCTACAGCAGATATTCATGACCAATTCCGCGGCATTCCCGGTTCGTTTGACTTAACACTTGAGAAAGTGGCGTACTTGCGTGAGCTAAACATGCCGCTACAAATCAACACAGTGATTTCACGGTACAATTACGATCATCTCGAGCAAATGGCCAAGTTAATGGAAGAGCTCGATGTGGTGATGTGGTATATCTTTTTACTTGTACCTACCGGAAGAGGCCAAGTGGATGATTGTTTAACGCCACTTGAACACGAAAAGGTATTTAGGTGGCTGTACGACTTAAGTAAAAACGTTCCTTACGATATAAAAACAACGGCAGCACAGCATTATCGGCGAGTGGTTCTTCAGCAAAAAATGAAAGAGCATAAAGTAGCAACTGGTCGTATTCGGTACGAAGATACGATGACGATGGATCAGGACAGTATCCGAGATGGTCTAAAGCGTGCGCCAAAGGGTGTAAATGATGGAAATGGGTTTATCTTTGTTTCTCATACGGGTGATGTGTTTCCAAGTGGATTGCTCCCAATAAAAGTCGGGAATATCCGTGAGAATCGGTTAGAGCATATTTATCGAACATCTCCAGTCTTAAAGGAACTTCGTAATCCAGACCTCTACAAAGGAAAATGTGGGATGTGTGAATATCGTCATATATGTGGAGGTTCCCGTTCTCGAGCATATGCTATGACAGGGGACTACTTAGCGAGTGAACCGTTTTGCGTGTATGTTCCACAAAGCTTACGATAGCTGCTTGTACAGAGTAATAAAAAGAGGTAAGCCTGCTGATTCATGACAGCAGGCTTTTGGAGTCAACTATTTTGAACGTTTCGAAGAATTTCATATGCTTTATCACCGGCTTCAATTGTTAGACTCTCCCACATTTCGTCTCGAAGTAAATCTAGTTCAATAATCATCCTGGCTAAGGTAATCGCATCTTCATTTTTCATCATCATTCTTCCTTTCCTTTTCCTTTCTTGATGCTACCCATTTTCTATAGACCTCTTCCATTTCGGTAAGAGTGAAATCAGCTGAGTCTTTACGAACTGTGAGGGCACCGGCTTTTGTTAGGAGACTCTCATACTCTTTTCGCCTTTTCTCAACCATTTCTCTTAGAAGCGCCATGGGGAGTTCATCCTTTCTTTTTGGTATTAACGTAATTGTAAGTGGGTTGGGAGTAATTATCACTTCAACTGTTAGTTTAATTAACATCCTTTTTAAAACTTGTCAGAATTTCTTACAAGTTAGACGTCTATTGTGTAAGGTAATGGTATAATCTAGAAGCAAACGGTGTGGGAAACGGAGGAATAAACCATGGGGGAAGATACATCATATAAAAGTCGAAAAGTCATAACGATTGGTGTAGTAAGTGAATTAACAGGCCTTTCCGAGAGGCAAATCCGTTATTACGAGGAAAGAAAGCTCATATTCCCTGAGCGGTCTGAACGAGGAAACCGAAAGTATTCATTCTCTGATGTAGAAACGCTAATAGAAATCGCAAATAAGCGCGAAGAAGGTGTTCGAACGTACGAAATTAGACAGGATATGATTAAGAAAAATAATTTAGCCAAAGATGAGAAACTCCGTAACAAAATGCTTCGTGGACAAATTAACGCTAGGTTTGGAATTCAAAAAAATCAATAGCCTTTGTATGAAGCCTGCATAAGGCTTTTTTGTTTGTGTAAAAGATGATTGAATATTTTGTACACTCTATTAATATGTTACAATTATAATATTAAGGGTGACTAAATAATTTGTAATATTTTTTCGGTAATGGAAATGGAGGGATCCACCATGAAGAAGCTTTTTAAGTACATATTTCCCTATAAATATGCCACGATAATGGCGTTATCACTTACCGGCTTTGAGTTGGTGGTTGAGCTGATACAGCCTGTCCTCATGGCTAAAATCATCGATGAGGGCATTACAAACGGAGACATGTTTCCCGTCTACCTTTGGGGCGGTATACTTTTACTTCTTTCTTTTATTGCCTTTGTTGCAGGAATAGTAAACTCCTTTTACTCCTCCCATGTAGGTCAAGCGGTCGGTTACGATCTTAGGAGAGACCTGTTTGATAAAATCCAACAATTTGCCTTTAAGGACTTTCAGGAAATTCCGACTTCGTCCTTAATTACGAGGCTGACAAACGATGTAACTCAAATACAGAACTTCCTCTTTATGAGTCTACGTATTGCGCTCCGAGCACCTTTGTTTATTCTGGGTGGAATGATTATGGCGTTCACGGTCAACGTGAAGCTTGCTACTATTCTGCTGATTTCCGTGCCTCTTTTAATGGTGATTGTTTTAACTCTAATTCGAAAGGGAGTCACTCTGTTTCAGCTTGTTCAAAAAAAGCTTGATAGAGTGAACAGTATCATTCAGGAAAATTTAGTAGGCATCCGTCTCATTAAAGCGTTTACAAGGGGACCCCATGAGCAGGGACGGTTTGAAAAAGTAAACAAGCTACTAAGAGAAGACAATAAAAAAGCCCTTCAAATTATGGAGATGACGATGCCCATTCTCATGTTTGGAATGAATGTTGCGATGGTGATCATTCTTTGGTTTGGTTCTCTTCAGCTGGATATCGGTGGGGCACAAGCAGGGGAAATCGTCGCTGTGCTTAATTATGGAACGAAAATTATGTTTGCTTTTACCGTTTTTTCATTTGTTATGATGAATTACTCTAGGGCACAAGCTTCATCGGGAAGGCTTGTTGAAATCCTTGAGCAAGAAACGGATGCTGAACAGCTGAACACTCCTTCAACAGGGGAAAAAATAGATGGACGGGTGGAGTTTCATCACGTGAGTTTTCAATATCCACAAGCGCTTAAACGAACACTTGATGATATTAGCTTTACGGCCGAGGTAGGTCAAAGAATTGGAATCTTAGGGGAAACAGGATCAGGAAAAACATCTTTGTTTCAGTTAATTCCTCGTTTGTTTGAAGTAACTGAAGGACATATTACGATTGATGATGAGGACATCACAAAGTATGAAAAGGAAGAACTGCGAAAGCAAATCGGAATGGTCCCGCAGGAAGCGCATTTATTTACGGGGACGGTAAAAGAAAATATTGGCTGGGGGAAGGAGAATGCCACTTTTGATGAGATTATAGAAGCTGCGAAAAAGGCAGAAATTCATGAGTTCATCATGACTCTTCCACACCAATATGAAACCATGGTTGGACAGCGTGGGGTGAATTTATCAGGTGGTCAAAAGCAACGGCTCTCCATTGCTCGGGCCATCGTAAGACAGCCAAGGATCTTGTTATTAGATGATAGTACGAGTGCGCTTGATTCCAAAACGGAGGCTAACATTCTAACCTCAATAAAGGACCAAGCCTGCACCACTTTTATCATAGCTCAAAAAATTAGCTCCGTAATAAAATCCGATCAAATCCTTCTCCTCGAAGAAGGTATGTTGGTCGCAAAAGGAACGCATGAACAATTGCTAAAAGAAAGCGACAGTTACCGTAGAATATACAAGTCCCAAATGCAAAAGGAGATGGAGCAGCTTGCATAAACCTGACACAAAGCCAAAAGCAAAGAATATAAAAGGAACGCTGCTTAGGGTTCTTGGCTACGCAAACAAGGAAAAGGTACTGCTCTCTTGGGTTTTATTTATGGTGATTGCAAGTTCTGTTTTTTCCCTGATTGGACCCTATTTATTAGGAGTGGCGGTTGACGATGTGATCGCAGGAACCAATAAAGAACGCTTTTTGTTATTGTTATTTGGAATCATCATCGTCTTTCTATTGCAATCAGCGGCTCTTTTTTTTCAGAACAATTGGATGATTGGTATTGCCCAAGAAATTGTCTTCCGAATGAGAAACCAGCTCTTCAAGAAGCTACATATGCTCCCCATCTCTTTTTTCCAGAAGCGTCAGCATGGTGAGCTTATGAGTCGCTTAACGAATGATATGGAAAATGTCAGTCGAACATTAAATTCAGCCATTATTCAAGTGGTGACAAGTACGTTAACGATAGTAGGAACCATTGCCATGATGTTATGGCTGAGTCCTTTGTTAACGGTATTAACATTAACGATTGTCCCTGTCATGTTTGCCGGACTGAAATGGATTACGAACCGCACAGGGAAGTTTTTTAAGGAGCAGCAAAAAACGCTCGGCGATATGAATGGTTTCATTGAAGAAACACTGTCCGGGCAAAAAATAGTAAAAATGTACTCGCAGGAACGGAAAGTCATCGATCAGTTTGCGGAGAAAAACGATGCGTTGAAAGAATCAAACTATTGGGCTCAAACATACTCAGGTTTTATTCCAAAACTGATGAATATGCTAAACAATGTAAGCTTTGCAATCATTGTTGGAATTGGTGGAATTCTTGCGATTAAGGGCTCCGTGTCAATTGGTGTCATTGTTACCTTCACTACATACTCTAGGCAGTTCACGAGACCATTAAATGATCTCGCTAACCAGTTCAACATGATTTTGTCGGCTGTAGCTGGTGCGGAGCGTGTGTTTCAAATTGTGGATGAAAAAGAGGAACAGGAGGATGAAGGGAAGGCAGTATCGATTGATCGTTTGCATGGAGAGATTGTATTCGATCAGGTGGGCTTTTCCTATGATGAGGGCCTTGCGACATTAAGGGATGTGAGCTTCCAAGCAAGAGCTGGTGAGACGGTTGCCCTAGTTGGACCAACGGGAGCGGGCAAAACGACCGTAATCTCCTTGCTTGCTCGTTTCTACGACAGTAATCAGGGGACGATTTGGATTGATGGAAGAGACAGCAAGGAAATTACACGAGATAGCTTAAGAAAGCAAATGGGTTTTGTTTTACAAGATTCCATTCTTTTTGAATCAACCGTTCGGGAAAATATTCGCTTTGGTCGTCTAGCTGCTACGGACGAAGAGGTGATCCAGGCAGCCAAGGAAGCCAATGCGCATGACTTTATCATGAAGCTTCCAAATGGTTACGATACTGTGCTAAATGGGGAAGGGGCAGGAATTAGTCACGGGCAGCGGCAATTGTTATCCATTGCCCGTGCACTGCTAGCGGACCCAGCTCTGTTGATTCTAGACGAGGCGACAAGCAGTATTGATACGATTACGGAAATGAAAATTATTGAGGCGTTGGAAAGGCTCATGAAGGGCCGAACCACATTTGTGATTGCCCACCGCCTGAACACGATTCAAAATGCAGACCTAATTGTTGTGTTAAAGGATGGTCAAGTAATTGAAAAAGGCTCAAACAAAGAGCTACTGAAACAAAATGGATTTTATGCAGACTTAGTTCGTACGCAGCAACAAAAGGCAATCATGTGAAAGTTGGCCCTTAGTGGGTCAGCTTTTTCTTCTTTTATAGCAAAAAATAAGCGGTAGTTGGGCAAGGTAAGGAGGTAGAAAGGAGCGGAAAACAGTGGTGTATGATTGCGTGATTGTCGGTGGAGGAATTGCTGGATTACAGTGTGCAGTTCAGTTAGGAAGATATATGTACAAGGTACTTGTTATTGATTCTGGAGATGGCCGGTCTACTCTGTGCCGAAGCTATCATAATGTGCTTGGCTATCCATCGGGTGTGAGCGGGGAGTATTTACGGTCCATTGGTGAGAAACAGGCGAAGCAGTATGGAGTTGAGTTTTTACTAGAAAAAGTTGAAAAGGTGGAGAAGAAAAAAGAGATTTTTCATGTGACCACTCATCATGGGGATGAGAAAAAGGCAAAGAGATTGTTAATTGCAACCGGAGTAATGGACCGGATTCCGCCAATCCCCGAGCTGTACCCATGCCTAGGGCAGAGTGTGTATATTTGTCCAGATTGTGATGGATATGAAATCAAAGACGAAAAATGTATCGTAATTGGCTCAGGTAATGTCGGAGCCAATGCGGCCTTGACTTTATTGTATTGGTCAAAAAAGCTTATTTATGTGAATCATGAGCGAAAAGAAGTGGATGAAAAACTCCTAAAACAGCTTAAAAAGGAAAATATTGAGTACTATGAACAGTCGATTGAACAAGTACAAGCGAAGGACAGCCAGTTTCAAGGTGTCACTTTAATAGATGGAACACAGTTAGTTTCGAACCACGGATTTGTCGCATTTGGAAACAATGAGGTTCGTTCGGAGCTAGCGGCTCAGCTTGGAGTAGAACGGATGGAAAATAAACATATTCTTGTTGACCCTCGTTCAAAAATGACGAATATCAAACATGTTTGGGCAGCAGGTGATGTGGTAGCCCATTCCGAGCAAGTAACAGTTGCCATGGGAGATGGGCTTCAAGCAGCGATTTTTATTCATAAATCATTGATGAATGAATCTTAAATGGGAAACTGGCCGTTTTTTAGGACGGCCAGATGAATAATACATGCGATGGATTAACAAAATTACAGCAAAAAGAACCCATAACATCGTACCCAAAAAGAAATCGGTATTGCGTAAAATCCTTGTAAGCGGTAAACTGTTAACAACAGTGCAACCTTTAAAAGGTTATTTTTTTGCTTCATTTATGCAAACGGTTGCGCTATCTAAAAAGCCGTTTACAGCATGAAAAAATAGAATGTCAGAGGGGTTATATATGAAGAAGATATGGTGGAAGGAAGCTGTGGCCTATCAGATTTATCCAAGAAGCTTCCAGGATTCAAATGGAGATGGAATTGGCGATTTACAGGGAATCATTCAACGACTTGATTATATAAAAGATCTTGGGATTGATGTGATTTGGATTTGTCCTATGTATAAATCACCAAATGACGATAACGGATACGATATATCTGATTACGAAGACATTATGGAAGACTTTGGAACGATGTTGGACTTTGATGCTCTGTTAGCAGCTGTTCATGTTCGTGGAATGAAACTGATTATTGATCTGGTTCCTAATCATACAAGTGATGAGCATCAATGGTTTATCGAATCACGTCAGTCTAAGGACAATCCAAAGCGCGATTGGTATATTTGGCGTGACGGGAAAGATGAAGCAGAGCCAAATAACTGGGAAAGTATTTTCGGAGGTTCTGCTTGGCAATACGATGAACAAACGAAGCAATATTATATGCATGTGTTTTCAACCAAGCAGCCTGACTTGAATTGGGAAAACCCTGAAGTTCGTGAAGCTGTCTATAGTATGATGAACTACTGGTTGGATAAAGGCATAGACGGGTTCCGGATTGATGCGATTAGCCATATTAAGAAGCGTCCAGGATTCCCAGATATGCCAAACCCAGAAAATAAGAAATACGTTTCTTCTTTTGACATGCATATGAATCAGGAGGGAATTCATGAGTTCCTTGCTGAAATGCAAGAAAAGACGTACGGCAAATATGATGTGATGACTGTGGGAGAAGCGAATGGGGTGTCGGTAGACGAAGCGCATCTTTGGGTAGGAGAAGAAGAAGGTAAGATGAACATGGTATTCCAATTTGAGCATCTGGATCTATGGGATACTGATCCTGCCAAAGGTCTTGATATTTTGGGCTTGAAACAAGTGCTCACACGCTGGCAAAAGGGATTAGAAAAGGACGGCTGGAATGCGCTGTTTATTGAAAATCATGATAAGCCGCGAATTGTCTCCACATGGGGGAACGACAAAGAATACTGGTACGAAAGTGCAACAAGCATGGCCGCGATGTATTTCCTCATGCAGGGAACACCATTTATTTATCAAGGTCAGGAAATTGGAATGACCAATGTTCAATTCCCAAGTATTGACGATTACGATGATGTGGCTGTCAAAAATATGTATCGTTTGAAGCGTGAAGAAGGGGTTTCACATGAGGACATTATGGAAATCATTTGGGCCACTTCAAGAGACAATAGCCGTACTCCAATGCAATGGTCGGACGATCACGAAGCGGGATTTACAACAGGAACACCTTGGATGAAGGTGAACCCAAACTATAAAGACATCAATGTGAAAAAGCAGCTAGAAGACGAACACTCTATCCTCTCTTTTTATAAAAGAATGATTCAGCTGAAAAAGAACAATGACGTGTTTACGTACGGTAAATATGAACTTCTATTAGAAGAAGATCCGCAAATTTATGTGTATACACGAGAAAACGAGAACGATAAGGTTGTTGTTCTATCGAATCTAACAGGGGAAGCAGCAACATTTGCTATAGACGGGCTAGAATTAAAATACGATCAGCTGTTATTAGCCAACTACGAGGTAGATTCCCACGACAATACGAACGGATTTACAATCAAGCCGTTCGAAACAAGAGTATATCGTTTGACATAATATTGCTTAGACCATATCCCCCATTGATATGGTCTTTTCAATTTCTTAACACGATCTTAGCAATTCTCTTCATTCCAACAAACTATACTGATAATAAGACAGGAAAGAAATCAGTGGGGAGGGTCTGGATGGAAATTACCGTTTGCGGGACAGGGTATGTTGGATTGGTAACAGGTGTTTGCTTAGCTGAAATAGGGCATGAGGTGGTTTGTTTTGATACGGATGAACAAAAAATCAATCTTCTCAAAGAGGGCATTTGTCCGATTTATGAACCGGGGTTAGAAGAGTTACTGTTAAAGCAGCTTCACGGAAAAAGACTCCACTTTTCTACAGATGCAAAGCAAGCTTATAAGGAATCCGATGTAATTTTTCTAGCCGTTGGAACTCCAGAAAAAGAAGATGGAGCAGCAGACCTAACATTCATTGAACAAGCTGTAGAAACCATTGCACAGTATATCATTTCACATACAATCATCGTAACAAAAAGCACCGTCCCCATCGGTACCAATGACCGGCTCCAAGCAACATTTGACGAGAAAGGTGTTTCTGTCGATGTAGTCTCTAATCCAGAATTCCTAAGAGAAGGTTCTGGCATCTATGATACGTTTCACGGTGATCGGATTGTGATTGGTTCCAATCACAATGAAGCCAAGGAGATAGTAGAGAAAATCTTTCAACCTCTTCAAATTCCGATTATTCATATGAGTGTTCGAAGTGCGGAAATGGTTAAGTATGCATCCAATACCTTTTTAGCGACAAAGATATCGTTTATTAATGAAATAGCGAAGCTTTGTGAACATACAGGTGCAAACGTAGAGGATGTAGCGCTTGGAATGGGGATGGACAGTCGAATTGGAACGCCATTTTTAAAGGCGGGAATTGGTTTTGGCGGGTCCTGTTTTCCAAAGGATACAAAAGCATTAGAAAATGTGGCAAGTATGTACGGATACGAGTTTCAAATTCTCCAATCCGTGATAAAGGTGAATGAAAAGCAAAAGTCACTTCTTTTTGAAAAGGCAATGGATCGGATGGGGACGGTTGAAGGAAAAAACGTTGCTGTTTTGGGTCTTTCCTTTAAACCAAATACAGATGATATAAGGGATGCTCCCTCTATTCCGCTGATAGATAATTTGTTAGAGGCAGGGGCCCTTGTCCGAGCGTATGACCCGGTTGCTCACAATCATGTCAAAAAGAGATATAAAAAAGCAATCCACTATTCAGAAACGATTGAGAACGCTATAGACCAAGCTGATTTAGTATGTATCGTAACGGAGTGGGGAGAAATTAAAGAATTTCCACTCGAGAAGTACAAACAAATGATGCGAGAACCACTTCTTATCGACGGTCGAAATTGTTATAAGCTAGAAGAAGCGCAGCAAGCAGATATCACGTATATCTCCATCGGTCGAGAAGTAGTGGAGAGGAAAACACCTATATTTCGTTATTAAATAGATCTTCAGTGGTCAGGGAATTGTATCTCCCTGCCTTTTTTCGTATCATAAAAATTAAAAAGGGTGCGGTGTATGGCGAAACAGGCAAAAACCAATGCGATGCGAATTCTAGATAGTAAAAAAATCGACTATGAATTAATCACCTACGATTCACAAGATGGGAAAATTGATGGAGTGTCTGTGGCAGAAAAGATAGGAAAAGACCCGAACCAGGTGTATAAAACGCTGGTTGCCCAAGGTGCGAGCAAGCAACTGTATGTTTTTATCGTTCCTGTTGAGAAGGAGCTAAACCTGAAAAAAGGGGCACAAGCATGTGGTGAGAAGAAAATAGAGATGATTCCCGTCAAGGATATTCAAAAATGGACAGGTTATATTCGTGGCGGATGCTCTCCCGTTGGCATGAAAAAACAATACCCAACGGTCGTTGACGAAAGTGCAGAGGAATTATCCTCCATCATCGTAAGTGGTGGGAAAATCGGAGTCCAAATGGAACTGAAGCTGCAAGACTTACTTTCTGTTACAGGTGGAAAAATAGCGGGGCTCACGAATGAATAAGTAAAAATCATATTTGGTCATCCTCTATGTTAGATCATGTGCTAAGACAAGGTGAGAATCGCATATATTTTAATGCTCCACGTATGAATTTTCAGCAAAGGATGTGTGCAGATGGCTGGGAGTGTTAGAAACTACTATGCTGGCGGAAATACAGCTAAGGGTTTTCATAGCTTATTTGATGACTGTTTAAAAGATTTACAGAGAGTTTTTATATTGCAAGGGGCTCCGGGAACAGGAAAATCAACACTTATGAAGAAAGTGGGAGAATACTGGACAGGAAGAAATTATCAAGTGGAATACCTGCATTGTCCGTTAGATACTTCCTCTGTTGATGGAGTGATCATTCCGGAGCTCAAGGTGGGAATTGTGAACGGTTCGAGCTTCTATACGATTACCCCAAGAGCACTTGGTGCAATTGAGGAATACGTAAACCTAGGAGAAGCCTGGGACTCAAGCAAACTAGTAGAACACAAGGATCAAATTCTTAGATTGTCCATGCTAGCAGGTAATGCCAAACAAAAAGCATATGAGCACTTTGCCGAAGCGTTAAGCATTCATGACAATTGGGAAAAAATCTATATTGAAGCGATGGATTTCCAGAAAGCAGATGATTTAACTAGAAAATTAGTCTCACAGTTTTATGGAAGTATGACCTTAAATAAAGAATCAGCGGTAAAGCACCGGTTTCTAGGCGCAGCTACTCCGGTTGGAGCGGTTGACCATGTTCCAAATTTAACAGAAGACGTTGCAAAAAGGTATTTTATAAAAGGAAGACCGGGCTCCGGAAAATCAACGATGTTAAGGAAAATTGCTGAAGAAGCACAAGTCCGCGGATTAGATGTAGAAGTGTATCATTGTGGATTTGATCCAAATAGTTTGGATATGGTCATTGTTAGAGAGTTAGGAATGGCTATCTTTGATAGTACGGCGCCACATGAATATTTCCCAAGCAGAGATGGAGACGAGATTGTTGATATGTACGGCTCCGTCATTGCTAGTGGAACCGATGAAATTTTTGAAGAAGAGATTTCAAACCATAAAACAGCCTATAAAAATATGATGGATCAAGCGATCGGCTTTTTAAAGGAATCCAGTGATTACAATCAAGAACTCGAGCAAATATATACAGATGCTATGGACTTTGACAAGGTTAATGAACTAACCGAACGTGTTCAAGAAATGATTCATCAGCTCGAAGAAAAATAATGGATCACTCACCCCTCATAGGCGTTTTGCATACATTACAACGAGATGTATGTAGAGAGGGGTATGAATGTGAACTATTATCATCCAAATTATTTTTTAGATGACCGACAGCAGCCAACAACTGGCGGGTTCCCAGGTGGATTTCCAGGAGGAGGCTTCCCAGGCGGTGGATTTCCAGGAGGAGGTTTCCCGGGTGGTGGATTCCCAGGCGGAGGAGGTTTCCCAGGAGGGGGCTTTCCGGGCGGCGGTTTTCCAGGAGGAGGCTTCCCGGGCGGCGGTTTTCCTGGTGGGGGTGACCAATACGGTCCACCATCAAGCCCACCACCTTCTTACACACCGCAACAAGGTGTTTCCCCTTTTGCGGTCGACCCTGGTGCCATTAGAAGATGCCGATTCCGCTTCACGTATATTTGGTTAGTTAATGGAAATAGCTTCTGGTTCTATCCAACGTATGTTGGAAGAGATTCTATTGCGGGATACCGTTGGAGAAATAGACGTTGGGTTTATTATGGGACTGATTTAAGAAGAATCAGTAGCTTCCAATGCGGTGGAAGATAATAAACATTAGAGCTGGCATGAACTCATCTGGGTTCATGCCTTTTTCTATGGACCGTCCTCATTATGGGATGGAAGCTCAGGTTAAGCACCTGAACTGATAGACGGAGAAATTCCGCTTAATTGGTAATTGTTATTAAAAAAGCTTTAATTAGACGGAGAGATTCCGCCTATTGGCTCAAAAAACCCGAAAAGGGGAGGTTTTACCTTGCATAAGCGGAAATCCTTCCCTTATTTACCCCGAAATGAGCTCCATTCTGCATTTAACCGGAAAATCTCCGTTTAACGTACTTTTGTTGAGCATGGAGAGTTTTCCTTTTTTATATACCAATAACGATGTCCTTACGACTGTCATATCAGCACGTATTTTAAGAAAAGCACTTCAAAACGGGCCCCTACTTTCGAGGATGTCCGATTTTAATAAATTTTTACAGTTGCATTGTTGGAAAATTTACGAAAAAACTTTTACAATAAAGTTATGTCACAATAAAGGAGCACTGTATGAAAGAGATCCTCATCCTAACGAAATTATTTCGAGCGAATGGAAATCGCGAGAATGCTTATTATATGGAAAAATATATGCGAAACCAGTTTCCTTTTCTAGGAATCAAAACGCCATTAAGACGAGAGCTTATGAAGCAGTTTTTTGAGGAAACGGGTATATTAAAACAGCCATATAATGAAGAGTTTGTCGAAGAGGTCTGGGCCCTTCCAGAAAGGGAGTTTCAAGCAGCTGCACTTGATTATATGGAAAAATCGTTAAAAAAGCTGGAAAAAAGGCATCTGCCTGGAATTGAAAAGCTCATCACCACCAAGTCATGGTGGGACACGGTTGATGTTCTCGCTCCCAAAGCAGTCGGAAAAATAGCAGCCGATCATCCAGAAGTAATTAAAGAAACGATTGATAATTGGGCGTATGGTGATGATTTATGGTTAAGGCGCGCAGCAATTCTTTTTCAGCTAAAATATAAAAAGAATACAAATGAAGAGCTTTTGTATCGTTATTGTAAAGAAAACGCCGACAGCAAGGAGTTTTTTATACAAAAGGGGATTGGCTGGGCATTGCGTGAATACTCAAAAACGAATCCGAGCAGTGTAAAGAATTTTATTGAGCGCACGTCTTTATCTAAGCTCAGCATTCGTGAAGGTAGTAAATACATATAGAGGTGGAACTGATTATGATTAAATGCATCGCTAGTGATATGGATGGAACATTATTAAACTCAAAGCAGGAAGTATCCGAAAAGAACCTCGAGGCGATTCAAAAAGCATTGAATTCAGGCGTAGAAGTGGTTATTGCAACGGGTCGCTCCTACGAAGAGGCTATGTCAGTTTTACAAGAATCTGGCTTACAGCTACCGCTTATTTGTGCCAATGGGGCAGAGATTCGAACAAAAGAAGGCGAAATTGTCAAAGCTCATCCCTTAGATCACAAAATCGCGAAACAAGCAGCCGATGTGTTAAATCAAGAAGGCGTTTATTACGAAATTTATACAAGTGAAGGTACTTACACTGTCGATTATGATAAGGGCGTTGAGATCATTATTGATATCTTTACAACTGCAAATCCTGAGCTTTCGAGAGAGCTTGTGGAAGAAGAAGCGCAACATAGATATGAGAAAGGCTTGGTTCATATTGTGGATAGCTATGAGCCAATTTTAAACGGAGAAAAAACCATTTATAAGCTATTAGTTTTCCATAAGGATCATAGCTTTTTAGATGAGGTGGAGCAAAAGCTTAAGCAAATTGATCATCTAGAAGTAACCTCTTCAGCATTTGGGAACTTAGAGCTGATGAACACACAATCCCAAAAGGGTATTGCATTAGCTGAGTTCGTGGAAGAAAGGGGAATTGCCCTACAAGACACCATGGCGGTTGGCGATAATTATAATGATTTATCCATGTTTCGAGTGGTTGGCCGATCAGTAGCCATGGGCAATGCAAACGAGGATATTAAAGAACAATGCACTCACGTAACATTGAGAAATGACGAAAGCGGTGTAGGGGAAGCCATCCTAAAAGCATTAGCTGAGTAAAATAGAAAGGCTTGAGGAAAAATCCTCAAGCCTTTTCTTTCGGTGCTAATCCATGCAAAATAAATTGAATCGTTGCTTCGATTTCTTGTTCATCATCCCAAGCTAGCTCGGGAAAAAGAAGATAACGACCGATTAGGAAACCAAAAATACTGGAAGCGGTCATCCGAACCACTTGATAAGGAGGAAGGTCAATCAGTTGCCCGTTCTCTTGATAATGCTTGATAATAGCTTCCATTCTTTCGTAAACCTTAATCGCAATATGCTCCTTGAATTGCTTTTGTAGTTCTGGTTGAAAAGGGAGTTCCTGCAGAACAATTTTGAACAAGGGAATGTTGGCATTTAGAAACGCGGCCCGATTATGAATCATAGCCCGTAAAAAATCTTCTAAGCTTTCAAAATCCTGGTTCAACACTTTATTCAAATCTTTTATCACGAAAGGTGCAATTAGCTTTGCCATCATGGGAGCAACAATCGATAACAAGAGATCCTTTTTTGTTTTATAATGGCGGAAAATGGTCCCTTCGGCAACACCTGCTTTCTTTGCGATTTCACTCGTGGAGGTAGCGGCGTAGCCTTTTTCAGCGAAGGATTCAATAGCAGCTTCGAGAATGAACTTTTGTTTATCGGTAAGATTTTCGTTTTTATCTATAATCTCATCAATCATATGATTATCTGACATATAAACTCCTTGTTAAATAGAACGGTATTTTTTTAGGGCAAGGATGTTTAGAACCATGAAAAGAAGTGAAAATCCTGCTAACATAAGCAAATCAAATGAAATCTCACCCCACCCATACCCTCTTATCATAACATTTCTTAAGGCGTCTGCTCCATAGTACAAGGGAGTGAGTGGGCCAATCCAGCTTAAATAATCAGAAATGGTTTCTAGATTAAATAATCCGGAGAAAAGTAGTGTGGAACAATCACAAGCGGAATAAACTGAATCATTTGTAACTCATTGTTAGCGAATGCCGACAATAGGACCCCGAGCGTTAAGGCGGTCAGAGATAAAAGTAAGGTGATGACAAGAACATAAACGAACGCACCCTCCATCATCATTCCAAGAACATAGATGGCATAGGAGGCAATAATGGTCGCTTGTATCATCGTGAAAATTCCAAAACCAACCACATAGCCAATGACGATTTCCCATTTTCGAAGGGGACTGCAGAGCAGCCTCTCAAGCGTTCCAGTCGTTCGTTCACGTAAAAAGGAAACCCCAGCAATAAGAAATACGAAAAAGAAGATGAAAAATCCTAACAACACGGGTCCAAACGAATCAAACTGGCTCATCTCGCTTGAACCGTGAAGATAGTTGACTTCAAGCATGGTAGCGGAAGAGTCAGGCTGCATGGACTTCAGTGACTCTTGTAGCCACTTCATCGTCGCTCCGTTGATGGTCGGGTCACTACCTTCTAACGTTAGCTGAAGAGAGGTACCTGACATACTCACATAGCCATCAATGCTTCGTTCCTTTAAGGCAGTCTTTGCTTCGTTGGTTGTTTCGTATTGGTTGATGGTTGCTTCATCATCATCAAGCTGTTCTACAAGGGGAGCAGGAACGTCAACGTAACCTACTTTTGGTGAGTAGCTTTCTCCATTAAAGACGAGATGAAGCATCGTTAAAACAAGAATGGGAGCCATAATGAGCAGTAGCATCGTTCGTTTATCACGAACAATTTGTTTTAAAATTCTTCTTACAAGGGCCATGATGCGCATCAGTTCCCACCTCCATAACTCAAAAAGGCATCTTCAAGACTCGTACTGTTCATGCTTTCTTTTAGGGCTTGAGGAGTACCGACAGCGATTAAGTGTCCATCCCTTATCATCCCTAATCGATCGCACTTATCTGCCTCATCCATGACATGTGTGGTGACAATAATGGTTACTCCACGCTGTTTTAGCTCATAAAAGGAAGCCCAAATGCTCTTTCGAAGCACAGGGTCAATCCCAACCGTAGGTTCATCTAAAATTAATAACTTTGGTTCATGGATAAGAGCGATTGCCAGCGAGAGTCGTCGCTTCATTCCTCCTGAGTAATTAGACACTTGTTTATCAATATGATCACTTAGCTGAACAATCTCCATACAAGCTTGAATTCTTTCTTTTTGACGTGCTCCATTTATTCCGTATAAAGATGCAAAAAACTGAAGGTTTTCTCTTGCCGTTAGTTCCCCGTATAGGGCATCCGATTGAGCCATATACCCGATTTTTGAGATTACCTCAAGTGAGGGCATTAAGATGCTAAAGACTTTGTTTTCCCCAGTTGAAGGAAGCTCAAGTCCCACTAGCTGCTTCACGAGTGTCGTTTTCCCTGCACCGGATGGACCAAGTAACCCGAAGATTTCTCCTTCGTTAATATCTAAATCAATTCCTTTTAATACTTCTTGCTTTCCAAAGTGCTTTGTCACCTGATCAATTTGGACGATTGGATTCATGTGAATCCCTCCTTATAATAAAAGTGAGTAATCACTCACTACTATCATAAGCGAAACTTTTTCAAATGAAAAGGGAGATTTTGTGAATATTTTCGACAGAGGTTTTCTTTTGATTTTAGTATAATAAGGACAAACAATCGTCTCGAGGTGCATAATAATGGCTGATTTTCGAGTAAGTGAGATCATTCACCGACCAATCGAAGAAGTATTTAGTTATCTATCAAACCTAGAACATGCTACAGAACTATTGCCGTTTGTGACGGATATGGAGAAATTGTCTAATGGACCAGTCGGACATGGAAGCCGATTCTTGGAAACAAGGCTTGTAAGAAGAAGGAGTATTCAAGCGGAAGTTCACATTACCGAGTTCGCTCGACCCACTTCCTTTACTTCAAAAAGCGTATCCAATGGAGTAGAAATCCTATATCACTATACTTTTTCGGCGATTGAGGAAGGTACCCAGGTTGAGATGAAGGCCGAAGTCAAAACGGGAGGTTTTTTAAGCTTCCTTACGAAAAAACAGTTAGTTAAAATAATTAAAAATGAAGATGGCGGACAATTACAAAAGTTAAAAGAAGTACTTGAGACAGAAGCAGTTCATAGATAAAGAAAGAGCCCACAGGCTAGGAATCCTGTGGGCGAAGATTTAAAATTTATACGTCCAGAAACGTTCGTTATTTACCCAAGCAATCATGTCGGGGTCATTTGCTTTAAGCTTTTCGGCCATATTTTGAATCATTAATTGCGTTTGCGACGCATGAGCCTTGATCGTGGCAATTTTCTGATCAGATACAGCAGTGACATCATTGACGATGTCTGGTGCTCCGAGCTCATCCAATGTGTTTTTTGAAAAAGCTACACAGTGCAGATTTGGTCTTTTTTCTGGAGCTAATCGCCCGACGGCTTTCACGACCGCAGCCCCCGTCGCATCGTGGTCAGGGTGTACGGAATATCCTGGGTAAAACGTGATGATTAAGGACGGGTTCACATCCGCAATAATTTCTCCCATATGATCCGCTAATTTTTCAGGATCTTCAAACTCTACCGTTTTATCGCGATATCCAAGCATACGCAAATCTTGGATTCCAATCGATTGTGCTGCGTTTTGAAGTTCCAATTTACGAATTTGCGGGAGCGACTCTCTTGTTGCAAACGGTGGATTCCCTAAGTTCCGTCCCATTTCACCAAGTGTTAAGCATGCATATGTGACAGGTGCCCCGTTTTGGATATGCAAAGCAAGGGTGCCTGAAACGCCGAATGCCTCGTCGTCAGGGTGAGGGAATATAACTAAAATTTGACGTTCTTTTTCCATGATGCGCTCCTTTCTACTCAAATGGTGTTGGACTGATTTGGAAGGCAACTGCTAGTTTACCTTGATAATCATGTCCAGCCATTAATAATCTATTTTGATCATCTACTTCAAAATGAGTGATTCCTTCCGCATAAACCCAGCCAATGTTCAGCTTCAAGCCAATGCGGTAAGGCCCATTTCCTTTGATTTGACCAATCTCATATTTCACCAGTGCATTGCGAATAAATGCCCCTGAGGAAAAAAAGGATTCATCATTATGAGTCGCATACGCTCCATTTGTCGTTTCTAAATGTATATACACATCTTGGTTCGCAAGACGGTTTAGCTCTTTTTGAACTTCTTCCACTATGACGAGCTCCATGTTATTTCCTCCTTCACTTCGTTAACGCATGTAATAATCTTTATTTTACTAAAAACATGAGGGAAAAGCGAAAAGTAGGATTGGTTGATTTTACAACAAAATTGTGTTGGTAAGAGTTTTTGGTTTCCTTTTGCGGAAAGTTTAGGTATAATGAGAGCAATTTAAATAGTATTCCTTCGGGGTCGGGTGCAATTCCCAACCGGCGGTGATGAAGCAAGAGCTTCTTAGTCCGTGACCCGTTTGAGTGTTCATTCAAACGGTGGATCTGGTGAAACTCCAGAGCCGACAGTAAAAGTCTGGATGGGAGAAGGAAAAAAATTCTGGTTTATGTGTATGGGTGAAGTGTACCCATTTTTAGACCTTTATTTGACATTGCCATTTTTCTGACCCCGTTCCTTTATTGGTGCGGGGTTTTTATTTTTTTATGACTCCATTTCGAAGGAATATGGTGGCTACAGGTTATAAAAGAGTGTTTATGACTTGTTGCTAGGTGTAAATCAGGTTCAAAGGTCATAAACGATGATTTATGACACGTATGGAAAGAAAAAAGGGATGCGTAGGTCATAAAAGTTTGTTTATGACCTGTGTTGGTGAAGATTTCATCTCTAAGAGTCATAAGCATTTGATACAGTCTTACGAGAGATTCCCGAGGTTTTCGGAAATGCTACAAGAAGGAACTGGTAAAACGAGCGGTATAAGTAACTAAACCAAGGAAGGAGGCAAGAGATATGTTTACAGGGATTATTGAGGAAATTGGACTTGTAACCAATACAAAGAATACAGGACAATCTTCGGTGTTAACGATTGAGGCCAATCATATTCTTGCGGATGTAAAGCTCGGCGACAGTATCGCCGTAAATGGGGTTTGTTTGACGGTTACTTCTTTCACCTCTAACGCATTCACCGTTGATGTGATGCCAGAAACGATTAAGGCAACCAGCTTACGAGATGTGGAACCAGGGTCCCATGTCAACCTGGAAAGGGCGATGGCGGCTGGCGGCCGATTTGGTGGTCATTTTGTGTCGGGGCATGTGGATGGCCTCGGGGTGATTAAAGAAAAGAGAGAAGTTGCCAACGCTGTGTACTACGAGATAGAAGCAGCGAGCGATCTCTTACACTACATTATTGAAAAAGGGTCCGTTACGGTAGATGGGACAAGTTTAACCGTTTTTGGTGTGTCAGAGACAAGTTTCCTTCTTTCGCTGATCCCGCACACGTTATCGGAAACGATAATTGGGCGAAAAGGGGCTGGGGACATCGTAAATATTGAGTGCGATATGATTGGCAAGTACATTTCACACTTTTTATCCAAACAATCCACTCAAACCATTCAAAAGAGTTCTTCTCTCACCACTCAATTTCTAGAGGAAAATGGGTTTAAATAAGGAGGAAAAGACATGTTTAATTCGATTGAAGAAGCATTGGAAGACTTAAAGAATGGAAAAGTAATCATCGTCTGTGATGATGAAGATCGAGAAAACGAAGGGGATTTCCTTTCGTTAGCGGAAAAAACAACTCCAGAGGTCATCAATCTAATGGCCACGCATGGAAGAGGGTTAATCTGTGTTCCAATCGAAGAAGAGCTAGCTCAGAAGCTCGAGCTCATGCCGATGGTAGCAAGAAACACCGATCCCCATGGGACAGCCTTCACCGTTAGTATTGATCATAAAAGCTCAACGACTGGTATATCGGCCTTTGAGCGTTCGGATACCATCTTACAAATGCTCAACCCTGAATCTAAGGCAGCTGATTTTAAACGCCCAGGTCATATTTTTCCACTCATTGCAAAAAAAGGCGGGGTGCTTAAGCGTACGGGTCATACGGAGGCGGCTGTTGACTTGGCCATATTATCCGGAGCAAAACCAGCAGGGGTTATTTGCGAGATCATGAATGAAGACGGGAGCATGGCACGTGTTCCACAGTTAAAAGAGATTGCTGATAAGTTAAATGTTAAAATGATTACGATTAAAGATTTGATCGAGTATCGTAACCGCGAAGATCGCTTAATTCAAAGAGAAGTCGAAATTGAGCTTCCTACCGAGTTTGGCCAATTCCGAGCTGTGGGTTATTCCAATTTGATCGATGGCAAAGAGCATGTGGCTTTAGTAAAAGGAACCATTGACCCTAGCAAACCAGTTCTTGTTCGCGTTCACTCCGAATGTTTAACGGGGGATGTGTTCGGATCGTATCGCTGCGACTGCGGTCCACAGCTACATTCGGCATTAAGTCAAATTGAGCAAGAAGGTGCAGGAGTGTTACTGTATTTGCGTCAAGAAGGTCGAGGACTGGGACTGTTGAACAAGTTAAGAGCGTATAAGCTGCAAGAGGAAGGTTACGATACGGTTGAAGCGAACGAAAAGCTTGGCTTTGGTGCCGATTTAAGAGAATACGGGATTGGAGCTCAAATTTTAAAAGATTTAGGAATTAGTCAAATTCGACTGTTAACGAACAATCCTCGAAAAATCAAAGGATTAAAAGGGTATGGATTGGAAATTGTCGATCGCGTGCCGATCCAAATGAAATCACGAGAAGAGAACGAAAAGTATTTAAAAACAAAACAAAGTAAATTAGGACATTTACTACACTTTTAGGAGGAATGGATTATGGGAAGAAGTTTTGAAGGAAATTTAGTTGGCAGTGGGTTAAAGGTTGGAATCGTTGTAGGTCGTTTCAATGAGTTTATTACAAGCAAATTGCTTAGCGGAGCACAAGATGCTCTGAAAAGACACGGTGTGGCTGACGAAGATGTAGATGTGGCTTGGGTACCAGGTGCATTTGAAATTCCACTAATCGCTCAAAAAATGGCACAAAGCAAAAAATATGATGCAGTAATCACATTAGGAACGGTTATTCGTGGATCCACTCCACACTTCGATTATGTATGTAATGAAGCAGCAAAAGGCGTACAGGCAACCACATTAAACACAGGTGTTCCTGTTATTTTCGGTGTGTTAACAACGAATACAATTGAACAAGCAATCGAAAGAGCAGGAACAAAGGCTGGAAACAAAGGCTGGGAATCAGCGGTTTCAGCGATTGAAATGGCGAATTTAGGTCGTATGTTTGAATAAAAATAGATGAAAGCCGCTGGAATTAAACCTCCAGCGGCTTCTATTTTATGCGTTCACTTTTGCACCAAAAGTACGGTACGCACCGTGCATCGTTGGTCCAACATATTCATTTAACTTAAATCCATGTGCGATCGCCGCTGTAATGAAGTCTTTTGCTGTCGCAACAGCGTCCTTCACGGAAGCTCCTTTTGCAAGCTCGGCTGTAATAGCTGAAGAGTAAGTGCAGCCTGCGCCATGAATGTAAGTGGTGTCAATTTTTTCACTTTCTAATAAAGTAAATTCTTCGCCATCAAACAGAAGATCAACTGCTTTTTCATGATTTAGCTTACTTCCACCCTTAATTAATACATACTTGGTACCAAGGGCATGAATCTTTACCGCTGCTTGCTTCATATCTTCAATCGTACGAAGAGGAGGTGTTTGGGCCAGCTGACTTGCTTCGAATAGATTTGGGGTGACAACAGTTGCTCGTGGTACTAGGATTTCACGAAGAGCATCCGTAGTTTCTGGGTGCAATACTTCGTCTTCGCCTTTACATACCATAACTGGATCAATAACGACGGTTTGAAGTTGGTTTTCATCGATTACCTTAGCAGCTAGTTCAATGATTTCTACTGTACCTAACATGCCTGTCTTCATTGCATCGATTCCTACGGAAAGAATCGTTTCAAGCTGTGCTTCTAGCGTTTCAATCGCGATAGGGAACACATGGTGATGCCAATGATTTTTAGGATCCATTGTTACAATCGTTGTTAGAGCGGTCATTCCATATACACCAAGCTCCTGGAATGTTTTTAAATCTGCCTGAATGCCAGCGCCTCCGCTTGTGTCAGAACCAGCGATTGTCATTACCTTTTTTAATGTCATGTGTTGAACCTCCTATGAGCTTTATTTTTTCATCATAGTCTAGTTTCCTAGATGTTTCTAGTATTTTCTTTCGGTTACCTAAATTAGTAATAAACTGTGCTGAATTTGTAAATAAAGGCGAGCACACTTAATAGTCTTTCTCCTCTTTCCATATTAAAATAGAGGCATATATTCTTTAAGAAAGGTGGACGATGAGCCTGAGTAGAACAGGGATTATTTTAGCAGGTGGACAATCAAGTCGTATGGGACAAAACAAGGCATTGATGATGATAGATGGTGTGCGGGTCATCGACAGAATTGCAAACGAACTTGAAAAAATCACGGATGAACTTCTTATCGTCACCAACACGTTTCAAACGTATGAATATTTGAACATACCGATGGTTGAAGACGAGCAAAAGGGGAAAGGTCCCCTTGCCGGAATACAAGCAGGGCTTAAAGCTTCCAGGTCCGAGAAAAACTTAATAGTGGCCTGTGATATGCCGTTTATCTCTTCAAGCCTGGGGGATTTTTTACTAGAGGAGTTAAAAGACTACCAAGTAGCCATACCAAAGCTTGAAGGTCGAATGCATCCTTTGTTTGGTGCGTATCGAAAGGATGCATTACAAGCAGTTTCGCAGTCTTTAGAAAAGAACGAGCTTCGTATCATGAGCCTCCTTCAAAACCTTCAGGTGAGATATATTTCAGAAGATATCTTGAATAGAAAAGGCATCCTTATAAAGGAAACCGCTGTTTTTAATATGAATGATCAAATAGAGTATGAAAAAGCGTTAAAGCTGGATCGTGATGGAACCTCGTTTTGTGAGAACAGCGGAGGAATATGATACAATCGAGTCAGTTTAAAGAACGAAAGGGAGGTGCAGACATGAATTTTGAAATATCTAAAGAGCCCCTTGATACGCAATCGATTATTGATAAAGTCGTTCAAAGGGAAGCGGGAGCTATTACGACGTTTATTGGTACGGTAAGAGAATTAACCGCTGGAAAAAAGACTTTATACTTAATTTATGAAGCATATGAGAGCATGGCTGTTAAAAAGCTGGAGCAAATTGGACGTGAAATCGAAGAACGCTGGCCGGGAGCAAAGGTGGCGATCTCGCATCGAGTGGGGAAGCTAGAAATTACGGATATAGCTGTTGTCATTGCTGTATCTACCCCCCATCGTGCAGATGCGTATGAGGCCAATCGTTATGCCATTGAGCGAATCAAGGAGATTGTTCCTATTTGGAAAAAAGAGCATTGGGAAGACGGAGAAGAATGGATCGGAAATCAACTTGAAACGGTTGCTTATCCAAAAGGAAAACCAGAGGAGAGTGATCTAAATGAATAAAGTCATGTTTTTCGCTCATCTGCGTGATGCGGTTGGGGAAGAATCGGTATCGGTAGACCTTACAGGGAAAACTGTTGCAGAGTCTAAAGTAATTCTAAGTGAGCAGTATGGAGTGAATTTGGATTCCGTTATGGCAGCTGTAAATGAAGAATTTGCTGGTGACGAAGATGTGTTGATTGATGGAGATGTGGTTGCGTTTATACCACCAGTTAGTGGGGGCTAAGTAGAATAGCTGAGCTGGACAGAGGAAGGAGGTTTTTAGCATGGATGATCGGTACTCGAGGCAAATTCTTTTTTCACCGATTGGAAAAAGTGGACAGGACAAGCTAGGCTCTAAGCATGTGCTGATGATCGGTGCTGGTGCACTTGGATCGGGAAATGGTGAAGTGCTTACGCGCGCGGGTGTAGGGAAGCTAACGATTGTGGATCGAGATTATGTGGAAGCGAGCAATCTCCAAAGACAGCAGCTGTACACAGAAGAAGATGTTCGAGAGAAGCTTCCGAAGGCGATTGCAGCTGAAAAGAGATTGAGAGCTATAAACAGCGAGATTGAGATTGTGCCGATTGTTGGCGACGCATCGCCTGACATCTTAGAGGAGCTTGTTGTGGATGTGGACTTGATCTTGGATGCGACGGATAATTTTGAAACGCGAATGGCCATTAACGATATTTCTCAAAAGTATAAAATCCCTTGGATCTATGGTGCATGTGTAGGAAGCTTTGGTATGAGCTTTACGATCATTCCTGGCAAAACTCCTTGCTTGAATTGTTTGCTGAAAAGAATTCCTATTCAAGGAATGACCTGTGATACAGGAGGAATCATTGGACCGGCTGTGCAGATGGTCATTGCTCATCAATCAGCAGAGGTTCTGAAGATTCTGGTGGAAGATTGGGAGGCGGTTCGTGATTCATTCGCGAGCTTTGATTTATGGCGAAATCAATACACGAGCATGAAAATGGGAAAAGCGAAGGACCCGGGATGCTTGTCTTGTGGGGATCTTCGAGAGTATCCGTATCTCGATAAGGAGAATCTTTCACGCTCAACAGTCCTTTGTGGTCGTGATACGGTGCAAATTCGCCCTCCACGACAAAGTGAGTTGAATTTAGCGGACTTAGCGGATCAACTAGTAAGGTTGGGGTACGTGGTGAAGGCAAATCCGTATTTGCTTTCGGTTGAAATGGACGAGCAGCGTGTGGTTCTTTTTAAAGACGGTCGGGGGCTTGTTCATGGGACGAAGGATATGAGTCAGGCGCGGTCAATTTATCAGAGATTGTTGGGGTAGTTTGGTAGTAGGAGAGACGATTTTTGAGTGCTTACTTATTAAAAGACACAAGAAAAGACGTATGAATACGTCTTTTCTTTATTTATTAACATTTCTACATTCGGTCCGCGCATTTATCGGTTGGCAGATCAGGTTAAGCACACCCGAGCTGGTAAATAGACGGAGAAATTCCGCTTAAATAGTGATTATGGTTAAAAAAGCCCTAAATAGAAGGAGAGATTCCGCCTATTGGCTCAAAAACTACGAAAAAAAGGAGATTTTGCTTTGCATAAGTGGAAAACCTCCGCTTATTTCCCCCGAAATAAGCTCCAATCTGTATCTAACCGGAAATTCTCCGCTTATTCCACTTTTGCTGGTCACTCGATTAAGGACAAGCCATCATATTTAATCTACTAATATCTTCTATACGACTTCTTTCTGCAAAATTCTACAAAATCCATCGTCAACCGTTATAATAAATTCTAGGAGTTTGTAAGGAGGGTGAAGATGAACGAGAAAGAGGTACAGTCGCAATTAGAGGCCTTGCAGAAGGAGCTTACGGAAGCGAAGCAACAAATGGCGGCCTCGCTTGCATTCAACGAGATACACCATCACAATCAATCAAAAGTGAGAGGTATTCCGAAATCAATAGTATGGAAGTTGTTGGGAATGGTCCTCTCCATTCTAGTTATAATCGGAATCATTTTCACGATAAAAGGGACCCATCAAGCTACCGTACAATCGGGTAGTTTCATAGAGCAAATAAAAGACTTGTCGTCCCTAGCGTCATCACAGGCGTACGTGAAGGCGGTAATTGAAAAAGAGGACAACCAGCTGTTTGGGAAGGATATTAGCACAAATCTTCCGGGAACAAAAAGAAAGTTTCTTCTTATTATCCCAGGCACTGTTACAGCGGGAGTCGACTTAGCGGGAATCACTGAGACCAATCTCCATGTTAACGAAGAAGAGAAGATAATAGAAATCAAGCTTCCACAAGCCTCTATTATCCAAGAGCCCACACTAGATTTTGACCAAGCTCAGGTGTTTTCCGTGGAAGGAATCTTTCGGAATGAAGTGAATTGGAATGAGGCTTACGAGCTCGCAGAGGAGGCCAAGGGGCTTGTAAAGGAAGAGGCCATTTCTCAAGGGCTCATTCAGGTGGCAGAACAAAATGCAGAGAAAACATTTACGGAGTTTTTCTCAGCCCTTGGATATCGAACGGTGATCACATATGAAGAGTAATTGGAATGGCTGGGAGTCCTACATCGGGGACGAGTTTAAAAAGGAATACTTCACTAAGCTAGAACACATGATTGAAGAGGAGTATGAACAGTATACGGTCTATCCGAAAAGAGAGCACATCTTTTCTGCATTACAGTACACAAGGTATGAGCAGGTGAAGGTCGTCATACTTGGTCAGGATCCTTATCACGGCCCAGAGCAAGCTCATGGCCTGAGCTTCTCGGTCCTGCCAGGTGTTCCTACGCCTCCATCGTTAAAAAATATTTTCAAAGAGTTACAGAATGATGTTGGCGCACCCGTACCAAACCACGGGTATTTAAAAAAATGGGCCGATGAAGGGGTTCTTTTGTTAAACACGGTCTTAACCGTTCGATCAGGTCAGGCACATTCTCATAAAAAAATGGGCTGGGAAATCTTCACGGATGCAGTGATTACCAAGCTTAGTGAAAGACAGAAACCGATGGTGTTTGTGCTATGGGGGAAACCTGCACAAGAGAAAAAGAGATTGATTTCGGACCACCATCATATCATTGAAGCTCCGCATCCAAGCCCACTTTCTGCTCATCGTGGCTTCTTTGGGAGCCGACCGTTTTCAAAGGCAAATGACTGGCTGAAAGAGAAGGGCTACACAGAGATTGATTGGACCATCAAATGAGATAGGAGGGGATTACATGAAGGTAGAAAGAAAGGACTGCTTTAAGTGTCAGTATTTCTACGTGACCTGGGATCCTCATTTTCCAAAGGGATGCAAAGCATTTGGATTTAAAACAAGGCAGCTTCCGTCGGTAGAAGTAATGAAAAGCTTCGGGACAGGCTTGCCTTCGTTTTGAGAAAAAGTAACGCTATTCTTTGGAAATATCAGTGACAGGTCGTATACTATAGGGTAGACAAGGGTATGAGGTGAATGAATTGGATATTAGTGTGCAAAAGCTACTTTTAAAAATGGAACAGGAGCTGCTGGCAGCCAAAGCAAGTGGGACGAATTCACAAGTGAGAGAACGAGTTCAAGCGATCAAAACGTTATGCGAGCTTGTCCTTGAAAGCCAATCGGGTGAGACCAGACGTGAGCTACCTCGAGTAAATCCTGTGATTCCAACAAACGAAAGGCAAATTCTAACTCCTTCACCCCTTCAAACACAGCCGAAAAAGTTGCAAATAGACGATGAAAGCAATGGAGATTCACTGTTTGATTTTTAACATAATGAGGTGGAGAGGTTGAAAACATTTATTATCATTGGAGCCATTAATGCTTTTTTAGCAGTGGCATTGGGGGCTTTCGGGGCCCATGGTCTAGAAGGTCGAGTGGAACAAAAATATTTAGAGATTTGGAAAACCGGAGTCACGTATCAAATGTTTCATGCTACTGGCTTACTGATTGTAGGTGTATTGCTTGGACGCTTGCCGGCAAACGCGCTTTTATCTTGGTCAGGCTGGATGATGTTAATTGGTATCATTCTTTTTTCAGGTAGCTTGTACGTTATGACATTAACGAAAATTAGCATCCTTGGTGCAATTACACCATTAGGGGGCTTGGCGTTTTTAGCTGCATGGATTTTAATCATAGTAGCAGCAGTAAAATATTTGTAAACAACAAGGAGCATCCTGCAATTGAAGGATGCTCCTGTTTTTATGCGTTATTAGCGAGGAGGATAAGAAGCTAATCCAGGAACAAAGCCAGGATAGTCATACTCAAGTTCCTCATCAAAGGTTGCATAGGCGAAGTATACCATTGGAATTAAGTATCGCATACCGGTTTGTGGATCGCTTAAGATTAAGTGATCACGCCCAGCAGCTTCAATAATTCCCTTAAAGGTCCTTGCTAAGCCTTCATCGTTTCCGTCAAAATTGGTGTACACAGTAGTTAGCTTTCCTTTGTTTAGACGAAAGATGTTTTCAATATACGATTCCTCTAGCGGCAGCATACCTGGCACTTGAGGACCAGCTGTTGGCGCGTTAAAGGCGCCTGTGTAACCTGGAACAGCTCCAGCAGGTGGAAGTGTTGAACCCGCTGGCATAGTAGGATATGCTTGGGGTGCACCGTATGTAGGCGCACCGGTGCCAGCGCCGGCTACTTGGCCTGCTGGCGGATATTTTGGTGCACTTGGCTGGATGGGGGCTCCAAAATAAGGTTGTTGGTACCCTGTTTGTCTGTAGAAAGCATTTGGATCATAATTTTGTGACAAAGAAATCCCTCCAATTAGTAATCGTATTTAATATACTTTTGGACAATCCTGCTGGGATGGACTGAAGAAGCAGTGTGCCTTAAAACGACCTGTGTTCCACTGGTTATACCACTGAGCGGGACAAGGGCCCGATGGTCTAAAAAACCAAAGAGCATTTGAAGCGGGATGAAATCGCTCCCCTTTTATTACACGTCTTGCAAGCTTTATCTCATTTTTTCTTGCAGCTTGGTAAAAGTAACCTTTGACGGTTGCTTCAAATCCACCCGGACGCTGAAAGACCATTTTTTGTATGTCACGAATGTCTTTAAAATCCAGACACTGTCCTCTTACTCTGTTCACACCAACATTTCCAACTAACAGCATACCTAAATTTCCTTCGCCTTCCGCTTCTGCTCGAATTAATCGGGCCAAAAGCTTTACATGCTCTTCTGTGTAAGGGATCACACCCATGAATTTCACCTCTCTTCGTGTTGTACCTTCTGTGGTGAGATGAAAGGGTCAAATAAAGGAACAGCTCACTAATTCATTCGTATGTGAAGGGAAATTCTTTTATTCCTAGGAAATAGAAAAAACCCCCTAGCAAAAGCTAGAGGGTTCATAAATGCTTAGTTTACGTGTAAGAAGCTATGTAGACGATCAATTTCTAGTAAATTTCCTATAAAGAAGGCACCAAATTCACCGTAACGTGCACTCACTTCATCAAAGCGCATTTCGTACACGAGCTTTTTAAATTGTAAAGCTTCATCTGAGAAGAGTGTTACTCCCCATTCGTAATCGTCAAAGCCAACAGATCCGGTAATGATCTGCTTTACTTTTCCTGCATACCGTCTACCAATCATCCCGTGACTGCGCATCATGGAACGGCGTTCTTCCATCGGTAGCATGTACCAGTTGTCATTTCCTTGGCGACGCTTGTCCATTGGATAGAAGCACACATGCTTTGCTTTTGGTAGAGTTGGATACAAACGAGCAAGGATTTCAGGGCTTTGATAAGGGTCCTGATCAGCTGGAAGATAGTTGCTTAGCTCTACTACAGATACATAAGAATGAGCTGGAATGGTATATTCAGCAAGCATCGTCTTATTGAATTCTGTTTCGATTTCATTTAATTCTTCCATCGTTGGACGTAAAATCATCATCATAAAATCAGCTTTTTGACCAACAATTGTATATAAAGCATGGCTGCCTTCTTTCTTATCTTGAGTGGCATTCCATTTTTCTACTAAACCTAAAAATTCATGAATCGCGGTTTGTCTGTCGTCGCTTGATAGTAATTTCCAAGCACTCCAGTTAATTGTACGGAAGTCATGTAAACAATACCAGCCATCAAGGGTTTGTGCTGCTTCTGCCATTTGTTTCACTCCTTATTAGAATTATTATAATGTACAAAACATACTATACCATAGTTTCACCAGTAAACGTGTGAATAAAACCTGAATTTTCACTATGGTTTGATTTAAAAAGGATATTTTTAATGAGAATGGCAGATAGTAAAGAAGATAAGGATTTTTGTGGACTATTCAGAAAACAAAAACTTTTTATGTGGAAACGGTAACAATCTGTGAAACGGTTGAAATTTTATGTGGTAAGCGTATGCTAAAGGTATAGTACATAAGGGAGGATTCGTCATGAGCGACCTATTTACAGGACTGAAGGAAAAAGTAAGTGGACAAAACATTAAAATCGTTTTTCCTGAAGGTTTAGACGAAAGAATTATTAATGCAGCTGGACGTTTAGCTGAAGAGAATGTTTTAACGCCTATTTTAATAGGAAATATAGAAGCAATTGAATCAAAGGCAAAAGAATTAGGCGTGTCTTTAGAGAAGGCTGAAATCTACGATCCAAGTCAATTTGCAATGATGGATGAGTTAGTGGCATCTTTTATTGAAAGAAGAAAAGGGAAAGTAACGGAAGAGGATGCACGCAAGATTTTACTTGATGAAAATTACTTTGGAACGATGCTTGTTTATTCAAACAAAGCGGACGGACTAGTAAGTGGTGCAGCCCATTCAACAGCTGATACGGTAAGACCTGCGCTTCAAATCATCAAAACAAAAGAAGGCGTTCGTAAAACATCAGGTGTATTTGTTATGGTACGCGAAGAGGAAAAGTATGTGTTTGCTGATTGTGCAATCAATATTGCTCCAGATGCACAAGACTTAGCTGAAATCGCTGTAGAAAGTGCAAAAACAGCAAGAATGTTTGATATCGAGCCGAGAGTGGCTATGCTTAGCTTCTCAACAAAGGGTTCTGCGAAATCTCCAGAAACGGAAAAGGTATCTGCTGCTGTTCAAGAAGCAAAGCTTAGAGATCCTCTTCTTGTATTAGATGGAGAGTTCCAATTTGATGCTGCGTTTGTTCCTTCTGTAGCAAAGAAAAAAGCTCCAGACTCAGTAATTCAAGGGGATGCGAACGTATTTGTTTTCCCAAGCTTAGAAGCTGGTAATATTGGTTACAAAATTGCTCAGCGTTTAGGAAATTTTGAAGCAGTTGGACCTATTTTACAAGGCTTAAACCGCCCTGTGAACGATCTTTCTCGCGGTTGTAACGAGGAAGATGTATACAAGCTGTCACTTATCACAGCTGCTCAAGCATTAAGTCAATAATTACTAGTGAGCCAGTTCTCTTTAACTGGCTCTTTTCTATGGTAAAATAAAGGCAAGAAAACACGAGGAGACGGAAACGATGGAAGAAGCGCAGAAACTATTAAACCAGCCTACCTGGCGAATTATTGATCAATCAAGTACGGGACTTCATATGAGTGCTCTTCATTCGTTTGGGTATGATGATACGCTCTGCGCCTCGATTGGTACCAAGGGAGCACCAGCGACGGTTCGGGCTTGGGTTCATGCTGATACCATTGTACTTGGAATCCAAGATACTAGATTGCCTTATATAAGTGATGGATTACAGTACTTGAAAGGTCGAAACTACGAGTATATCGTTCGGAACTCAGGTGGATTAGCTGTTGTCCTCGACGAGGGAGTTCTCAATCTATCAATTATTCTCCCAGAACAGGAAAAGGGAATTGATATCAATCGCGGATACGATGCGATGTGGACGCTTATTCAAGAGATGTTTGCTGATTTTGAACGCTCGATTGAGGCTCGAGAAATTGTAGGATCATATTGTCCGGGAAGCTATGACTTAAGCATTGATGGAAAAAAGTTTGCTGGAATCTCACAGCGGCGTTTGCGAGGCGGTGTGGCGGTTCAAATCTACCTTTGTGTAACGGGAAGTGGAAGCGAACGTGCCAAGGTTATTCAAGAGTTTTATAATCGAGCTACTAAGGGGGAAGAGACGAAATTCTCTTATCCAAAAATAAAGCCAAGGGTTATGGCTTCTTTATCTGAATTGTTTGGGGTTTCACTTACGGTTCAAGATGTAATGCTAAGGCTATTGCTCACCTTGAAAAAGAAGGCAGGGATCTTGCAAGCGGGCGTGTTAACGGAAGAAGAATTGCAAATGCTTGATTCGTATGTCTTAAGAGTCGTGGAGCGGAATGATAAATTTTTAGTTGAGGCGAATGAATAAGAGAAGTACAAAAGCCGTACCCAATAAAGGTACGGCTTTTCAACTAAGAGATATTATTGCCTACTCTCCCAAAATATATCTATTTTCTACTCAGCAATCTTTTCGAGATTTCCATTTCGGTCCATTTTGAATTTAGTGGCTGGGCGGTCTTCTTCTTCCTCTAACACCACTAGTTTACGAGCGCGATTCATGATTTTCATTAATGTCTCGTAATCTTCCTGGATGATTTCTGTATTTTGCTCAAGATGATTAATTTTTCCTTCTAGCTCTTCATTACGTCTCTTCAATGAAGCGATTTCGCGCTTCAGTCTCTCATTCTCACTTTTTAAAATATCCACTTGAATATTAGACCCACCTAGTGATCGTAGATACGAGATTACCGTTTCCATATTCATGTCTCTTGGAGCTTGCGTTTGTGATGCGACCGGGCTTGGTAAGGCCACTTGTGTAACGCTTTGAGCGATCTCTGCTGGCTCAATAGCCATTTCTTCTGAGAAATTTGGTACTTCATAAGTTTCTACTTCAGCTGCTGCAATTGGGCCAACTTCTTCTAGTGTTGGAACTGGTGGTGAGTATAATAGTTTCTTTTTCCCACCCTGGTCTTTTCCTAGTATTCTTTGACGCTGCTTTCGTTGCTTTTTAGCTAATTGTAATGCTTTTTCGTAGCGATGCCTTACAACGGCATTCCAGCGGAAACCACATGCTGCAGAGGTACGATTAAGCTTGTCCCCAACCTCTTCAAATGCATTTAGCTGTGTGCTTCCTTCTCTAACATGTCGTAAAACGGTTTCAGCTAGTAATAAGTCATTTTCATCTGTCCATGCATCTTGTCTAACTTTCATTCTACTCAACTCCCTAACCAGAATACATTTTCAAGTTCTTAGTTAAAGCATGACCACATGCGGCTGGTTTTATACAAATTGATTGCAAGGATAGTAGAGTTTTTTTCGAAAATATTTAAGATTTGACTAGATAGACAGGTTTTTTATGGATATTCGGCTAAGGATTACAGCTTGCATTAGGAGAAAAGAAACGGTAAAATACCGTTTAGATTATTAAAAAGAGTTTACTTGGCTTAGTTTGCACCGAAGAAAGGGTTGTAATATAGATGGCAAATGAATTTCGTGTGTGTGACGATTGTCAGGCCGTAAATTTAAAAACGTTGATTCCTCGACTAAAGGATATGGATCCTGAGGCAACGATTGAAATTGGCTGCCAATCATACTGCGGACCAGGGAGAAAGAAAACATTCGCATTCGTGAATAACCGTCCCCTTGCTGCGCTAACAGAAGAAGAATTAATGGATAAAATTAATAAGAAGCTGAAAAAATAAAATCACCTATTGGTACGGAAGATAGGTGGTTTTTTCTTTGATTATTTGTCTGATGGGATGCAAAATCGAGCCTTTATTTCGATAGAAATACCAGCGAAGAGAATGCAGCCCATCAGACATGTTACTACCCGAGTTGGGGAGAAAAAGGTTGAATGTTGTCTTCTAAATTTGTCGAAATTCTGTAGATTTTTTCCTTTTTTAGGGTGAATTGTAGAATGAATCAAGTTATAATAGTTTAAAGATAGATAGGAAGAGGGATTCTACAGTGGCATATTCACAGGAAAAGCTAGTGGAGGAAAAGGTTTTTAAAGATCCCGTTCATCGTTATGTACATGTGAGAGACCGTGTGATTTGGGATTTGATTGGTACGAAGGAATTCCAACGTCTACGCCGGATTAAGCAGCTTGGAACGACATATCTTACATTTCACGGGGCAGAGCATAGCCGTTTTAACCATTCGCTCGGAGTCTATGAAATCATTCGTCGCATTATTGATGATGTATTTGATGGACGACCGGAGTGGAACAGTGAGCAGCGTTTGCTTTCACTTTGTGCTGCACTCCTTCACGACCTCGGACATGGTCCCTTTTCGCATTCGTTTGAAAAAGTATTCGACCTCGATCATGAAGCTTTTACACAAAAGATTATTCTTGGCAACACAGAAGTAAATAGGGTTCTTACAAAGGTAAGCAAGGATTTCCCGAAGATGGTCGCTGAGGTGATCGCCAAAACCTCACCGAACAAGCTCGTGATTAGCTTGATTTCTAGCCAGATTGACGCGGATCGTATGGATTATTTACAGCGTGATGCGTACTTTACAGGTGTGAGCTATGGGCATTTTGATATGGAACGGATTCTACGCGTGATGCGGCCAAAAGAAGATCAAGTCGTGATCAAGCAAAGTGGTATGCATGCAGTGGAAGACTACATCATGAGTCGATACCAAATGTATTGGCAGGTGTACTTCCATCCCGTTACTCGTAGTGCAGAGGTCATTTTGACCAAGATTCTCCACCGTGCCAAGCATTTGTACCAAAAAGGCTACCAATTTAAGCACGAACCGATTCACTTTTATTCTGTATTTGCTGAAAATATTACCCTTTATGACTATTTGAAATTAGATGAAGCCGTTATTCTCTATTACTTCCAAATGTGGGAAGAGGAAGAGGATTTGATCTTGCGTGACCTGTGTGTCCGTTTTATGGATCGAAATTTGTTTAAATATGTGGAGTTTGACCCAGCGAAAGAATATAAGAAGCTAAGCGAGCTTTCTACCTTATTTGCTAAGGCGGGTCTTGACCCGGAGTATTATTTAGTCGTTGATTCCTCGTCAGACTTACCATACGACTTTTATCGACCAGGTGAGGAAGAAGAGCGCCTGCCGATTCAACTTCTTATGAAAAATGGAGAAGTAAGAGAGCTTTCAAGAGAATCTCAGATCGTTGATGCCATTTCAGGGAAAAGAAGAACAGACCATAAGTTGTATTTCCCTGCAGATCTTTTAAAGGACGATTCATCTAAAAAGAACATTAAAAAGCAAATTCGCAACTTACTAGACCTATGAGATAGGTGCTTGATATAAATATAGAAGTAGGAGAGGGTCTCATTGTTAAAGGATCATGCCAAAATAATGCAAGCTTTTGCAGCGGCAGGGGAAATTGTTGGTCGGAAAAAACTGCAAAAAATGATTTATATAGCGAAAAAAGTAGATTTTCCTTTCCAAGAGAGGTTTCAGTTTCACTTTTATGGACCTTACTCCGAAGAGTTGACCCTTCGTGTAGAAGAGCTATGCAATATGGGCTTTCTTAACGAGGTGAAGGAGAAAAAGGGCGGTTACATGCAGTACCGCTACTCCTTAACAGATGAGGGTATGGAATTTTTAAATATGAACCTAGTGGAACTTCCGGCTTTAGAGGATTGTTTAACCGACATGAATAGCCAGAATGCTAGGTTTCTAGAACTCGTATCAACCGTACTTTTCTTTGACGATTTAGAAGTAGAGGAAGTAAAGGAAAAAATCTTTACTCTAAAGAGCAAGCAAAAATACACCGAAGACGAAATTAAGCAGGCGTATGAATATATTGAAGCATTAAAGGGGAAAGTGGTCCCTGTATAAAAGAGAGGCTTGGACTTTTTATGTCCAAGCCTCTTTTGTAAAAAATATGTTGTCGGTTGTTATGCAGAATCGAGCCTGTATTCCAATAGGAATACCAGCGAAGAGAATGCATAACAACCGACACCCAAAAACTAATTTTACTCGTCAGACAGCCTTTTTCCAGCAATCCCATAATTATTTTTCGTCATTTCATCAATGAATACAACGACTTTCTTAGCAGGTGCTCCCGTTGTTTCCACGACAGCAGCGGTTACTTTTTCCACAAGAGCTTTCTTTTGGTCGTCAGTACGGCCTTCTAGCATTTTTACAGTTACGTATGGCATGATGATTGCCTCCTTGAGAGATATGTAAGTTCTTCTTAACCTAATCATAATGTTCCAAACGTGAGAAAGGAATACTCATTTTTCCATTTATCCTATATTTCATGTATAATTTGGCTAAGTAGAGTCTTCGAAAAGGAGTTGACGTGTTGGAGCAATTATCTAGGTTTTTAGCTTTTGATATAGAAATGATTCCATACGTGGTTATTACGTTGATCGTAGCGTTTTCTGTCCATGAATTTGCCCATGCGTGGGTGGCCTATAAGTTTGGGGATGATACGGCGAAAAATCAGGGCAGACTAACTCTAAATCCGATGAAGCACTTGGACCCCTTTGGCACATTGTTAATTTTTATTATAGGCTTCGGTTGGGCAAGACCTGTTCCAGTCAATCGCTTTTTCTTTAAAAATCCTCGGTTAGCAAGTATTCTTGTATCAATAGCAGGGCCCCTTAGTAATCTAATGCTATCCGTTCTTGGCTTTGTGTTATTGTATGGATTGGTGGCTACTGGTGCGGTGGAAACTCTACCCTCATACGTGTTTGAGTTTCTTAATATATTTTTGTATTTAAATGTTGCTTTATTTGTGTTTAATCTGCTGCCATTTCCACCGTTAGATGGATATCGAATTATTGAAGACCTCGTACCGGTGAATGTACGGGCTAAAATGACACAGTATGAGCAATATGGAGCACTCATCTTTCTTATTTTAGTTATAACTCCACTTGATCAATATACGATTGATCCATTGTATTCGACAGTCGTTCCGTCGATTCTTTCGACTTTAGATCAGTTCTTTTATCAGTTATTTTTGTAGGAGGCGTTCATTTTTATGGAAGAAAAAAAGAAGAAGAGTATTGGTTTTAATATTATTAAAAGTGATCCAACCGAAGGGCATGGAGGATTTGGTGTTGGAGCTCTCTCCTTAGATAATGTTTCACCGGTTATTATTGATGTGGATGCCGGGGATGCGATCATTGATGTGGGTGCCATGCACGCAAGAAGTGTGGTGGAAAAAGGGATTAAGTTTTTAAAAACAAAGGAAGAAGTTCCAAACGCCAAGCCCTACTGGTTGGTTTGGGTCACAATTGACCGAAAGCAGGAAGGACCTTATTATGCGGGTGTGACGGCTTGCGAAATGACCGTAGACCGTGAAATTCGTCGTGGCTATAAGTCACTACCTGAGCATGTGAATCGCATGGATAAGTCGATTAAACGTCAGATCATCGTCGATCATATGGATAGTCGTTCAAAAGGAATTCTAACTGATTTTCTGAAAAATCATGATGCAGGTATGTGGGAAAGATCGGAAGAGAAACTGAAGACAGATCTTCAAGGATAGGAAATTATTCCAAAAAGGTTTTTTTAACAAATTGTTAGGAAATACTTGCCGTTTTCCGTTAAAAAAAGTAAACTTTAAACAGCGATAACACGCTATAGCACTAGGACAGAAAAAGCCCCGAGTACATGTGACTCGGGGCTTTTTCGTATATTTGAATAGTGATGGGTGGTTAGCTCCAATCGAAAATCCTCTTATACCACGTCTTTTTCTCTTTCTTTTCTTCTTTTTTCTTTTCAGTTGGCTTTTCGGCATCATGATCAAGATGATCGATGCAGTGCTTGGTTGGTTCTGTGCCTGCAATAAAATAGGTGAGTCGTTTGATTGGACAGTCATCGGTTGCTAGAAGGCCACTTTCAGGGTCAATATATACTCCAACGGTTCCTTTAGGGGCTTTGAAGTTTTTGATCGGCTCGTCAGCTAATGCGTCCTCCATATAGTTGACCCAAATATTTTTCGCGTACGATTTCTCGGCAACGATTTCAATTGGATTTCCTTGGTCATAACCGGTCCATACCGCGGTCACTAGCTGAGGAGAATAGCCGACCATCCAGCTATCAGAATCAGTGGAACCAGACTTTCCAGCATAAATTCGGGTCATATCATTGATCATCGAGCTGCCGGTTACATTGGAGTATCCATCGAGCTTCTTATCAAACATTCCTGTCATCATATGAGTCATAACGAACGCTTCCTCAGCTTTTAACACACGCTCATTTTTCTTTTCATACTCGTAAATGACTTCCCCACGATGGTCTTCCACTCTTTTTATAAGAACCGGGTTAACTTTTTTTCCACCGTTAGCAAACAAGCTATAGGCATTGGCCATATCAATCACCTTTACCCCACTAGTTCCAAGTGCCAATGACGGTACTTTTTCCATCGGAGTTGTAATTCCAAATTGCTTGGCTGTTTTTACGAGTGTTTCTTCGCCTAAAAATAAATGTGTTTTAACCGCATACACATTATCGGAAAGGGCGAGCGCTTGTGCCATCGTAATTTCTTTTCCCGCGTACTTATTATTAAAATTATGTGGTGTATACTCCGCTCGGTTATCGTCAAAACGGAAGGTCGTCATTTCGCTTCTCACTAATGAAGCTGGCGTAAATCCTTGTGATATCGCCGCATAATACAGAAGTGGTTTGATGGTAGATCCTGGTTGACGAACCGCTTGAACCGCACGGTTGAACGGGCTTTCCACGTAATCTCTTCCACCAACCATCGCCTTAACATACCCGTTTTTTGGATTCATCGACACAAGTGCTACCTGCAATTCAGATTCCTTTGCCATATGAGTAGAAACATTTTTCTCTGCTAACTCCTGCTGTTCGGTATCAAGTGTCGTGTACACACGAAGTCCACCAAGCTCAATTGTTCGGTCATCCAAACCTAAATCATTTTTTAATGCTTGCTTGACGGCATCCTGAAAATACGGGGCAATTTGTGTCACCGCATGGGAGTGCTCACCAATGAAGGATAAGGTTTCATGAATAGCTGCGTTTGCATCGGATTCAGTAATATATTTACTTTTTACCATCGAATCCAAAATAATTTTTTGACGGCTCTTTGCATTTTCCTCCGAAATAAGAGGAGAGTAGATGCTCGGTCCTTTTGGAATTCCAGCTAGCATAGAAGCTTCAGCTAGAGTCAAGTCAGCGGCATTTTTACCTAAATAATATTGACTCGCTGCTTGAATGCCATATGCTCCTTTTCCATAATAGATCGTATTTAAGTAACCTTCGAGAATCTCATTTTTAGTATAATTCATTTCGATTCGAATCGTGTACAGAGCTTCTAGTAGCTTACGCTTCCACGTTTTTTCATGCTCAAGAAATAAATTTCGGGCATACTGCTGACTAATCGTGCTTGCACCTTGAACTTTGGCCATTGCCTTGATGTCAGCAAGAGCAGCACCAGCAATTCGTTTAAAATCAAATCCGTTATGCTTGTAAAAGGATCGGTCCTCTATCGCCACGGTTGCTTCAATTAAATGGGGGGAAATTTCATCGATTCCTACCCAGTATCTTTTTTCTCCATTATTGCTTTCACCGATAACCTGCCCATCATCCGAGTAATATAGAGATGATTGAGGCACGGCAAGAGGAGGAGGGCCCTGCACCTTGGCGTATATAAGAACACCGGTTACTAATAAAACAAGTAAACCAAGTCCGATTGATCCAAGAATGAGTAAGGCACGTATGTATTTCATCGTTCTTCTAAACCGCTGATCCGTAATAACCTCCAAGGATTGACACCTCACCTTCAGATAGATTTTTCCTGTTTTCCCATCTTTCTTACTAGTATGAAAAGAAAGAGGCTGTTTTAAACGCCTATCTATTAAAAAAAGAATTTTTTTCTTGCAATTTTGCTAGATTCATCTATACTTTTTCTCATGTTTGAGTTTTTTTGGGGAAGAATAACAATACAGGAAATTAGTATTGAAACCGATAGATATTTTTTAAATAAGGAAGGATGGCGTAAATGGGACTTTGGTTTACGGAAAAGCAAACTGAGAATTTTGGTATTACAATGAAGGTAAAGCGCACATTACATACGGAGCAAACAGACTTTCAAAAGTTAGATATGGTAGAAACAGAAGAATGGGGCAATATGCTTCTTTTAGATGACATGGTCATGACGTCTATTAAAGATGAGTTCGTATATCACGAAATGGTTGCTCATATTCCATTATTCACTCACCCAAATCCAGAAAACGTACTAGTTGTTGGAGGCGGAGACGGTGGAGTTATTCGTGAAGTGCTAAAACACCCAAGCGTGAAAAAAGCAACACTTGTTGAAATCGACGGAAAAGTAATTGAGTACTCTAAAAAGTACCTTCCAGAGATCGCAGGACAGCTAGACGATCCACGCGTAGAAGTTAAAGTGGATGATGGTTTTATGCACATAGCTACTGCAGAAAACGTATACGATGTGATCATGGTAGACTCAACTGAGCCAGTTGGTCCAGCAGTAAACCTATTTACAAAAGGTTTCTATGCAGGAATCTCTAAGGCGTTAAAAGAAGATGGAATCTTTGTTGCTCAATCAGATAACCCTTGGTTCAAAGCAGACTTAATTCGTTCTGTACAAAAAGACGTAAAGGAAATCTTCCCGATCACTCGCCTTTACATCGCAAACATCCCAACATACCCAAGCGGAATGTGGGCATTCACGTTAGGATCAAAGAAGCATGATCCACTTGAAGTAGCTGAAGAACGTTTCCATGATATTGATACTAAGTATTACACAAAAGAACTTCACAATGCAGCATTCGTGCTACCGAAGTTTGTTAAAGATTTAATCGAAGGATAATAATAAATAAGACGGGGGGAGCTTACCTCCGTTTTTTAATGTGAAAGAATTAGATTGTGGGGGGCAGTTTCCGCCTGAAGGAAGCCTTTGTTACGTAGTAACACCAGCTGGCGGATATGAAACTGACCCCCTCTTAATTTGAGGAGGAAACAAAATGCGTTTTGATGAAGCATACTCAGGTAATGTGTTTATTAAAAGCCATCCAAGCTTTGAGGAAAGTAAAGCGGTATTGTACGGAATGCCAATGGACTGGACAGTAAGTTACCGCCCAGGATCACGTTTTGGTCCAGCGCGTATTCGTGAGGTATCTATAGGTTTAGAAGAATACAGCTTGTACTTAGACCGTGAGCTAGAAGATGTGAAATACTATGATGCAGGTGATATTCCACTTCCATTCGGAAATCCACAGCGTAGTTTAGATATGATTGAAGAGTTCGTGGATCAGGTTCTTGATGCAGGGAAATTCCCACTTGGTATGGGTGGAGAACATTTAGTTTCTTGGCCCGTTTTTAAAGCGATGGTAAAAAAGTATCCGGATTTAGCCATCATACATATGGATGCACACACAGACCTTCGTGAGAACTATGAGGGAGAGCCATTATCTCACTCGACACCGATTCGTAAGGTAGCAGACTTAATCGGACCACAAAATGTGTATTCATTTGGGATCCGTAGCGGCATGAAGGAAGAATTCCAATGGGCGAAGGAAGTCGGCATGCATATTTCTCCGTTCGAAGTACTTGAGCCTTTAAAGAAAGTATTGCCAACATTAGCAGGACGTCCCGTGTATGTGACGATTGATATCGACGTTCTTGACCCAGCACATGCACCAGGAACAGGAACCGTTGATGCAGGTGGAATTACTTCTAGAGAGCTATTAGCTTCTATTCACGAAATTGCACGCTCGGAAGTGAATGTAGTGGGAGCAGACTTAGTAGAAGTAGCTCCAATTTACGACCACTCTGAACAAACAGCAAACACAGCAAGCAAACTCATCCGCGAAATGATTCTTGGATGGGTGAAATAAGGATGAAGTTGTGCACCTGCCAGGATTTGGCGGGTGTTTTTTTATGAGAAGTAGGGGTTAGGTTCCCGTGTGGGCTGGAAAAAAGTGCGAGCGGGAATCAAAGTAGAGGTTAGGTTCCCGCTGGGGTAGCAAAAGTGTTCTCATGGGAACTTAACGTGTGGGCACAGGCAAATGAGGAAAAACGAATTGCCAAAAAGCCACTCATTAAAACCCCTAAAAAACTAGTTATGACCTGTAACAGGAAAAATAGCATTGTATTAAAGTCATAAAGCTCTTTTTATGACCTTACATAGACTAAAACAAGGTTACTCATGTCATAAAAACAAAGTTATGACATGAAAACAAGGTGCTACCCCTCCAATAAGGTCATAAAAGGCATACAACAACTCAAATAGTAGCATCACACCTTGCGCTCCCCCTCCAAAATCTTTATAATTATTAAGTTATAGAGAATGCAATGATAAAAGGAAGTGTATGGCCGTTGCCGATTCAACCAGCGGATCAAATTCCCGTAAAAATTAAGGTACATACGACGATTGAGAATGGTGGGGAAAAGGAAACTTTTGAACTCACAACTTTTGGTCGATACTATGTAAAGAATGCGAGCGGCTACCTTCAATACGAGGAAAGTACAGAAGAGGGGCCGATGAAGACCACGATGAAGCTCACAGATGATGGAATTCTTCTGATGAGAAGTGGCTCGGTGAAAATGCGAATGCTGTTAGAAGAACAGAAGCAGCATCGTGGCAGCTATACAACTCCATTTGGAGAGCTGCTAATGATCACAGATACAAAAGAACTTCAGCATAGATGGAACAGTGAGAGTAGTATAGGAACGATTGAGGTGTTATACGATCTTTCGATACAAGGCTCAAAAGCAGGTACATACAAATTGCAAATCGTGTTTGAGGAGGAAAAACGTTGAATATCGTTGAACAGGTACAATTGAAACTTAAAGAAGAAATAAGAGCGGCAGTAATAAAAGCAGAGTTAGCAACAGAGGAGCAGCTTCCAGATGTAATTTTAGAAACACCAAAGGATAAAGCAAATGGAGACTACTCGACCAATATGGCGATGCAGCTAGCGAGAGTAGCAAAGAAAGCACCGCGTGCGATTGCGGACGCACTTGTGGCAAACTTTGATCAATCAAAGGCGTCCATTGAAAAAATTGATATTGCTGGTCCTGGATTTATCAATTTTTACATGAACAATAATTACTTAACTGATTTAATTCCTACCATTCTTACAGCTGGTGATAAATACGGAGAAACAACAGTTGGAAATGGACAGAAAATTCAGGTTGAGTTTGTGTCTGCGAATCCAACAGGAGACCTTCACCTTGGTCATGCTCGTGGAGCGGCTGTTGGGGACTCTCTTTGTAATGTGTTAGCAAAAGCGGGTTACGATGTATCTCGTGAATATTATATTAACGATGCAGGAAACCAAATCAATAATCTTGCCCTATCAGTAGAAGCGCGTTACTTCCAAGCACTTGGGTTGGAAAAAGACATGCCAGCTGATGGATACCATGGGGAAGATATCATTGGAATCGGTAAGCGTTTAGCTGAAGAGTATGGCGACAAGTTCGTGAATGCGGATGAGAAAGAGCGCTTTGACTTTTTCCGTAGCTACGGGTTAAAAGAGGAAATGGCCAAGCTGAAGCAGGATCTTGAGGACTTCCGCGTGCCATTTGACGTGTGGTACTCTGAAACCTCTCTTTATGGAGATGGAAAAATTGATGTAGCTTTAGACAAACTTCGTGAAAATGGCTATATTTACGAAGAAGATGGAGCCACTTGGTTCCGTTCAACCGATCTAGGAGATGACAAAGACCGCGTGCTTATTAAGCAGGATGGTTCTTACACCTACTTAACACCTGACATCGCTTATCATAAAAATAAGCTTGATCGTGGATTTGAAAAGCTTATTAATATTTGGGGTGCCGATCACCACGGGTATATTCCTAGAATGAAAGCAGCGATCGAAGCATTAGGGTATGGAAAAGATGTACTTGAGGTCGAAATCATCCAGCTTGTTCACCTGTACAAAAACGGTGAAAAGATGAAGATGAGTAAGCGAACAGGAAAAGCGGTTACGATGCGTGATCTTGTTGAAGAGGTAGGATTAGATGCGACTCGATATTTCTTTGCGATGAGAAGTGCAGATACGCATATGGACTTTGACCTGGACTTAGCTGTATCACAATCCAATGAAAATCCAGTATACTACGCCCAATATGCACATGCTCGTATTTGCAGTATCCTTCGTCAAGGGGAAGAGAATGGGTTCACGTATGATACGAACGCTGATTTCTCTTTAATCGGCGCTGAGAAGGAAATTGAAGTGCTTAAAAAGCTTGGTGAGTTTCCTTTAGCAGTGGCAGAGGCCGCCGAGAAGCGCATGCCACACCGAGTGACGAACTATATTTATGAACTTGCTTCAACTTTCCATAGCTTTTACAATGCGGAAAAAGTATTGGATGCGGAAAACGTGGAGCGCACAAAGGCACGCCTTTCATTAATTAAAGCGGTTCAAACGACGTTAAAGAATGCACTGAAATTAATCGGAGTTTCCGCTCCTGAAAAAATGTAACAAGTGAGAGGCTTCCGGATGGGGAGCCTCTTTTGAAACTTAAAGGTGGAGGAAGACATGATTAGAGACTGTTCAGTTGAAAAGTTTTTAGAAAATAAACATCGCTATACGACGATCGATGTACGGTCACCAGGTGAGTTCGCTGATAGCCATATTCCTGGGTCGGTCAATATTCCTCTTTTTACAAATGAAGAGCGGGCATTGATTGGAACCCTTTATAAGCAAGAAGGCCAAAAGGAAGCCAAATGGAAGGCGATGGAGATTGTTAGTCCAAAAATTCCTGATATGCTTGCACGAATTCAGGAGATTGAAGAGTCTGGTCGCGAGCCCATGGTGTACTGCTGGAGAGGTGGAATGAGAAGCCAATCCGTTGCCACATTTGCCACACTGGCTGGGCTTCATGTTAGGAGGATTGAGGGGGGCTACCGTGCCTATCGTGAGCATGTGGTGGAGCATCTCTCTGACTTAATTCCTGCTGAATCAGTGGTCATTACCGGGATGACGGGAACAGGGAAAACGGACATTCTTCAGCATCTAAAAACGGCAGGATATCCCGTGCTCGATTTAGAAAAGTACGCAAACCATAAGGGGTCGGTGTTTGGCTCGATTGGTGGGGAAGTTCCACATAACCAAAAGATGTTTGATGCTCTTCTTTTTGAAGATTTAAAGAAACTCAAAGGCTCTCCATATTTCATTATGGAAGGAGAGAGCAAACGAATTGGACATGCTGTGCAGCCAACAGAGTTAGCCGAGAAAAAATTGAAAGGACTTCATATTACCGTCTATTCCTCCATTGAAAAACGAATGGAACGAATTTATGAGCAGTACGTGAAGCCTTATGAGCACTCAGATGCTTTTCATGAACGTGTTGAGCTTGCTTTAAAGATGATTATTAAGAGAATAAAATCATTTGATATTCAAATGGAGCTCCTAAGATGTGTGGAAGAAAGAGAGTATATGCCCCTTATCAGACTGTTAATGGAGCATTATTATGATCCGCGCTACGGCAATAAAGTAGGGGACTATGAGAACCCGGAAATTTTTGTTTGCAGCGATTCGATTTTAGAGGCGACAAACAAGATAGCGGAGATTATTGAGCAATCAAGAAGAGCAAAAATCGAAGTATAAAATAGCTTTGTGGGGAATGCTTTAAGGTATACGGATGATTTTTGGAGGGGTACTATGAAGCTTGTCCTTTTATCTTTAGTAACGGGTTTTTTCGTCGGGTTTATTTTTGCACTCTTTCGTCTGCCCATTCCGGCACCACCTGCTTTAGCAGGTATCACTGGAATTGTTGGAATCTATTTAGGTTTTAAAGTGTTTGAGCAGTTAACTCCATGGCTGCAAAGTTTTGGAAAATAAGGGAAGCCTGAAAGTCTTGTCCTTAATAAGCGGAGATTTTTCCGTTATATGCAGAATGGAGCTCATTTCGAGGGAAATAGGGGGAGGTTTTCCGCTTATGCAAAGCAAAATCCCCCATTTTTGAATTTTTCGAGCCCATAGGCGGAATTTCTCCGTTTATTTAAGCGTTTTTAAAGAATAATTTCTAGTTAAGCGGAATCTCTCCGGCTATTTAACAGCTCGGGTGCTTAATCTGAACCCCCAACCGAAAAAATGGGTCATTTCCATTCAATCGCAGCCCCACCCACTCGTTTCACCCCCCGAATGCGGCTAATGTCTTCTACGAGTTTGAGGCATGCCATATCCTTCGCCTTTGCTTCAATCATAAAGTCAACATCCACATTCATGGAACGGAGAAGGTCGATCAAGGGCATGATATATTCCAAATCCACATAGTCAGCATGTGCTCGGTACATTTTTTCCGACTTCGGGGAAGAAATATGGATCTTCGGTTTTAAAGAACAACCTTCCCATGTTTGAAAAACTTTTGGTAGCAGAGTATCGAGAGGCTCTTCACTCAAATTGGCCATATGATGGTGATAATCAAAAACCAGACGAATGCCCTCTTTCTGACATACAGAAAGGGTCTCCTCGGTTGTGTACGTTTTATCATCATTCTCTAAGGTGGTGACCTCTTTGATATGGGAGGGGAGAGATTGGATGTTTTCGTGAAATCGTTTTAGTGACTGTGTTTTGTCCCCGTAGGCCCCTCCGACATGAATATTGAGGACCCCTTCTTTTTCCACTCCCATTGCTTCTAGCATTCTGTAATGATAGTCCATATCAATCACCGCATTCTTTGTTACTTCTTCACGAGGAGAGGTGAACAAAGTATATTGGTTTGGGTGAAAGCTTACACGCATCTGATGTCTTCGAATTAAATCGCCAAGCTCCTGCCACTCCTTTCGAAACGGGGTGACAAAGTCCCAGTTCACCTCTGGATGAGTAGAAAGCGGGGCAATCGAGCTTGATAAGCGATACACTTGAATGCCGTGAGCGATATTATAGCAAACCATTCGTAACGTATTAAAGATATTTTCACCCGTGACAGCCATTAGTTTTTCCTCGCGTTCGGAAGCGGGAAGCTGCTTATACCGGGTAAAGGTCAGGGCTCTTGCAGGCGATGCCTCCCAAAGAGAAAGGGCCGTCGATACATAGCCGAAGCGAATTTTCATTGTTTTATGAACTCCTAACTAAAGAAAATAGGAAATAGGGCGTGCGATCCACTCCATTATTTTTTGCTTGAAGCTTAAATGGTTCAAATCATGAAGGGATAATTTTTTTCCATCTTTTACATCCGTTTCATAAATATTTTTCATAAGTGAGATGATGTCTGGATCATACATATAGCAGTTAATTTCATGATTTAAAAAGAAGCTCCTTTTGTCAAAGTTGGCTGAACCAGAATCACAAATCCGGTCATCAATGATAAGGATTTTTGCATGGTAAAAGCCTTTGGCATAACCGTAGACATTCGCCCCTTTAGAAATAAGCGTGCGCAAATAAGGAAACGAGGCCTCTCTCACAAACGCGTGGTCAGGAGTTTGCGGTACAAGGATAGTCACTTCCACACCGCGATCCAATGCAGCCAATAAATCTTGAAAGATGCGCTTGCTAGGGATGAAATAAGGAGAACCGATGTGAATCGATGTCTCAGCCCCTCGAATCATTCCGGAGAAGGTTTCTTCGAGATAAAACCCTTCTGAAGGGATAATTTGGTGACGAATTGGTCCTGAAACTGGTTCAGGAAAATAAGTAGGAATACTCAGAAGATGTTCCTGCGTCTCCTCTTCCCAGTCCTTTAAGAACTCACGTTGTAGATCATGAACCCCTTCACCCATAACTTTTAAATGATAGTCACGCCAAGGGTTCAGCTTTGGATCCTCATTTAAATACTCTTTTCCGACATTGAAACCACCAATATAGCCAAGCTTTCCATCAATGACTGTAATTTTTCGGTGATTTCGAACTTGTGAACGGTAAAAGAGAAAAGGAAATTTCGGTTTATGGCTATACGAAAAGTGAATGCCGGCTTGTTTGGCTTCATTTACAATTTTACGTGGAACACTAAAGCATCCTGCCCAATCGAGGAGCAGTCTAACTTCCACTCCTTCTAATGCTTTGTTTTTTAAAATTTGAAGAAACCTACGGCCATATGGATCATCTTTTAATATATAAAAAAGAACATGGATATGCTCGTTTGCATGTTCGATTTCTGAAAATAAGTCCGTGAAGAGGGCATCTCCTCTTGTAAACACATCAATATGACTTTGCCTCATCGGATAACTTTTTCGATAAATAGAAGATAAATGTTGTCTTCTGCCAAGTACAAAGTCGACATACAATAGCAATAGGATGAGTACGAAAGCAAGTAGAATGAAACCGATAACCTTCATCAAATTCTCTCCCTTCTAAAGGATACCCCATTGGTTCGGGAGTGATCGTACGTTGTAGTATCTCCTGTAAGTGTTCTTTCTATGAAGACAGAAAGTTGCGATAAAAAAACATTGACTGAATGCTCATTCATTATATAATAGGAGTAGATACAATTCAGAAAATTACACATTTTCACGCAAAACCTGTGCTGCTTGAAGGGGAGTTCAAGTAAGCCAGAAAGGGGTAGAGAAGATGAACGCCATGCTTTGGATCAACTTGATTGCTTTTCTAATTGTAACCGCTTACGCAGTTAGTCTGTTTGTTTATGTAGTCAAAACGAGAATCGAGTACATAAAGCTTGGGAAGAAGGTGGAGTTTGAATCCCGAGTGAAGGAAAGGCTCGATAAGATTTGGGTTAATGTATTCGGGCAAAAAAAGCTGTTAAAGGATAAGAAAAGCGGAATGATTCATGTGATGTTTTTTTACGGATTTATTCTTGTTCAATTTGGGGCGATCGATTTTATTATTAAAGGTCTTGTACCAGGTGCGCACTTGCCACTAGGACCTCTGTATCCAGGATTTACGTTTTTTCAGGAAATGGTCACCTTAATGATATTAGTGGCGGTTTTTTGGGCGTTTCATCGTCGATATGTAGAAAAATTGGTTCGTTTGAAACGGAATTTTAAATCGGGACTCGTGTTAATTTTTATCGGTGGATTAATGCTTTCTGTACTACTTGGAAATGGAATGAGTCTCATCTGGCATGCTCATGAAGCCTCATGGACAGAGCCAATTGCCTCATTAGTGAGCCTAGCTTTTTCTTGGATAGGAGAAACAGCTTCCATCGCGATTTTCTATGTGGCTTGGTGGATTCATCTTTTGTTCCTGCTAGCATTTCTTGTGTATGTTCCACAGTCCAAGCACGCGCACTTGATTGCAGGTCCAGCGAATGTGTATTTTAATCGCTTAGAAAAGCCAGGGAAATTAACCAAGATTGATTTTGAAGACGAAACACAAGAAACCTTCGGTGTGGGGAAAATTGAAGATTTCACTCAGCATCAGCTCATTGACTTATACGCGTGTGTAGAATGCGGACGCTGTACGAATATGTGTCCAGCAACAGGGACAGGAAAGATGCTGTCACCGATGGACTTGATTGTAAAAATGCGCGATCACTTAACCAATCATGGGGCAGCCATTACGCAAAAGCAACCATGGGTTCCGACCTTTGCTTTTTCCAATACAAAAGGAAATCAAATCGCATTAGCAGCTGCTGGAAAAGGGGTTCAGGAGTCTGCGGCAAGTCTAGCTTACAGTCCAAGCTTGATCGGAGATGTGATAACAGAGGAAGAAATTTGGGCTTGTACTACTTGCCGAAACTGTGAAGATCAATGTCCGGTCATGAATGAACATGTCGATAAAATTATTGACCTTCGTCGTTATCTGGTTTTAACAGAAGGAAAAATGGATGCCGATGCTCAAAGAGCGATGCAAAACATCGAACGTCAAGGAAATCCTTGGGGACTAAATCGCAAAGAGCGTGAAAACTGGCGCACGGAGAGAGAAGATGTTCTCATTCCAACGGTAAAAGAAATGAAAAAGTCTGGAGAAGAGTTTGAGTACTTGTTCTGGGTGGGGTCAATGGGCTCTTATGACAACCGCAGTCAAAAAATTGCTTTGTCCTTTGCGAAGCTTTTAAATGAAGCAGGTGTGAAGTTTGCGATATTAGGAAGCAAGGAAAAGAACTCCGGTGACACCGCAAGACGTCTAGGAAATGAGTTTGTATTCCAAGAGCTTGCGACAAAGAATATTGAGGAATTTGAGAAGAGCGAAGTAAAGAAGATCGTGACGATTGATCCTCATGCGTATAATACATTCAAAAATGAATACCCTGACTTCGGATTAAAAGCGGAAGTGTACCATCATACCGAGCTACTTGCTGAGCTTGTGAAGGATGGAAGACTAAAACCGAAGTTCGAAGTGAACGAAACGATCACCTTCCACGATTCTTGTTATTTAGGACGCTACAATGAGGTGTATGATGCACCACGCGATATATTAAAAGCCATTCCAGGCGTCACACTCGTAGAAATGGCTCGAAATAGAGACACGGGAATGTGCTGTGGAGCTGGTGGTGGCTTGATGTGGATGGAAGAAGAAACGGGCCATCGTATCAATGTAGCAAGAACTGAGCAAGCATTAGCCGTTAAACCGTCTGTTATTTCATCAGGCTGTCCGTATTGCCTCACCATGCTTTCAGATGGAACAAAGGCAAAGGAAGTCGAAGAAACGGTATCAACGTATGACGTGGCAGAGCTACTAGAAAAAGCCGTTATTGGAGAGGCACAAATCGTGTCGTAAAGAGGATAGAAATAATTTGCATGATTTTTATGTAAATTATTTCTATTCTAACTATTTTGATAGTAAAATAAAAGAAGACAATAAAGCGCTTACAAATTAAATTACCTTCAAAGGAGAAATTCAAATTCTCCTTTTTTCCACCTCACATACTGAGCGAGCGTTCAGTCACATCACAGAATGAATCACACAAAGAAAGAATCCAAACAAATGAATACGAAAAAGGGGAGAGTAACATGGGGAAAACAGTTATTTTAAGCGGAGTTCGTACACCTTTTGGAAAAATGGGCGGAAGCTTAAGCGCATTTACAGCATCTGATTTAGGGGGATTGGTGATCAAGGAAGCACTTGGTCGTGCAGGAGTAGAAGCAGAAAAAGTGGATGAAGTGATTTTTGGAACGGTTCTGCAAGGGGGGCAGGGTCAGATTCCATCACGACAAGCAGCTCAAAAGGCAGGACTTCCATGGAATGTGAAAACAGAAACGATCAATAAGGTTTGTGCTTCTGGGATGCGAAGTGTGACGTTAGGAGATCAAATCATCCGTTTAGGTGATGAAGAAGTCATCGTTGCCGGAGGAATGGAGTCGATGAGCAACGCTCCTTATTTTCTTCCAAAAGCTCGTTGGGGATTACGAATGGGCGATTCGTCCGTAAAGGATTTAATGGTGTATGACGGACTAACTTGTACGTTTACGGGTGTTCATATGGGAACATACGGAAATGGTGTGGCAAAGGAAATGGAGCTTTCGCGCGAGGAGCAGGATCAATGGGCGCTTCGAAGCCACCAGCGTACCGTTCAAGCAATCGAATCTGGTGTTTTAGCCGAAGAAATGGTAGCGGTTCGAGTTCCACAGCGAAAAGGCGAACCACTTGTGGTGTCAACTGATGAGTCACCGAGAAAAGATACTAGCATGGAAAAGCTGTCTAAGCTTGCACCAGTGTTTAACTCAGACGGAACAATCACAGCCGGAAATGCACCAGGAGTGAATGATGGAGCTGCAGCACTAGTGTTGATGAGTGAAGAACGAGCGGCTCGGGAAGGAAGAACACCAGAAGCTTATATTATCGGGCAGGCAGCTGTCGCGGTAGAAGCAAAGGATTTCCCGAAAACGCCTGGAATCGTGATTAACGAATTGGTAAAGAAAACGGGTAAATCAGTCGAGGAAATTGATTTGTTTGAAATCAACGAAGCCTTTGCAGCGGTTGCTTTAGCAAGTGCAGAAATTGCTGGACTTGATCATGAAAAGGTCAATGTAAATGGTGGAGCCGTAGCGATTGGTCATCCGATCGGTGCGAGTGGGGCAAGAATCATCATTACGTTAATGTACGAGTTAAAGAGACGTGGCGGTGGAATCGGTGTAGCAGCGATTTGCTCAGGTGGAGGGCAAGGAGATGCGATTATGATTGAGGTGCCAAAACAGTAGAATTTTTATGGGGGGATTTCCGATCGTCTTGTACGGAATGTCCCCTTTTTTAAGAACTCTAATGGTAGAAAAGGGGGATAAGATGGAAATCAAAAAGGTAATGGTTATTGGTGCTGGCCAGATGGGAGCTGGAATTGCTCAAGTGTGTGCCCAAGCGGGTTACGATTGTTTATTGCATGATCTAAACGAAGACTATTGTTTACGTGGACTTGGGGTGATCCGGAAAAACCTAGCGCGTCAAGTAGATAAAGGAAAAATGACACAAGACCAGATGGAAGTGATTTTAGCCTACATCCAGCCTTCCACTGATTTGCATAACGCAAGTGGTGTGGACCTAGTGATTGAAGCAGCAGTGGAAAACATGGAGGTCAAAACAAAGATTTTCCGTGAGCTCGATAAAATCGCTCCTGATCACGCAATCCTTGCGAGCAACACTTCCTCACTACCGATTACAGAAATTGCGGCAGCAACCTCAAGGCCGGAAAAAGTCATCGGAATGCACTTTATGAATCCTGTTCCAGTGATGAAGCTCGTAGAAATCATCCGTGGTCTGGCAACGGATGACGAGGTGTATGAACTGATCGAAGGGATGACAAAAACGATTGGAAAAGTGCCAGTTGAAGTGAATGATTACCCTGGGTTCGTATCCAACCGAATTCTCATGCCGATGATTAACGAAGCCATCTATACGCTTTATGAAGGAGTAGCCACGAAGGAAGCGATCGATGAGGTCATGAAGCTTGGGATGAACCATCCAATGGGACCACTCACCTTGGCCGACTTTATCGGGCTCGATACTTGTCTGTATATTATGGAAACTCTCTACGAAGGCTTTGGCGACAGCAAATATCGCCCATGCCCATTGCTCAGAAAATACGTAAAAGCTGGCTGGCTCGGAAGGAAATCAGGCCGCGGGTTTTATGAGTATAGTTAACTACCCCGATTCCAGGAGGAAATGATATGGATTTACGATGGACGGAAGAACAGCAGATGATGAGAAAGATGGTTCAGGATTTTGCCCGAACCGAGATCAGTCCATTTATTGAAAAAATGGAACAAGGGGAGTTTCCAAGAGGCATCCTTAAGCAAATGGGAGAACTCGGCCTCATGGGGATCCCTGTTCCTGAACAGTACGGTGGAGCGGAGATGGATTTCACCTCATATATCATCGCGATTCACGAGCTTTCAAAAGTCAGTGCCACGATCGGTGTGATTCTCTCGGTGCATACATCGGTTGGCACGAACCCAATTCTTTATTTTGGTAATGAAGCGCAAAAGAAAAGGTACGTCCCAAAGCTCGCAAGTGGGGAATACTTGGGCGCCTTCTGCTTAACCGAGCCAAGTGCGGGCTCTGACGCTGCGGGTTTAAAATCACGTGCCGTCAAAAAAGAGAATCATTATGTGATCAACGGTTCGAAAGTGTTTATTACAAATGGTGGAGAAGCAGATATTTATATTGTGTTTGCCTTAATCGAGGATAAGGGAATTTCGGCCATTATCGTTGAAAAAGATACACCAGGACTTGTGATTGGGAAAGACGAGCATAAGATGGGATTGCACGGGTCAAGAACGGTTCAGCTTACATTTGAGGATATGCAGGTGCCAGAAGAAAACTTACTAGGCGAAGAAGGCCAAGGCTTGAAAATCGCACTTGGCAATTTGGATGTTGGAAGAATCGGCATTGCAGCCCAAGCGCTTGGAATTGCCGAAGCAGCCTATGAGGCAGCTGTCGACTATGCGAAACAGCGTATCCAGTTTGGAAAGCCGATCTCCCATCAGCAAGGAATCGGCTTTAAATTAGCTGATATGGCAACGAATATTGAAGCTTCTAAACTATTAATCTATCGAGCAGCCGAGCTTCGTTCCTTAGGGCAACCATGTGGAAAAGAGGCTTCGATGGCCAAATTATTTGCCTCCAAAACAGCGATGGAGGTAACAACGGAGGCCATTCAAGTGTTTGGTGGATATGGCTATACAGAGGATTACCCAGTTGAGCGTTTTTTCCGAGATGCAAAAGTGACCGAAATCTACGAAGGAACGAGCGAAATTCAACGCATCGTTATTAGCAAGCATTTATAGACTTTGAAAAAGCGAGGGGAACAAGATGAATTTCAAATTGTCAGAAGAACATGAAATGATTCGTAAGATGGTTCGTGACTTTGCGAGAAATGAAGTGGCACCAACTGCCGCAGAAAGAGATGAAGAAGAACGATTTGATCGCGAGATTTTCGATAAAATGGCAGAGCTCGGTTTAACGGGGATTCCTTGGCCTGAAGAGTACGGTGGTATTGGCAGTGATTATTTAGCCTATTGTATCGCGGTGGAAGAGTTATCTCGCGTATGTGCCTCAACTGGTGTGACGCTGTCCGCTCATACCTCTTTAGCAGGCTGGCCTATATATAAGTTTGGTAGTGAAGAGCAAAAGCAAAAGTTTTTGCGTCCCATGGCATTAGGTGAAAAAATCGGCGGTTACGGGTTAACCGAACCTGGCAGCGGGTCTGATGCAGGTGGCATGAAAACAACGGCACGTCGAGATGGTGATGATTTTATTTTAAACGGCTCCAAAATCTTTATCACGAACGGCGGTATTGCTGATATTTATGTGGTTTTTGCGGTAACTGATGCCACACAAAAACATAAAGGAACCTCGGCCTTTATTGTTGAGAGTGATACACCAGGCTTTTCGGTCGGGAAAAAGGAGAAAAAGCTCGGCATTCGTTCGTCACCAACAACAGAGATCATTTTCGAAGACTGCCGTGTACCTGCAGCTAACATGCTCGGGGCAGAGGGAGAAGGGTTTAAAATTGCGATGATGACGCTTGATGGTGGGCGTAACGGAATTGCGGCTCAAGCTGTCGGAATTGCACAAGGTGCACTGGATGCAGCAACCGATTATGCCAAAGAACGTGTTCAGTTCGGAAAGCCAATTGCACAGCAGCAAGGCGTCGGCTTTAAGCTAGCGGATATGGCGACCAGCATTGAAGCTGCTAGATTATTAACCTATCAAGCGGCCTGGCTAGAGTCGGAAGGTCTTCCATACGGAAAAGAATCCGCAATGTCCAAGTTGTTTGCCGGTGACACGGCCATGAAAGTAACAACAGAAGCGGTCCAAATCTTTGGGGGCTATGGATACACAAAGGATTATCCGGTAGAACGATATATGCGTGACGCAAAAATCACACAAATTTATGAAGGAACACAGGAAATCCAAAGACTCGTAATTTCGCGGATGATTACGAAATAAGAAAGAGGAAATGGGGGTTGGTTTTTGATAAGTGGCTTTTTGTTAATTGAGTGCCCGAGGGGGAGGAAAAAAGGCTTCATGGGAATTGAAATCGAGGTTGAGTGCCTATGCGAGCGAAAAAATGAGCTGCACGGGCACTTAAGTTCCTGTTTGATGCCCGTGTGTTAAAAATTACAGGGGCTGCGGTAACCAAAGTGTCTGTTAGGTTCCAGTGATCCTAAAAAAAGAGCCGGGATGGTAACCAAAGTGTCTGTTAGGTTCCCATGAGCCTAAAAAAAGAGCAGCGCTGGTAACCAAAGTGCTGGTTAGGTTCCCATGGGCCTAAAAAAAGAGCAGAGCTGGTAACCAAAGTGCCTGTTAGGTTCCCGTGGGATTTAAAAAAGAGCAATGCTGGTAACCAAAGTGCCTGTTAGGTTCCCGTGGGCCTAAAAAAAGGGCCGCGCTGGTAACCAAAGTGCTGGTTAGGTTCCCGTGGACCTGAAAAAAAGCAGCAATGGGAACCCAAGTAGCAGTTAGCTTCCCGTTCTCCAAAAAATTAACATCTCGTGGTAACCAAACCAAATCCTTAGGTGAACAAAATTCCAACCACAAAAACCGAAGCTAACAAAACCCAGCCATACAAAACCAACTAATCTCTAAAGGGGTAGAAAAATCGATGAAAAAAAGAGAAGTTCATGCCTCTGTGAAGGATGAACAGCTCGTCGTGAAAAGGCGTGACCAGATGATTAAAGGGGCGGTTGCGCTTTTTAAAGAGAAGGGCTTTCATCGCACTACAACTAGAGAAATTGCGAAAGCATCCGGCTTTAGCATTGGCACCTTGTATGAGTATATACGGACGAAGGAGGATGTGTTGTACCTAGTCTGTGATCATATTTATGACGAAGTGCAGGAGCGGTTGCAAAAGGATTTAGATACGAAAAAGGGAACGTTACAAAGCTTGGAGCGAGGAATTGCCAACTATTTTCGCGTCATGGATGAGCTTCAATCAGAAGTGCTCGTTATGTACCAGGAGGCAAAATCGCTGAACAAGGATGCTCTTCCATATGTACTAAGAAAAGAAATGGAAATGGTAGCAATGTTTGAGGATGTGATTGCCCGCTGTGTGGAAAATGGGGAAATCAATCTGACTGAAAAACAGGTGAAAATGATTGCTCATAATATTTTTGTTCAAGGGCAAATGTGGGGATTCAGACGCTGGGCACTCCAAAAGCTCTACACGCTTGAGGAATACATCACCCTTCAAACAGAGCTATTGTTTTCAGGCATAACGAGGATGGGAGGAGAACAATGAATAAGAAACCAACATATACACATAAGCATCATATCCGATTTGTCACCGCGTCTAGCTTGTTTGACGGACATGATGCCTCCATAAATATTATGAGAAGGATATTACAGGCAAGTGGAGCTGAAGTGATCCACTTGGGCCATAACCGCTCGGTTGAAGAAGTGGTGAATGCGGCGATTCAAGAGGATGTTCAAGGAATTGCGATTTCCTCATACCAAGGAGGACATGTGGAGTACTTTAAGTACATGTATGATCTTCTAAAGGAAAAGGGTGCCACTCATATCCGTATTTATGGCGGTGGAGGTGGGGTAATTATTCCTCGTGAAATTAAGGAACTTCATCAGTATGGCATTGCACGCATCTTCTCACCTGAGGATGGGCGATTGCTTGGACTGCAGGGAATGATTGATCGTATGCTAGAGGAGTGCGATTATCCAACTATTACGTCAGAGGTGGATACGTATCTTTCAAAGTTAGATTCGGGTGACACGATTGCGACAGCCAAGCTGATCACGTTTGCCGAGCAGCAGGTGGGCGCTAATAAAGAAAGTGCCGCTGCGGTAGAAACCGTGATGCAGCAGGTCAAGGCACGGCAAAAATCGGTTCCTGTCCTCGGGATTACAGGGACAGGTGGTGCGGGAAAAAGCTCGTTAACCGATGAACTGATTCGTCGCTTTATTAATGAAGTACCGGAGCAAAAGGTCGCGGTACTCTCGGTTGACCCAACCAAGCAAAAAACGGGGGGAGCACTGCTCGGGGACCGAATCCGAATGAATGCCATTTTTTCCCCGAGAGTATATATGCGAAGCTTAGCGACCAGACAATCAAAGACCGAGCTATCGCTTGCTATTCAAGACGCGATTGCGGTGGTCAAGGCGGCTGGCTTTGATCTCATCATCGTAGAAACAAGTGGGATTGGCCAAGGGGATGCAGAGATCGCGGAGATTTGTGATGTCTCTATGTACGTTATGACGAGTGAGTTTGGAGCTCCATCACAGCTTGAAAAAATAGACATGATTGATTACGCGGATTTAATCGTGATCAATAAGTTTGAACGAAAAGGATCTGAAGATGCACTTCGACAAGTGCAAAAGCAGTATCAGCGAAGCCGCATGCTTTTTGAAAAAGAGCTGGATGAGATGCCGGTATACGGAACGATTGCAAGCCAGTTCAATGATTCGGGCACAAATGCTCTGTTTGCGGCATTGATTGAGACATTAAATGAAAAAACGGGCTCATCATTACTGACCACTTTTTCCAAAAATGCTCTTGTAGAAAAGCAGAGCGTCATTATTCCTACGGATCGCCGCTACTATTTACGTGAAATCTCAGATGCGGTTCGAGGTTACCATAAAAAATCGGAGGAACAGGCGAATCTTGCTCGAAAGCTTTTTCAAATAGAAGGGACGCTTGCTGCTATTGAAGAAATAAGTGCAGGTCAAGAAGTAATTAAGGCGTTAGAGGAACTCAAGGCTGGGGTGGAGGCAAAGCTTACTGCCGAAACCAAAAAGGTGTTATCTTCTTGGGAAGAAAAACAAAAGCTCTATAGCTCCGACCACTTTGTGACCAAAATCCGCGACAAGGAAATCGTAACGATTTTAAAAACCAAAAGCTTGTCCGGCTTATTGATTCCGAAGGTGGTACTACCGAAATACAAGGATTATGGAGAAATTATTCGCTGGGTGTACAAAGAGAATGTTCCAGGTGAATTTCCATACACTGCAGGAGTGTTTCCATTTAAGCGTGAGGGGGAAGACCCGAAGCGTCAGTTCGCAGGGGAAGGAACACCAGAACGGACAAATCGCCGCTTTCATTATCTCTCAAAGGATGACGATGCGAAGCGCTTGAGTACGGCGTTTGACTCAGTCACTTTGTATGGAGAAGATCCGGATTATCGCCCAGATATTTACGGAAAAGTTGGGGAAAGCGGTGTAAGCATCTGTACGTTAGACGATATGAAAAAGCTGTATGATGGCTTTGATTTATGCCATCCTTCCACATCTGTGTCGATGACGATTAACGGTCCGGCTCCGATTATTTTGGCGATGTTTATGAATACAGCCATTGAACAGCAAGTGGAAATAAAGGAGCAGGAACTAGGTCGACCACTTACACTTGAAGAATGGACTCATGTCAAAACCGCCACTCTTTCAACGGTGAGAGGCACGGTTCAAGCCGATATTTTAAAAGAAGATCAAGGGCAGAATACATGTATTTTCTCAACAGAGTTTGCGCTTCGAATGATGGGAGATATTCAGCAATATTTTATTGATCATAAAGTGCGTAACTATTATTCCGTTTCGATTTCTGGTTATCATATCGCTGAAGCTGGGGCCAATCCTATTTCTCAGCTGGCCTTTACACTTGCCAATGGATTGACGTATGTGGAGTACTACTTAAGCCGTGGTATGCATATTGATGATTTTGCTCCGAATTTGTCCTTCTTTTTCTCTAACGGACTTGATCCTGAATATACGGTAATTGGACGTGTGGCCCGTCGTATTTGGGCGACCGTGATGAGAGAGAAGTACGGGGCGAATGAGCGAAGTCAAAAGCTGAAGTATCATGTCCAAACTAGCGGGCGCTCCCTTCATGCACAGGAAATTGATTTTAACGATATCCGCACCACGCTTCAAGCCCTAATGGCTCTTCAGGATAACTGTAATTCGCTTCATACGAATGCATACGATGAAGCAATTACGACCCCGACAGAAGAGTCAGTGCGTCGTGCGATGGCGATTCAAATGATTATTACAAAAGAGCATGGCTTATCGAAAAATGAAAATCCTCTTCAAGGCTCATTTATTGTGGAGGAGCTTACGGACTTGGTGGAGGAAATGGTTCTTCAAGAATTCGAGCGATTGAATGACCGTGGGGGAGTACTCGGTGCGATGGAGACACAATACCAGCGCGGGAAAATCCAAGACGAATCGATGTATTATGAAATGAAAAAGCATACAGGGGAGCTACCGATCATCGGCGTCAACACGTACTTGAATCCGAATCCTCCGTCAGAAGAAGAAACAGACAATATGGAGCTGGCACGAGCAACAAAAGAAGAAAAAGAACTACAAATTCAAAATTTACGAGAATTCCAAGAGCGAAACAAAGACAAAATCGCTGCAGCGTTGCAAAAACTAAAACAAACAGCCGTCAACAACGGCAATATTTTCGAGGAACTAATGGAAACAGTAAAAGTAGCAAGCCTCGGTCAAATTACCCGTGCGTTGTATGAGGTGGGCGGGCAGTATAGACGGAATATGTAGGAAAAAGAGCAAAGTGAAAGCTAACGCTTTCTCTTTGCTCTTTACACTTTTTTTACATAACTCATACCTAAAATGTCCTAATTTTTACTATAATAGAAGAAGATTGAAAGTTCTTTTTCAAACAAAGGACCTAACCATTTTCACGGGAAGTGAGATAATTGAAACAACTTCTTCAATTTATTGCTGTTATTCTTACTGTTGTTTCTGCTATTTATCTATACTCATTGCAGCTTGGTGCCATCCCTTTCTTTCTATTGGCCTTTTTTTTCTTCTATTTAGCGGTCAGATTGTTTGTTAAGGAGAAAAAAAGGCAGAAAAGCGAGGGCAAGTACTAAAAAGTTTGGTATCGATTAGATAGAACTAGCATAAAGGTTCATATTTTGTTTATAATGAAGAATATGCAATAATTGTGTACATATTTTATTTGTCGTGTTTTACATAGCGAAAGGAAGTGCAAATATTGAGTTTGAAACAAGTTACTCAAGAAGAATTGCAAGAAATGTCCTTAATTGAGATTGCGTTTGAATTGCTTAAGGAAAAGAAACAGCCGGTCTCTTTTAAAGAATTAATGGATGAAATTACAGAACTACGTGGATTAACAGAAGATGAAGTGAGAGCGAGAATTGCTCAATTTTATACAGATTTAAATATAGATGGACGCTTTATGACAATCGGTGAAAATCGCTGGGGTCTTCGCGTTTGGTATCCAGTTGACCAAACCGAAGAAGAACATGTAACAGCCGTGAAGCCGAAGAAGAAAAAGGCGAAGAAAGTGGTCGATGAGGACGAGGATCTTGACATTGAAGAGTATGACGAGTTAGAGGAAGAAGAGCTCGATTACGATGATGTGGATGATGACTTCGATGACGAAGACGACGATGATGATCTTGTAGATGATGACATTGATGAAGATTTAGAAGACGATGATGAAGACATTCTCGAAGATGATGAGGAATTCGATCTGGATGAAGATGAAGACGATGAAGAAGATGATTTTGATGATGAGGACGACGAGAAGCTTTAAGTCGAATTTTGTAGGATCTCGACTTGACTTTTTACAGAGCTGTAGGTAGAATACTTTTTGGGCTCCTTAAAAAGGAACAATCGAAACGTAATTTCACGCTCCCCTTGCTATTTCTAGCAGGAGGGGCGTTTTTATTTTTTATAGGTGTGAAAATCGGTCTTCAAAAATCGTTTTATCCCCTTGCCAATGTAATGGATTGATATTTAAAAAATATGCACAAACTTATTTAGAGGGGGATTACAGATGACAAAGTATATTTTCGTAACAGGTGGAGTGGTTTCTTCTTTAGGAAAAGGAATCACAGCAGCGTCTTTAGGACGATTATTAAAAAATCGCGGCTTAAGCGTAACGATTCAAAAATTTGATCCATATATTAACGTGGATCCAGGGACAATGAGTCCGTACCAACACGGTGAAGTATTCGTAACAGGTGATGGTGCTGAAACGGATCTTGACTTAGGTCACTACGAGCGTTTCATCGACATTAACCTTACCAAGTACAACAACGTGACAACTGGGAAAATTTACTCAACGGTATTAAAGAAAGAGCGCCGTGGAGATTATTTAGGTGGAACGGTACAGGTTATTCCGCATATCACAAACGAAATTAAAGAGCGCGTATTCCGTGCTGGTCGTGAAACAGGTGCGGACGTGGTTATCACGGAGATTGGTGGAACAGTTGGGGATATCGAATCACTACCATTCCTAGAAGCAATCCGCCAAATTAAGAGTGATATCGGTCGTGATAACGTAATGTACATCCACTGTACACTAATTCCTTACATTAAAGCAGCTGGTGAAATGAAAACCAAGCCAACTCAGCACAGTGTAAAAGAGCTTCGTAGCTTAGGAATTCAGCCAAACATTATCGTTGTTCGTACAGAAATGCCAGTATCACAAGACATGAAGGACAAAATTGCTTTATTCTGTGATATCGATTCGAAGGCCGTTATTGAGTGCCAAGATGCAGACACATTGTATGCCGTACCAATCGCACTTCAAGAGCAAAAAATGGATCAAATCGTTTGTGATCACTTGAAGCTTCAAAGTCCAGAACCAGAAATGACTGAATGGTTAGCATTACTAGATAAAGTTCGCAATCTGTCAAAAACCACTCGTATAGCACTAGTTGGTAAATACGTGGAACTTCAAGATGCGTATATTTCTGTTGTGGAATCATTAAAGCATGCTGGATTTGCATTTGATTCAGATATTGATATTAAGTGGATTAACGCAGAAGAAGTAAATGAAGAAAATGCACGTGAACTTCTTTCTGATGTGGATGGAATTCTTGTTCCTGGTGGTTTCGGGGATCGTGGTATTGAAGGGAAAATCACGACGATTAAATATGCTCGTGAAAACAAAGTACCTTTCCTTGGAATTTGTTTGGGTATGCAGTTGGCTTCTGTTGAATTTGCGCGTAATGTGCTTGGTCACGCTGATGCGAACTCTGCGGAAATTAACCCTGAAACAAAATACCCAATCATTGACCTTCTACCAGAGCAAAAAGATATCGAAGATCTTGGTGGAACACTGCGCCTTGGTATCTTCCCATGTAAGCTGGAAGAAAACACAAAAGCATTTGCTGCTTACAATGATGAAGTGGTGTACGAGCGTCACCGTCACCGTTATGAGTTCAACAACCAGTTCCGTCAAGAAATGGAGCAAGCAGGCTTCATCTTCTCTGGTACTAGTCCAGATGGTCGCTTAGTGGAAATCATTGAGCTTGCAGACCACCCATGGTTCGTTGCTTCTCAATTCCACCCAGAGTTCATCTCAAGACCAACAAGACCTCAACCATTGTTCAGAGATTTTGTTGAAGCTTCATTGAAGTCTAAAAACTAATATGGAAAGCCTCCCGCGGATGTTAACATCATTGTGGGTATATAAAAAAGTAAAACTCGCCATAGTAAAATTGGCGAGTTTATTTATTATGAATACAAAAACAAAATTTATATAAAACCTCACTCCTTTATAAATAAGATGTTTTGTCCTTAAGCAGGTACCCAGCATGAGTAAAATAAGCGGAGAATTTCCGGTTAGATGCAAAAAGGAGCCTGGTTTTGGGGTAAATAAGGGGAGGTTTTCCGCTTACGCAAAGCAAAATCTCCTATTTTCCATTTTTTTGAGCCAATAGGCGGAATCTCTCCGTTTATTTAAGCCTTTTTTAATAAGAATTACTAATTAAGCGGAATTTCTCCGTCTATTTCTCAGCTCGGTTGCTTAACCTGATCTCCAAAAGATAAGTGCGGACCCTTACGTGGTTCGTCTTGTGCCTGTCGGGGCTGACCAAGTCGCTTCCGCTTTTCTATCAGTACTCTTCCATAATTTCATCAATCGTAAATTTTAATCCATAATAAACGTATAGGGCGGCCATGGATGCGGGGTAGCCATAGCGGTTTCCTTCCTCATCGGGAAGCAGTCCTTTTTTTAATTGAAGGTCGATATGAGCGTGAGCGATATCATTCAGTGGTTCTCCCTCACCTTCATCTAAAGTAGCAACCGATACAAACGGAATTCCCTTTTCTTCAAGAGCTTTCCCAATAGCGACTGCGCGGTCATCGTGAGTGGTTCTAGCCAAAATCAGTACACGGTCAGCAACTGTCACCTGATCCAGTTGTGCCAAACCCTCAAGAACACGAGCGCGTTGTAAAGGTTCCTTGCTATGAATGGCTTCCGCTTGAACGGCAGTCAACTCGTCTGCAGCATAAATAAATATATGACCATCTCCAATAAGTGCTTGGGCAAGAAGTCTTGCGCCATCCTCGATGGAAAGGTCTTCTTTATCTTGGATTTTTTTTAATAATCCAGTCAGTTGGGTTGTGAACATTTTTAACATAAATGGCCTCCAAATCGTAATCTTCATATATTATAAAAGAAACGGACAAGGAAGGTAAAATCACAAACTGTAAAAATTTATATGATTTTGATGTAAAATGTTAGCAGGAGAAATTAAGTAGTGTATCGAACTACATGAAGGTGGATAGTCCTAATCGTTTATTTACATACAAAAAATTAAAAATCCAGAAAAAGAGGGTGGCTTTTCATGAAAGGCAAAATATTAATAGTAGATGACCAATTTGGTATAAGAATTCTGTTAAATGAAGTGCTTCAAAAGGAAGGCTACGAAACATTTCAAGCGGCAAATGGAGTACAAGCTTTAGAGATCGTGACGAAAAACCCGCCAGACCTTGTTTTACTAGATATGAAAATTCCTGGCATGGACGGAATTGAAATTTTAAAAAGAATGAAAGTCATTGAAAAAGATATTCGTGTCATCATTATGACTGCTTACGGAGAGCTAGATATGATTCAGGAAGCGAAGGATCTTGGAGCTCTCACTCATTTTGCCAAGCCATTTGATATTGATGATATTCGTGCAGCCGTAAAGAAGTATTTACCAGTAAAAAATAGTTGATTTCCACAAATTTTGGCAAAATATACAAATGGTAGCGATTGCATTTCATCTATTTTATGACATCCTCTAAAAGTGACCAAGATTGATAGCATTTCTAATTTTTATTTGGTATGATTACAAATGAATTTAGCGGATGATCAATCAAAGTCAGGGTCTCAAATTACATAACGTTAATTGTTTAGGGAAAACTCTAATAGGGAACCTGTCTATAAAAGGTCATCATGAATAGGAGGAAGAAGAATGCCTTTAGTATCTATGACAGACATGCTCAATAAAGCAAAAGCTGAAGGGTATGCAGTAGGACAATTCAACTTGAACAACCTTGAGTTCACACAAGCAATTTTACAAGCGGCTGAAGCAGAAAAGTCTCCAGTAATCCTTGGGGTTTCTGAAGGTGCAGCTCGTTACATGGGTGGCTTCAAAACAGTTGTAAAAATGGTAGAAGGTCTTTTAGAAGATTACAAAATCACTGTGCCTGTGGCTATCCACTTAGACCACGGTTCAAGCTTTGATAAATGTAAAGAAGCAATCGATGCTGGTTTTACATCAGTAATGATCGATGCATCTCACCATCCTTTCGAAGAGAATATCGAAACTACAACAAAAGTAGTTGAGTATGCTCATTCAAAAGGTGTTTCTGTTGAAGCTGAGCTTGGAACAGTTGGCGGACAAGAGGATGATGTTGTTGCTGAAGGTGTTATCTATGCTGATGTTCAAGAGTGTAAAGAACTAGTATCTCGTACTGGTATCGATTGCTTGGCTCCAGCACTTGGTTCTGTTCACGGTCCTTACAAAGGTGAACCTAACCTAGGCTTCAAAGAAATGGAAGAAATCGGTGCAGCTACTGGTGTACCATTAGTTCTACACGGTGGAACTGGAATCCCAACAGCTGACATCCAAAAGTCAATCTCTTTTGGAACAGCAAAAATTAATGTAAATACTGAGAACCAAATTGCTTCTGCAAAAACGGTTCGTGAAGTGTTAGCAGCGAAACCAGATGAATACGATCCACGTAAATACTTAGGACCAGCTCGCGATGCGATTAAAGAAACAGTTATCGGCAAAATGCGCGAATTCGGTTCTTCAGGTAGAGCGTAATCGAATTTATTTGCTTCATAAGTTGAAACCGCCTTTTCTTGAAAAGGGCGGTTTCAATTGTATTGATGTCATTTTGAAAAAAAAGTCGAATAATGTAATAGGGAGAGTGGAACAGGTGAAATTTTTTATTGATACAGCAAATATGGAAGAAATTAGAGAAGCGTATTCTTTAGGAGTTGTTGCAGGGGTTACAACAAATCCATCATTAGTTGCAAAAGAAAAAAATGTTTCATTTGAAGATCGTCTTCGTGAGATTACAGCATTAGTTCCAGGTTCGGTTAGTGCAGAAGTGATCGCGCTTGATGCAGAAGGTATGATTCGTGAAGGTCGCGAACTAGCTGCCATTGCTCCAAATATTACAATTAAAGTACCAATGACACCAGAAGGTTTAAAAGCGGTATCTACTTTTTCTAAGGAAGGCATCAAGACAAACGTAACATTAATTTTTAGTGCAAACCAAGCATTGCTAGCAGCAAGAGCTGGGGCTACATATGTATCTCCTTTTGTTGGTCGATTAGATGATATCGGTTTCAACGGTCTTGATTTAATCTCAACCATTGCAGATATTTTCGCGGTTCATGGGTTAGAAACAGAGATTATTGCTGCTTCGATCCGTCATCCGCAACACGTGACAGATGCAGCTCTACGCGGGGCGCATATTGCTACGATACCATACAAAGTGATTATGCAATTATTCAATCATCCATTAACAGACAAAGGGATTGAAGCCTTTTTAGCTGATTGGAAAACTAGAGAGAATTAATAAGTGGGACATATTTCCTATTTATAACTTTTTTATAATTCCATACATGAAGTTTGAAATTTCGTGTAAACTATAAATTAAGGGTGGTATATGTCGTTTTTTGTATTTTTTTAGTGGAAGAATATACCTCGTATAGATTTATTGTAAAAGCATATATGGAAAAATAAAAAAGATGAGCCAAATCAGTACAAGATATAATACGTATTCTGTGTGAATTGATATGGCTTAGAAGGGAGTCAACGATGGATAAGCTGATGATTGCCGGTGGAGACCCTTTAAAGGGAACCGTTCGTATAAGTGGTGCCAAAAACAGTGCAGTCGCACTCATTCCAGCGACCATTTTAGCCGATTCACCAGTAACGATTGAAGGATTACCTGATATTTCCGATGTTCAGATTTTACAAGGGTTGCTCGAGGAGATCGGTGGGAAGGTCACTTTTACAAACAATGAAATGTGGGTGGATCCTTCTGAAATGATCTCTATGCCTTTGCCGAACGGAAAGGTCAAGAAGCTTCGTGCAAGCTATTATTTAATGGGTGCGATGCTAGGTCGTTTTAAAAAGGCTGTAATTGGCTTGCCTGGTGGCTGTCATTTAGGGCCAAGACCGATCGATCAACATATCAAAGGCTTTGAAGCACTAGGAGCGACCGTGACCAATGAACAGGGCGCGATCTATCTACGTGCGGACGAGCTTCGTGGAGCAAGAATTTACTTGGACGTGGTGAGCGTTGGTGCAACCATTAATATCATGCTTGCGGCTGTTCGTGCGAAAGGGCGTACGATCATTGAAAATGCGGCAAAAGAGCCGGAAATCATTGACGTGGCCACATTGCTCACAAATATGGGGGCAAAGATTAAAGGTGCCGGAACAGATGTTATTCGTATTGACGGAGTGGACGAGCTTCATGGCTGCCAGCATACGATTATTCCTGACCGAATTGAGGCAGGTACGTATTTAATTCTTGGTGCAGCGGTAGGAGACGGGCTGTTAATTGATAATATTATTCCTCAACACTTAGAGTCGTTAATTGCGAAGCTTCGTGAAATGGGTGTACCGATCGAAACAAGCGATGACCAAGTCTTTGTAGGAAAAGCCGAATCCTTTAAAGCAGTTGATATTAAAACCTTGGTTTATCCTGGCTTCCCAACCGACTTGCAGCAGCCATTAACCTCGTTGTTAACTAGCGCTGTTGGGACAAGCATGGTGACGGATACGATTTATGGAGCTCGCTTTAAGCATATCGATGAATTAAGAAGAATGAATGCCAACATCAAAGTCGAAGGTCGCTCAGCGATTATTCACGGACCTGTCAAACTTCAGGGAGCCAAAGTGAAGGCTAGTGATTTACGAGCGGGCGCAGCTTTAGTGATCGCCGGGTTGATGGCAGAAGGAGTTACAGAAGTAACAGGCCTTGAGCATATTGACCGTGGATACAGCCATCTTGTTGAAAAATTAAATGGACTTGGTGCAACCATTTGGCGTGAAGCGATGACAAAAGAAGAGCTAGAACAGCTGAAAAACGCATAACCTTTTAACAATAGATAAAGAAAAAATAGAAAGAAGGCAGACCTGCTTTCGTCTGCCTTTTTTAAAATTATCCTCCTTACTAATAACTTCCCTATAAAATAATGTTGATTAATAATTAATAAAAAGGGTAAAATAGAAATTGTTTTTTAAAAAGGCTTACATAGAAAAGCCTTGTCTTTATAGAATATGACTTTCTCTATCTCTTCTTATACTTCTAGAAAGCCTCAAACATTCAATCCTTTCCATCCATTTTATCGAACAAAATCATAAAGCTTGTGGTGGAACAACTTATTTTGTAAAAAGAGTGGTGTACTAATGGAGTTAACAATTTCAAGCCTGGAAAATATGAAGCTAAAAGAGCTTTATGAGCTAGCAAAGACCTTTAAAGTGTCTTATTATAGCAAGCTAACAAAAAAAGAACTTATTTTTGCCATTTTAAAAGCACGTGCGGAATCAGAAGGCTTTTTCTTTATGGAAGGTGTTCTTGAAATCATTCAGTCTGAGGGCTTCGGTTTCCTACGACCTATTAACTATTCCCCAAGTTCAGAGGATATTTATATTTCAGCCTCACAAATTAGACGTTTTGACCTGAGAAATGGTGATAAAGTATCTGGTAAGGTTCGTCCTCCAAAGGAAAACGAGCGTTATTTTGGACTATTGCAGGTTGGTGCCGTTAATGGCGATGACCCGGAATCAGCAAAGGAACGTGTTCACTTCCCTGCGTTAACACCTTTATATCCTGATCGTCAAATGAAGCTTGAGACATCACCAAAGCATGTGAGCACGAGAATTATGGACCTGATTTCTCCTGTTGGTTTTGGTCAGCGTGGATTGATCGTTGCTCCTCCAAAAGCAGGGAAAACGATGCTATTAAAGCAAATTGCTAATAGCATTACGACCAATCATCCAGAAGCAGAGCTGATTGTTCTGTTAATCGATGAGCGTCCGGAAGAGGTAACAGACATCGAGCGTTCAGTTGCTGGAGATGTGGTGAGCTCCACGTTTGACGAAGTGCCTGAAAATCATATTAAAGTGGCCGAGCTTGTGCTAGAGCGTGCGATGCGTCTTGTGGAGCATAAGCGCGATGTTATTATTCTTATGGATAGTATTACTCGTCTGGCTCGTGCGTACAATCTTGTCATTCCTCCAAGTGGACGTACGTTATCAGGGGGGATTGACCCTGCTGCTTTCCACCGTCCGAAGCGATTCTTCGGTGCGGCGCGTAACATTGAGGAAGGTGGAAGCTTAACCATCCTTGCAACAGCGCTTGTGGACACAGGATCTCGTATGGATGATGTGATCTATGAAGAATTTAAAGGAACCGGTAATATGGAGCTTCACCTGGATCGTGGTCTAGCTGAACGCCGTATTTTCCCTGCGATTGACATCCGTCGTTCAGGAACGCGTAAGGAAGAGCTACTTATTCCGAAGGATCATTTGGATAAGTTATGGGCGATCCGTAAATCAATGTCGGATACACCTGACTTTGTGGATAAATTTTTACGTAAGCTGAAGCAAACGAAGTCGAATGAAGAATTTTTTGCTAAGCTAGACGAAGAGATGAAAGCAAAAAGGAATTCATAGGGAATAAATCCCATGTTGCAAAACCATTCCCTGCTTGTTATAATAACATCAGTGTGTTTTTCCATTACACCAAGTGTGTATGAATAACTCTGTTTCGAACGACTCAGGGCAAAAGGAGATGAAAGGTAATGAGAGAAGGAATTCATCCTAACTATAAAAAAGTAACGGTATCTTGTGCATGTGGCAACACATTCGAAACTGGTTCAGTAAAGAAAGAACTTCGTATCGAAACTTGCTCAGAATGTCATCCATTCTACACAGGACGTCAAAAGTTTGCTGAAGCAGGCGGACGTGTTGACCGTTTCAACAAGAAATACGGAATCAAAGCTACAAACTAATAAGAAAAAGAAACAGGCAAGAAGATTTCAGACCTTGCCTGTTTTTTTATGAGGCTCTTTTCTAAACTTCATTGCTTTTGGAGATGGAAAATGCTTGATTGAGCTAAAATTCGTAGCAAAATGGACTCAAATTGTAAGAAAAGAGCTTGTATTCTTAATTTCAAGCGCAAAATAGTTTGTTTCCGCGTTAAAATCGGCTTTAGGATTTTAACGGCTATCTATGTGAAAACAGCCATTATGAAAATGAACGTACATAGTGAGACAGTGATAGGATAATTTATGTGAAAACTGTCTACTTTAAAATAGAGAGCGAAGCGGAAGGAGAGGCCGTTTATGTATGTAATGAAGCACCATGGTTGGGTAGAAGTGATTTGTGGTAGCATGTTCTCTGGGAAGTCAGAAGAACTGATTCGCCGCGTCAGAAGAGCCCAGTTTGCCAAACAAAACATTGCCGTTTTTAAACCGAAAATTGATAATAGATACAGCGATGAAGCTGTTGTCTCTCACAATGGCACATCGTTTATTGCGCGTCCAATTGCCCATTCAACAGAGATTTTTCAGCATATTGATCCTGAAATTGATTTGATTGCCATTGATGAAGTCCAATTTTTCGATGAGGAAGTAGTAAAAGTGATTCAGCACTTAGCGGATAGCGGTCATCGTGTGGTTGCTGCAGGTTTGGATCAAGACTTCCGTGGTGAGCCATTTACTGTCATGCCAGCATTAATGGCTATTGCCGAGCTAGTCACAAAGCTGCAAGCCGTATGTGCGGTTTGTGGATCACCTGCAAGTCGAACGCAAAGACTTATTAACGGAGAGCCAGCCTCCTACGATGATCCAATTATCTTGGTAGGTGCATCAGAAGCATACGAACCGCGCTGTCGCCACCACCATCAAGTTCCCAAATCACCAAATGTAATTGAACGAGCGGATTTTACACAGTCGAAATTATAAAATTTGTATCCACCCTATGTGTAGGGTGGATTTTTGGTTAAAAGAGCAACCGGAAATAATTAGCGAGAGTAATTTCAAAAGGCGATTGCAACACTATCCATAGGAGGTGTTGACAGTGAAAAGATGGCTTTTTATACTTTTGACGGTTTTGGTTTTAGCGGCTTGTAATAATAATCCGAAAGGCTTGTCTGATCAGCAGGAGGATCGTGCGGGAAGGTCGTTTGTTGCTAATAAAGATACTGGGCAGGATAATACCCAGTCAAGAGGGTGGCAACGAGGCGATCAAAATCCAAACTTTTTAAATACCGATGGTGGCCGAGTGGATTACGATGGTTATATTGATAAAGCGAGAGAAACGGTGAATGCAACCGATGAGTTCGAAGCAGGATCGATTTGGGTGAATGGAAATCGTCTGTGGGTGACCGCTTATAAAAAAGGGCAGATGTCACGTCAGGAACGAGTGGATGCCGAAGCGCGATTACACAAAAAACTCATCAAGGCTGTCCCACGTTATGAAATCGAGGTACAGGTCAAAGAAGACCGCTCATAACATGTCCCAAAGGGCATGTTATTTTTATAGACTCTCGGAATAACTAAGTCATTTTTATGGGATTTGTAAAAAAATAACTGGAAATTAGCTTCGATTCGATGAAAATTCCTTTTTTTCATTTCCTTTTTCAAAAAAATGCATACCAAATAAGCCTTGCTTATAAAATTTTTAAAAATGATTAAGCAGACTTTTTAAAAATGACATTTTCGAGATTCAGCTTTTCTTTTTTAACGTCGTACCAAGCATCAATATGTTGGCACATCATAATGGCATAAGTCCGAATGTACCACATTTTCGTGGAACGATGACGACCTAATTCTAAATGATAATCAACCTTTTCACGTTTGTTCGACCGTTCTACAGATGTACGACGCTTATAAGTTAGCTTCCACTTTTCAGACGTTCTCGGAGTCTTAGTAAACAACCGAAGGTTGTCCTTCCGGAATGTATGAAATGTTCGACCGTATTTAGCTTTAGAACAGGGATTCTCACAAGTAATTTTTGTGCCGCATGCGAGTGGACATCTCCATTTCTGCCGGTTTTTGGATTTATCAAAACCATTGGGCTTCATTTTTAACCCTGCAGAACAAATTGGTGTCCCTTCGGGAGATATTTGTATATCGCTTTCAGTGCTGAAATTTTTCTTGGTTCGAACATTCAGATCAATGAAAGGCTCGATATTATAATGATCTAGCAATTCATAAATAGGTTCCGCATCATGAGCAGCATCCAAGAGAATCTTACCAATTGTGCCCAAGGTAGTGCGTTGCGAAAATTCAATAGAACTGGCAACAAGACTGACAGAATCATGCCGGGAAGCTGGTTGAAGTCTTGGATACAAGGGTAGGTCGTATCGACTGTCGCTAGTGGATAACATGTAGAGATGGTATCCGTTGAAGTAGCGTTCCCGTGAACTGTCCCACCCTGAGTCGATGTCAGGTTGGGAATAATGACGAGGATGGTTACAATTCGTTAGTCCTTGGGCACTGCATTCACAAGTACGCTTGCTTCTTGGAAATCTAGCCGTTTCAATCGGGGTACCGTCTCCGACAACCCCTAGAGCGTCCAAGTCTCCGAGTAAGCCTAGGTTCGCTGATACATGGAGAAATTGAGATTGAAATAATTCAAATAATCGATCGCTTGGCAGCACTTTTTTCTTAGCATCATAACGAAAAAAACGATCGATTAACTTTCTAACTATACCTGGACTTGATGGGGACGCTTTTTCGCCTTTCTTGGGTTTCTTCTTTTTCTTTTTTTGGCGTTTCGGTTTGATATTGGGTTTTATATTAGCGTTATCCCTTCCCCATAAACGGTGGAAAAAATCGTAGAAAGTCCCTATACCAGGAACTTTCCCCGGTTCAAAGCCACTCATGATGGCATAGAAAGGCACTCGATACAATTCATCAACCCATTCAGTAATACTGAGAGTTGGTTTAGCCAAAAGAAGCAAAAGGTAAGAGCGCATCATAGAAGACGGATCACGAGGCTCCGGACCTTTATTCGAATAAGAGCTCCGAAGCCACGAGGTAATCTGAGAAAGGTCAGTGATCCATAACTTGTAAATAATGGGCCAATCATTATTTACAATAGTAAGGACGTTACCAGAGTAATGCTTTCTTAATTGTTCTAAAACGAAGTTTTGGTAATCTTCATGACTAACGACAGTTGGCTTCACCTCAACACCCCAATTCACGGTTTATAAGGAAATAAATCCCTTCGCCGGCGATTATTGTGGTGTTTTCAAAAAGTCAAGTATTTTCGACAAAAAAATCAACAAAATTTCACTGAGGAATTTCCAATTCTTCTTATAAAACGTGAAACATCCCCCTACTAAAAGTAGGAGGAATCAAATAAAAATGGTACAAGAAAATCCTTGTACCATCTAACTCGGCGAATGCCGAGAGTCTATTTTTCTATGGGGAGGATGGTTTTGACGAGGTGTTTCACCTATACTATAATAGAAATGTTAAGCACTTATAGATTTGAGTTTTTGATTCGGAATAACTAGCGTGTAACCACGCGTGACTAATATAAGAGGTGAAGGACTTTGTTTGATCGTCTTCAATCAGTAGAGGATCGCTATGAAAGGCTGAACGAGCTTTTAAGTGACCCAGAGATCGTAAATGATTCTAAAAAATTACGCGAGTACTCGAAGGAGCAGTCAGATTTATCTGCAACTGTCGAAGCGTATCGTGAGTATAAAGATGTAAAAGAGCAGCTTCAAGACGCAAAAGCGATGCTTGAAGAAAAGCTTGATGCAGATATGCGTGAAATGGTAAAGGAAGAATTAAGTGAATTAGAAGACCGCATGGAAGAGCTTCAAGCTCGTCTACGTATCTTGTTGATTCCGAAGGACCCGAACGATGACAAAAACGTTATCATGGAAATTCGTGGAGCGGCTGGTGGAGATGAAGCTGCCTTATTCGCAGGTGACCTGTACCGTATGTATTCTAGATATGCGGAATCGCAAGGCTGGAAAACAGAAGTGATGGATGCTAACACGACGGGCGTTGGTGGCTATAAAGAAATCATTTTTATGATTAACGGAACTAGTGCCTACTCGAAGTTGAAGTTCGAAAATGGTGCTCACCGCGTACAGCGTGTTCCGGAAACAGAATCTGGCGGACGTATTCATACATCAACAGCAACGGTTGCTGTTTTACCAGAAGCAGAGGAACTAGAAGTAGAGATTCACGACAAAGATATTCGTACAGATACCTTCGCATCAAGTGGTGCGGGTGGACAGTCCGTTAATACAACGATGTCAGCCGTTCGTTTAACGCATATTCCAACAGGAGTTGTCGTTTCGTGTCAAGACGAGAAGTCACAAATTAAGAACAAGGAAAAGGCGATGAAGGTACTTCGTGCCCGCGTGTACGATAAATTCCAACGTGAAGCACAAGCAGAGTACGACCAAGTTCGTAAATCGGCGGTAGGAACGGGTGACCGTTCTGAGCGTATCCGTACGTATAATTTCCCGCAAAACCGTGTGACTGACCACCGCATCGGGTTAACGATTCAAAAGCTTGATCAAATTTTACAAGGAAAGCTTGATGAAGTACTTGAAGCGTTAATTGTGGAAGAACAATCAAGAAAGCTTGAAGAAGCATCTAATGAGTAAAAAAGTGTTCGAAGCCCTCGCTTGGGCTTCTTCTTTTTTAAAGGAGCAAAGCCGCGACGAAAATGCCGGGGAATTATTGCTTCGTCATTATATGAATATGTCACGGTCAAGCCTTTTGGCGAGTTTACATGATGTGGTCGAAGAAGCAATATGGGAGCAGTTTGTGGAGTCAGTAAAAAAGCATGGCGAGGGAATTCCTGTTCAATACATGATCGGTTATGAAGAGTTTTACGGCCGTCGTTTTTCCGTTAACCAAGAGGTGTTGATTCCAAGACCGGAAACCGAAGAGTTAGTGTATGGTGCATTAGATCGTATAAAAAGGTTGTTCGGTGAGGAGCAGGTTCAGTTGGTTGATATCGGAACTGGAAGTGGAGCAATCGCGATTACGATGAAGCTTGAGCGTCCCGCTTTACAGGTGACAGCAACCGATATTGCTGAGCCTTCTCTCGAAGTTGCTCGAAAAAATGCAGAAGAGCTTGGAGCTAAAGTTGAATTTTCACAAGGAGACCTGCTCTTGCCATTTATCGAGTCAGGAGAAAAATTTGATGTGATTCTCTCTAACCCTCCATATATTCCACTTGGAGATGAGAAGGAAATGTCAGTCGTTGTGACAAAGCACGAACCACACCGAGCCTTATTTGCGGGAAAAGACGGCTTAGACTTGTATCGCCGCTTCATGAATGAACTTCCTCAAGTGATAAAAAACAAAGCACTAGTGGGATTTGAAATCGGAGCCGGACAATCCGAAGCAGTCTGTGGAATGCTCCAACAAACATTCCCAACTGCATTGGTAGAGGTCGTATACGATATCAATGGTAAGGACCGAATGGTATTTGCAGAAATTGGATTTTAATTTTGGAAATGACTCAACAGGTGTTGCTGGTTGAGTCATTTTTTACGATAAAAAGAACTCTATTAAATTGATTGGAGCGGAGGCTGGCGACTCCTGCGGGAAAAGCGGGATAGTCGAGACCCTGGACTGAGCGAAGCGAGGGAAGCGGCTCGGCCCCGCCCGCGGAAAGCGTCCAGCCGCAGCGCAAATCTAACCAGACTGCTTTTCTATTATTTTTTTCAATTTACTAGTTTAAGATGAACATCTCTTGTCCACACTGTTGATAGTGAAGGGATGGTGCTAGTAAATGAAAACAAAAACACTTGCGAAATTATATATAATCATATTATCCATAGGAACCATATTAAGTCTATACATACCAAAAAATGAAGTCACCGCCAACGAAGCGATCGTCATTCCGAATGAAGCCATTCGCTTACGAATTCTAGCAAACAGTGACTTAGAAGTAGATCAAGAGCTTAAGCGAGAAGTTCGAGATGAAGTAAACGCAGCAATCACCGAATGGGTAGCAGAATTAACTTCCGTAGAAGCAGCCCGCGACTTAATTCAATCACGCTTACCAGAAATTAAGGCGATTGCAGAAGAAGTACTAGAAAAGAATGGATCCGACCAAAGCGTAAAAACCGATTTCGGAAAAGTAGAGTTTCCAACGAAGTTATATGGTGAGTTCTTGTATCCAGCAGGTGAGTATGAAGCAGTATTGATCACACTTGGTGAAGGGGAAGGAGCCAACTGGTGGTGCGTGTTATTCCCCCCTCTATGTTTCCTTGATTTTTCGAACTCAGTAGCAGTTAAAGAAGGTGTCGATGAGGCAGATGAGCAAGAGGTAAAAGTGGAGGAACAAAAAGTTGGAGCTAAAGAAGCAAAAGAGCCAGTGTTCGTAGAGGAAAAGAAGGATGAAAAAGAAGTGGAAGTGAAGTTTTTCCTTGTAGAGCTTTGGGCTAAGATCTTTTCATGAGAAGTGAGATGCAACTGCAGTGGTTGCATCTTTTTTATGATGTAAAAATTCTCGGATTCCATCCGACGTTGCAATCAATATCTACGTGCAAAAAATTATCCCCAAATCTAGTTCTACTTTTTCTACCTTTTCATATTCATAGAGTAACAAGAAAAAAAATAGAGGTGATTTGGTGGAAACGATGGTTCGTTGTGCACAAGTAGAGGATGTAAAGAAACTAGTAAACTTTTTAGAGAAGGCTAACTTGGGAACAGATGGAGTAGAAGAGGCTGTGGATTATTTTCTTCTATTAGAAGACGAAGCTGGAAATATAGAAGCGACTCTTGGAATCGAACCGCATGGACCGGTCGGATTGTTACGCTCTTTAGCGATCACATCACAGGCGAGTGAAAAGGAATTGCTGTTAATTTTTGAACAAATGCTCTTATTGGCAAAGGATAAACAGATGCAATCATTGTATTTAGCCACAAATAAAAAGGGATCTGTCCAATTTTTCGAGATGATGGGTTTTCAACAGGTGGAAAAGAAAGCACTGCATCAGAAAATATTTGAGTCCGCTCATGTGCAACATATCTTAACTGTGGATAACTCGTTGTTTATGGAGTTAAAACTGGATTAATCCACAAAGTTACCCACAAAATAGCAAATGTTGTACACAATTTGTGGATAAAACTTGAGTTATACACCATCTTCTTTTATACTTTCTTACGTATTACAAGAAAAATAGGGAGAAATACTCAAGGTGGAAAACATACAAACAAAGCTATGGTCAGTGGATAAAAATGTGGATAATCCAAAAAACTATCCACAAATCACACAGGCGGCATCACTTTTAAGAGAAAATGAAGTGGTTGCATTTCCTACGGAGACGGTATACGGACTCGGAGGAAATGCCCATTCGGATAAAGCGATTCACAAAATATATGAAGCAAAGGGTCGCCCGAGCGATAATCCACTAATTATTCACATTGCTGACAGGGACCAACTGAATGAATTTGTTACACATATTCCAGACAAGGCTACCAAACTAATGAACCAGTTTTGGCCGGGCCCGCTTACAATCATCTTTGAAAAAAAGAGCTCTGAATTGTCACAGTTAGCAACAGCGGGTTTATCCACAGTGGCAGTAAGGATGCCCAATCATCCCGTTGCTCTAGCAGTGATTAAAGAAGCGGGAGTTCCTATTGCAGCGCCAAGCGCGAACAGTTCAGGAAAACCGAGTCCCACGAAAGCGTCACATGTGCTAGAGGATTTAAATGGAAGAATCGCTGGCATTGTGGACGGAGGAGCGACAGGAGTTGGAGTAGAATCAACCGTTATTGATTGTACAGAAGAGATTCCGATTATCCTACGCCCGGGTGGAGTGACAAGGGACGAGCTTGAGGAAGTAGTAGGTACGGTTCAAGTGGACCCAGCTCTTAAGGATCAGAACGAAGCACCAAAATCACCGGGCATGAAGTATCGTCATTATGCCCCAAAATCTCCTCTTTTTTTAGTAAAAGGGGACCGTGACAAACTTCAGCAACTGATTAATAAGGAAAAACTTGAAGGTCGAAAGGTTGGCGTGTTAACGACGACAGAAAATGAGGGCTTTTATCAAGCAGATGCAGTGATTTTCTGTGGAACAAGAGAAAATCTTGCGACTGTGGCAAGCTCTTTATATGATGTGTTACGATCGTTCGATCAAAGAGAAGTAGATATCATCTTTAGTGAAATGTTTCCTTCTACCGGTGTAGGAGAGGCGATTATGAACCGGTTGATGAAGGCGGCAGGAAACCAGATTATTGAATAAAGCAATTTTCTCATTCTAAACCCTTTTGGACGTGCATATGCTGAATTAGCAAGTCCAAGGGGGCGAAAGTATGTCATCAATGATTGGAGAATTGATCACACTAATAATAATGGCATTTGCACTAGGAATGGATGCATTTTCTGTGGGCTTGGGAATGGGAATGTTCAGGCTCGGGCTTCGGCAAATCTTAAAAATTGGAATCACCATCGGGTTATTCCATATTTGGATGCCGTTATTAGGAATGATCGCAGGAAGATTTTTGTCCGAGCAGTTCGGTGCATTTGCTGCTTATTGCGGCGGAGGCCTTTTAATTGTGTTAGGTTTGCAAATGCTTTGGTCATGCTTTAGGGAAGACGACAGTTCATTTATCACTCCGGTAGGTTTTGGTTTACTTGTATTTGCACTAAGTGTGAGTCTTGATAGCTTTTCGGTCGGATTAACGCTAGGTATTTATGGTGCAAAAACAGTTCTAGTCCTAACTTGCTTCGGAATAGGTGCCACTATTTTAACTTGGTTAGGTCTTCTTGTGGGACGTAAAGTCCAAGGTTGGATTGGAACGTACAGTGAAGCGTTGGGAGGCACGATTTTGCTTGCCTTTGGGATTAAATTATTGTTACCATTCTAATAAATTAGAACACATAGTGGAAAAGGTGTTTTCTTCATGAAAATACCTTTTTTCGTTAGAAATCAGACTTTAGTAATATGGAACTATGTCATATAATGAAGATGGTAGTGTCAAAAGATTTATGAAAACTACCTAAAGGGTTAGTTTCTCTCCTATTTACTGGATGGAGATGCGCCGCAATCGCTCTTGACAAACACGCCAATGGTTTGAGGATTGTTTAACAAGGGCGAAGGGAACAAAAGAAGGCATACCAAATAAGCCCTTGGTTGTTTCCATTTTAAACCATTGGCAAGTTCGGTTTGTCAAGAGTTCGCTCCGCCGATTGCTGAATTAGCTTAAGGGCTCAGCTAAACAAAAAGTTAGGCTTGTCTTTGCTCTACTATCCATTGTTGTGCTAATCCAATGAGCTTTGTCCAACGTGCTGGCATTGTTGGAAGCCCCTTGAGTTCTGGATTCACTACGGGCACTTTTCCTTCTAAGGCGGCATGCGGACGCAAAAAGTTAAAGTAGGCCGTAAATAAGGTGACGTATGAAATGGAACCATGTTCAGAGCCGAATCCATGAGTGGAGCGATAATTGCCCTTAAAGGTGCGGTTAAGTCTCTCAATTATTTGTTTCAGTGGTCTATATTCGGTCGAAACAGGGTCCTCATTGGTTAATCCAATGACCTGCTTCACATCGAATGAAATCCCATGTTGAGCGAAGAAATGTTGGGCTAAAAGATAGATTGGATTCCCGTCTACCACAAAGGTCAGATTTTCTGGAATCTCTTTCATCTTGATTAAGACCTCATCAATTGCTCGAATGGCTGTTGCTGTGTCTCGATTAGGCGACACCGGATACGAAAGAATAATCTTTTTCACGGCGTCAAAAAAGAAAAATAAATAATGCCATCGACCGTTTACTCTGATATACGTTTCATCACCGCAGAATTGGTCTGAAAGTTCATAGGGATAGTGATCCACATAAGGTTTAAGTAATAAAGCTACGCTATTTTCGTAGTTCAATACAGTCTGATGTGAAATCATCACTCCGTGTACGTCCTGCATAATCGCAGCTGTTTTACGGGCCGAAAGGCCATAGTTTACATGATAGGTTAGGATCAATCCTAATGTATGTGGGGATGCATAAATCTTTGATAAGTCCACGGCCGGCAGTTCTGGTGATTCCTTGGATAACGGCTGGAAATCGATATAAAACTGACGGAAAATGTATCTCAATTTAAATGCTTGAGGGTCCTTTTTGAACCTTTTCTTTTCTTTTGAAGTCATCCCATTGAGCTTCTTTTGATAATAAAAACAGTCATTGTTCTTGCACTTAAACACGTGAAAATCTTTTCTTTCTTTTATTTTCTCGAGAGTCTTGGAACAATGAGGACACTTCAGGATGGCCTCCTTAGAGTAACGGTTCTTTTCACTGAAAAGTTCTGTACACACCTTGCATTGATACTGACCTTTATCTCCATTGTTGGCATAAAGATAATCCGATGGAGCACCACACTTTGGACAGTTCATGGCTTTAGGTACGGAAACTTTTGCATTCTTACGCCTTTGAACAGGTTTGAGAGCTTTCCCGTTCTTCTCTTGATATTCACTAAGAAGAACTCGATAATCAAGCTGTTCTAGAACTTCAATGACTGGAAGGTCATCCACTTGAAGTTTTCGATAAGGTTTATTTACGGGCTGTTCAGTAGGTTTATCGAACATGCTTTTACCAATCAATAAAGTAAGCAATGTTCGAATGAGTTGTTCTTGATAGTTTATAAAAGTTAATAAATAGGTTATAATTTGAGGGTACAACTTGTCACTTCCTTTCTGGGAATTGAGTGTGTGGTAACCTCAATTATCTCCAGAATTCAGGGGGTGGCAATTTTTTTGCTTAAAAAGCCCTCTATCATAGGATTTTATAACCTATTTCTTATAAAAGTTTTGACAATACGATGAAGATGGAGGAGAGAATCATATGATAAATGTATTGTTTGTATGTACAGGGAACACGTGCAGAAGTCCAATGGCGGAGGCTATTTTAAAAAGTAAAAACATACCCGGAGTGGAAGTTCGTTCTTCAGGTGTTTTTGCTATGAATGGAAGTGATGCATCTCCACATGCAAAAAAAGTACTAGATGCCAAGAAGATGGAACATAGCCATCAATCCTCTTTATTAACGGAACAGCAGGTCGAGTGGGCCACGTATATTTTAACGATGACAGCGGGTCATAAAGCGAATATTGTTGCCACGTTCCCGTCAGCGCAAGTGAAAACCTTTACACTAAAGGAATTTGCTGGTGGATTTGGGGACGTGAGTGATCCTTATGGTGGATCTCTGTCTGTCTATCAACAAACCTTCGAAGAACTGAAAGATCTGATTGAAAAAAGCATACACAAATTATCGTAATACAACCAGGGGGAAGGCTTTATGGGGGAGAAAAAGGCATACAAGTTTGGACTTAGGAAAAAACTTGTATTATTTACTACGATTTTAGCAGTCATTACGTATACAACGAGTGCGATTTTTATTGATATGTTATTTCCGATGATTCAGGACTTTATAGGGATGAAAAAAGCGGGCTTTTCTTTTATTACTTATTTAATGGGGATCCTCTGGTCCGGGATTCTAGCATTTTTAGCAGCGGGGTTTATCATTAAACCTCTTCAAAAGCTAGAGCGGGTCACATTAAAAGCAGCGCACGGAGACATTGGTGAGGATGTGGAGATTTCCAAATCGGATGATGAAATTCGATCGTTAGGGGTCGCGTTTAATCATATGCTGTTTAATTTACGTGATATGGTTCAAACCATCGATGAGAACTTTAAGCAAACGAATGAGAAGGTCATTGCGATATCAAGGGAAAGTGCTATTGCATCAGAAAAAGCAGACATGATTGATCGAACGGTTAATGAAATCTCGCTTGGAGCAGAAAACTCAGCGGCAGCAACGCAAAATACAGCCAGTTCGATGGATGAAGTCACTCATATTGCCGAAGAAGTACAATTAACGGCACAGCAATCGCAAAAAATCTCCAATGAAATGGTTGAAGAGCTAGACGAGTCTAAGAAAGTGATTTTCTCGCTAGTATCAGGCATTCAAACGCTTGCTGAAGATAACAAGCAGTCACTTGTCTCAGTGAAAAAACTAGAGGAAAATGCGGCGCAAGTAGAACAAATTATTCAGTTGGTTGGAGATATCGCAGCCCAGACGAACCTTTTAGCTCTTAATGCATCGATTGAAGCGGCGCGAGCGGGTGAGCACGGAAAAGGCTTTGCGGTAGTAGCAGACGAAGTTCGTAAGCTTGCGGATGAGAGTGCAAAAGCGGTTCAAGGAATTTCTGAACTGATTCAAAATATACAGAGCGAAGTTCGTAATGTGGTGTCTCAAATAACAAACCAAGTACAAACAGCACTTGGACAAGCTGAAAAAGGCCATGCAACGAACCAAGCAATTGAAGAAATGACACGAACCGTCGTTCAAATGGCGTCAGCGGTAGAAAAGATCTCAACTCTTGTTGACCGACAAATGGAAGGAATTCAGCATACTGCCACGCAATCACAGGAAGTGGCTGCGATTGCCGAAGAAACTTCAGCAGGTGCAACAGAGGTAGCAACCGCTGTAGGACAGCAAACAGAGGTCATCGAAAAAGTTGAGCGCTTGGCGCACGAATTGAATGATCAGGCAGTTAAACTTAAAGGTACGATTACTAGATTTAAGATGTAGGAGATAGGACTCTGCAAACGGATGCAGGGTCTTATTTTTTGACTGACTAGCTTTATCTTTATATAAGGTTATGTCAAAATAAAGATAGTTTTTACAAATGGGAGGCGTAACGATGAAGGTAGCAATTGCATCTGATCACGGTGGCGTAAATATTCGAGAAGAAATTAAAAGTCTTATGGACGAAATGGGCATTCAGTACGATGATTTTGGCTGTGAATGTGATACATCAGTCGATTATCCAGATTTTGCTTTACCGGTTGCGCAAAAGGTGGCAAACGGGGAATACGATCGCGGAATCTTGATTTGTGGTACAGGAATCGGAATGAGCATTGCGGCAAACAAAGTAAACGGCATTCGCTGTGCCCTTGTTCATGACGTATTTAGTGCGAAGGCAACTCGTCAGCATAACGACAGCAATATGCTAGCGATGGGGGAAAGAGTCATCGGACCTGGGCTTGCACGTGAAATTGCACTTGCCTGGCTTGAAACGGAATTTGAAGGCGGAAGACATGCCAACAGAATCGGTAAAATAAGCGATTATGAAAAAAGCAAGTAAGTTGATGGAGGGGTAACAAATGACAAGTGATTTGTCCATTTGGAAAAACCAGCTGGAAACGATTTTAGCAGATTTTTCGGACCAAGTAGTGTTAACGGACAAGCATGTTTTTGTGATTGGCTGTAGCACGAGCGAGGTGATTGGGAAGAAAATTGGTACAGCGGGAACGAATGAAGTGGCTGAGCTAATTTTTTCAAGTCTGCGTGAATTCAGTCAACAAACAGGTGTAGCTCTTGCTTTTCAGTGCTGTGAGCATTTAAATCGTGCCCTTGTTGTTGAACGAACAACTGCTGATCAAAAGGGTTGGGAGGAAGTAACCGTTGTTCCGGTTAGACAGGCTGGGGGAGCGATGGCTACATATGCCTATAATCATTTTTCTGAACCGGTAGTTGTTGAGTTTATACAAGCGGATGCGGGGATCGATATTGGAGATACTTTTATAGGGATGCATGTAAAACATGTAGCGGTTCCGGTTCGAGCGTCGATTTCTGAGCTTGGCAGTGCACATGTAACACTGGCTCGCACACGTCCGAAGTTAATTGGAGGGGCTCGAGCAATATACGAACATTCGAAGGGTAATGAGTCTTGTTCATAAAGCTTTTGCAGATTTTGCAGAGGCTTTTTTCTTTCGATTAGCGAAAAATGTTGGAAAAAGACGAAAATAACGCTTTCAAAAATATTTTTTTCGTGCCTGTCATACTGAGAGTGTGTTAAGATGAAGTAGGAATTTTCAAAACTGCTATATAAATTAGTTTTTAACATATAAGGGGGATTACGGATGAAGCATTTAGCACAGCAAGATACGCAAGTTTTACAAGCTATTCAAGACGAATTAGGGCGTCAAAGAACAAAGATTGAACTAATTGCATCAGAAAACTTTGTAAGTGAAGCGGTAATGGAAGCGCAAGGATCTGTTTTAACAAACAAGTATGCAGAAGGCTACCCTGGCAAGCGTTATTATGGTGGCTGTGAGCATGTTGATGTGGTAGAAGACATCGCTCGTGACCGCGCAAAAGCAATCTTCGGTGCTGAGCATGTTAACGTACAACCTCACTCAGGTGCTCAAGCCAATATGGCAGTTTACTTTACGGCTCTTGAGCAAGGTGACACAGTTCTTGGGATGAACCTTTCTCACGGTGGTCACTTAACACACGGAAGCCCGGTTAACTTCAGTGGTGTTCAGTACAACTTCGTGGAATACGGAGTGGACGAGCAAACACAAACGATTAACTATGACATCGTTCGCGAAAAAGCATTAGAGCATAAGCCGAAAATGATCGTTGCTGGTGCTAGTGCATACCCTCGTGCAATCGATTTTAAAAAGTTCAGAGAAATCGCTGATGAAGTGGGCGCTTACTTAATGGTCGATATGGCTCATATCGCTGGTTTAGTAGCAGCTGGATTACACCAAAACCCAGTTCCTTACGCTGATTTCGTAACAACAACTACACATAAAACATTACGTGGTCCTCGTGGTGGTATGATCCTTACGAGCGAAGAATGGGGTAAGAAAATCGACAAGTCGATCTTCCCTGGAATTCAAGGTGGTCCATTAATGCACGTTATCGCTGCAAAGGCTGTTGCTTTCGGTGAAGCCCTTCAAGACAGCTTCAAAGAATATGCAGCAAACATTATTTCTAACGCGAAGACTTTAGCTGAAAGTTTACAAAAAGAAGGAATCAATCTAGTATCTGGTGGAACAGACAACCACCTTCTATTAATCGATGTTCGTTCTTTAGGCTTAACGGGTAAAGTAGCTGAACACGTACTTGATGAAGTAGGAATCACAGTGAACAAAAACACGATTCCGTTTGAAACAGCAAGCCCATTCGTAACAAGCGGTATCCGTATCGGTACAGCAGCTGTTACTTCTCGCGGGTTCGGTGCGGCTGAAATGGAAGAAATCGCAAGCATCATTAGCTTTACATTGAAAAACCATGAAGATGAAGCGAAGTTAGCAGAAGCAAGAGAGCGTGTATCTGCACTTACTAGCCGTTTCACTTTATATCCTGAAAGACAAATCTAATTTTGTTAGCCAGCCTGATGTTTTTTCGGGCTGGCTTTTTACTTTGTCTTAGAATTGTAATATCCAATTTCTGTTCGAGGTTGCCCACGGGAAGTTTTTTCTGTAAAATTAGACGAAGTGTTTATGAATCGAGTTAGAAAAGGAGAGATGCTAGATGGCAAAGGTATATGTGTTTGATCATCCCCTCATTCAGCATAAGCTTACATACATCCGCGAAAAAAATACAGGAACTAAGGACTTCCGTGAGCTAGTAGACGAAGTGGCAACATTAATGGCGTTCGAAATTACTCGTGACATGCCGTTAGAGGAAATCGAAATCGATACACCAGTAAGCACAATGAAATCAAATGTGTTATCTGGGAAGAAAATAGGAATTGTGCCTATTTTACGTGCGGGAATTGGAATGGTAGATGGAATCTTAAAGCTTATCCCTGCAGCAAAGGTTGGTCATATCGGTCTGTATCGTGACCCAGAAACATTGATGCCAGTTGAATACTACGTTAAGTTACCAAGCGACGTAGAAGAGCGCGACTTCATCGTAGTTGACCCAATGCTTGCAACAGGTGGTTCAGCGATTGAAGCGATCCACTCATTGAAAAAGCGTGGCGCGAAGAATATTAAATTCATGTGCCTAATCGCAGCACCAGAAGGCGTGGACGCTCTTAAAGAAGCGCACTCGGATGTAGATATCTATATCGCAGCACTAGACGAAAAATTAAACGACCACGGATACATCGTCCCTGGACTAGGTGACGCTGGAGACCGTTTGTTTGGAACGAAGTAAGAGATGAAGCTAACCGTTTGGGCGGTTAGCTTTTTATATGCAAAACTTAAACCTCCCACACCACATACGCATAACTCACCACCGAGTGGCAAAACATAGTAAAAAACTTCGGAGGTGCTAGACAAGCGTGAAACGTAGAATCATTTTTTTAACAGCCTTGTTATTCTCATTTGTTTGCACTCCCGCTTTATCAGCTAAAACACTCATTCATCCACCCATCCCAGAAGAACCCCTCACAACGGAAAAAGTCGCGATCGTGACACTACCAACACTTGCGACAGAAGAGCAAATCAAACAACTCATCGAACCATACCCTGACCTTGAGCTCCGTCATATTTTCACCGAGGCTCTGAATGGCTTTTCGGTTAAAGGGACGAAGGGATCTCTTGATAAGCTCGCACAAACGTCCAAAGTCGAGTCAGTTTCTCCAGTGACAACCTACAGCGTGCAGTCAGAATCGAATATAGAAATCATTGGTACAGAGGAAGTGCGAGGATACTTTGATCCGAAAGACGAACGGCTTACCGGAAAGGGGATTACCGTCGGGGTTATTGATACAGGGATTGATTACCATCATCCTGACTTAAGACGAAGCTATAAAAGGGGCTATGATCTCGTCGATATTGATGATGATCCGATGGAAACGAAGGGTATGTACGGCCAAAGTACCTTACATGGGACGCATGTGGCCGGCATTATTGCGGCAAATGGAAAGATCCAAGGAGTCGCACCTGACGCAAAGATTATTGCCTATCGTGCGCTTGGACCGGGTGGATCAGGAACAACGGAACAAGTGCTTGCTGCAATAGACAAGGCAATCAAAGATAAAGTAGATATTTTGAATCTTTCACTAGGGAACAATGTGAATGGTCCGGATTTACCCATATCGCTCGCGTTAAATAAAGCGGTGGAGAACGGGATCACAGCGGTTACTTCTTCTGGAAACTCGGGACCGAATATGTGGACGGTTGGTTCTCCTGGTACGGCATCAAAAGCCATATCAGTTGGTGCATCCACACCCGTTTTGAAGGTTCCTTATCTCAAGATCGATGGAAGGAAAGAAACCTTAAGGCTCGAACCGATGCAGGGCTCTATGGATTGGAAGCTTGATCGGTCGTATGAACTGGCATACGGAAAGCTTGGGAAAAAAGAAGATCTCGCCAATGTTGCTGGAAAAATAGCTCTTATTCAAAGAGGGGAACTAACCTTTTCGGAAAAAGCATGGTATGCACAGGAAGCTGGTGCCGTCGCTGTGATTATTTTTAATAATATGAATGGTGAGTTTGCTGGAAATCTCGATCGTCCGATTGATATTCCGGTTGCCACCATGTCTAGAGAACTTGGTTTAGGCATCGTTAAATCAATGGCTAGCCAAAAAATCCTTGCAACAACAAATATAATAGAAGAAAAGGATTTGCTTGCTAGTTTTAGTTCGAGAGGACCTGTTACCTCCACGTGGGAAATTAAGCCGGATGTGGTCGCTCCGGGAGTAGCGATAACGAGCACGATACCAGGGGGGTACTTAGCTCTTCAAGGAACAAGTATGGCCGCTCCGCATGTGGCTGGAGCGGCAGCTCTAATCAAGCAAGCTCATCCAGATTGGGGACCGGAAGAGATCAAGGCGGCGCTTATGAATACGGCTATTCCGATCGTTGATGGAAAAAAAGTCCCTTATAAAACATATGAGCAAGGTGCTGGAAGAATAAGAATTCCTGAAGCGATCCAAACAAGTACGCTCGTAAAGCCTGCTTCCCTGCAATTTGGGAAATTTAAGTTAGTAGAAAGGCAGCATGAGCATACCCAGCAGCTGACATTTAAAAATGTAAGCGACCGTCGTATGACCTATCGTTTTGAAGTTCCTCATCAAAGGGACGGAATACAGTTTGAGCTGCCTCTTGCTTTTTCTGTAGATGCGGGAAAAGAAAAAACGGTGGAAGTAACGATGAGTGTGGATCCAAGTGAACTAAATAAAAAAATACATGAAGGCCATTTGACCATCATGGCAGGATCCCAAAAAGTAAGTGTACCCTATCTGTATGTTTTAGAGGAACCGGATTACCCACGTATTATGGGGTTTGAATTTGGTCCTGGAGATAAACATGGGGTGTATCATTACGAAGTGTATTTACCGGGTGGAGCAGATGAATTTGGAATTGCTCTTTTTGATCCAGACACATATCGGTTCGTTAAATTTTTAGATTGGAAACGGAATGTCGCAAGAGGAATGCTAAAGATGGACATTCCAGTTGAGTGGTTACCAGAAAATGGATTATACTTAGCGAAGGTTTTTGCGAAAAAAGCTGGTAAAGAAGATATGGTTGAAACAGGGATTGCTGTCTCGAAAGTGAAAGAACGGTAAGGAAAAGAGGGAGAGAGAACAACGCTCCCTCCATTTGCAATAGGAAAATAAAAAACTTTTTGAACATAATGTGAACAAGAATTTCCATTGTTTGAATTGTGAACTTTTTCACTCCAAACTAATTGACATTGACAAGTGCCTATTGTATGCTTACAAAGGGTATTAATGATAGGGTTTTCAACATGGGTACTGTATAAATATAGTTTTCCTAACCCCGAAAAATCCATTGCGAAAAACAATCTTCTATCTACCAGTCTCTTTAAAAGGACGTGCCTGAAATGAATCAAAAAAACCGTCGTCCATATCAAGCAATGGCGTTAATGTCGGGGATTCTTTCGCAGTTGGTAGGCTCCGTATTAATAGGCATTTTTGCCGGAAGATGGCTTGATCGTACACTCGACACCGAGCCGCTTTTTTTAATCATCGGACTACTCCTCGGATTAGCAGCTGGCGTATATGCCATGATCAGACTAATTCAACATTTCTTTTCAGGAGATAATAAGTGATGCCCGAAATACAATCGATCTACATCCGGCAACGAAAGTACATATTCTTCTTACTAGCTTTATACGTGCTAGGGTGGGGATTTACCTCATATCAAACTATTTTTTTAGGGCTTATTTTAGGTACGAGCTTAAGCCTTTTTAATTTGTGGTTATTGGCCAGAAGGACTATTAAATTCGGCGATGCAATAGCAAAAGGCGAAAAGGTCCGTTCCCTCGGCATGTTTTCAAGAATGGCTACGGCTGTTTTAGCGGTGATGATCGCTCTTGAATATCCTGACAAGCTCCATTTTTATAGCGTAATTATTGGATTAATGACCTCATATGTGGTTATTATGATAGATTTTTTTCTTCAAGCATTTCATTCACATAAATAGCGGGGAAGAGAGGTGAATACTGTGCATCATGAAGCTCCTTTACATGACTTTATGGGCCTAACCTTTAACTTATCAAATGTATTGATGATAACAATTGCTAGTGCGATTGTCTTTATCATCGCAGTGCTTTCCACTCGCTCATTGGCTATGAAACCAACGGGGATGCAAAACTTCTTCGAATGGGTAATGGATTTCGTCAAAGGAATCATTAATAGTACGATGGATTGGAAAGACGGTGGAAGATTCCACATTCTAGGTATTACATTGATTATGTATATATTCGTATGTAATATGCTTGGACTTCCATTTGGAATTACGTATGACCATACACTTTGGTGGAAATCACCAACAGCTGATCCAGTGATCACACTGACTTTAGCAACGATGGTCGTTGGGCTTTCTCACTATTATGGTGTAAAGCTGAAGGGAGTAAAAGAATACGGTCGCGATTTTGTTCGACCAATGTGGTTCTTGTTCCCGCTGAAACTTATTGAAGAATTTGCAAACACCTTAACACTCGGGCTTCGTCTTTACGGTAACATTTATGCAGGGGAAATCCTTCTAACGTTACTAGCAGGAAGTCTAGCAACTGGAGTCGGCGGCCATCTCGCTGCGATCATTCCAATGCTTGCTTGGCAAGGGTTCTCAATCTTTGTCGGCGCGATTCAGGCGTTTATCTTCACCATGTTAACAATGGTTTACTTGGCACACAAAGTGAGTCATGACCATTAATATATACCCGTTCATTTAATGAACAAAAAATAACAAAATCATGTTTATACATTTTAAGGAGGAACTTTATAATGGGTCTTTTAGCAGCAGCAATCGCAATCGGTTTAGCCGCACTAGGTGCAGGTATTGGTAACGGTCTTATCGTATCTAAAACAGTTGAGGGTATCGCTCGTCAACCAGAAGCTCGTGGTATGCTTCAAACAACTATGTTCATCGGGGTAGCGTTAGTAGAAGCGGTTCCGATCATCGGCGTAGTTATCGCGTTCATGGTTATCGGCGGCTAATATACGGTTTTTTAACAAAACAATGGCGAAGAACATATTACGTGCAGCTTCGCCATTCCTTTATGTTCATCTATTAACAATTGAAACGTTATAAATTGTAAGTGTACGACTCTTGAAGGGAGTGAGCAAGGGTGTTAACAAGCAGTCTAGTATTAGGTGCAGCTGGTGGTGGGTTTAATAGTGGAGATATCCTATTCCAATTAGTAACTTTCATCATCTTGTTAGCATTACTTAAGAAGTTTGCATGGGGTCCGTTAATGGGCATCATGAAACAACGTGAAGAGCATATTGCTGGAGAAATTAATGCTGCTGAACAAAGCCGCGGTGAAGCAAAGCAATTACTAGAAGAGCAACGTACGCTTTTAAAAGAAGCTCGTACAGAAGCTCAAGGATTAATTGAAAATGCGAAAAAGCAAGGCGATGTCCAGCGTGAAGAAATTATTGCGTTAGCGCGTGCGGAAGCAGACCGTCTGAAAGAATCTGCTAAGCTTGAAATCGAACAGCAAAAAGAGCAAGCAGTTGCTGCTATTCGTGAACAAGTAGCTTCATTATCTGTACTTATTGCTTCTAAAGTGATTGAAAAAGAACTATCAGCAGCAGATCAAGAGAAGCTAATCAATGAATATATCCAAGAGGCAGGAGAAGGGCGATGAGCAACTCGACTGTAGCGAAGCGCTATGCGTTAGCTCTTTTTCGACTAGCAAAAGAGCATCAACTTCTTGACCAAATGGAAAATGAAATGCGTGTAGTTAAAAATGTAGTAAAAAATAACGGCGACCTAGGTGTGGTTTTAAAGTCTCCTAAGCTTACGAATGAGAAGAAAAAAGAGATTATTAAACAGGCATTCTCTGGTGCTAGCATGTACGTTCTAAATACGTTAATGATCCTAATTGATCGTCATCGTGAAGACTACATTGAAGCAGTAGCTGATTATTTTATTGAATTTGCAAATGATGAAAGAGGAATTGCTGAGGCGAAAGTATATTCTACTCGTCCACTAACAGAAGCTGAGCAACAAGCATTATCTGCTACGTTCGCTGCAAAAGTTGGCAAGCAATCTCTCCGTATTGAAAATATTGTTGATACCAATCTGCTCGGCGGCATCAAGCTTCGAATCGGAAACCGAATTTTCGACGGTAGCTTGCGCGGAAAGCTAGAGCGCTTGGAACGTCAATTATTAGGCTAAGATTCGTAGATAGGGGTGAAACTCATGAGCATCAATGCTGAAGAAATTAGTGCGCTGATAAAACAGCAAATCGAAAACTATCAGTCGGAAATTCAAGTGAGTGATGTAGGTACGGTTATCCAAATTGGTGACGGTATCGCTCGTGCTCATGGTCTTGACAATGTTATGTCAGGGGAGCTTGTTGAATTTTCGAATGGCGTTATGGGTATGGCGCAAAACCTAGAAGAAAATAACGTTGGTATTATCATCCTTGGACCTTTCACTGATATTCGTGAAGGTGACGAGGTTCGTCGTACTGGACGCATCATGGAGGTTCCAGTTGGTGAAGAGCTAATTGGCCGCGTGGTAAACCCTCTTGGACAACCGGTTGACGGAATGGGTCCAATTCAAACAACAAAATCTCGTCCAATTGAAGCTGGAGCACCTGGTGTTATGGATCGTAAATCTGTACACGAGCCACTTCAAACGGGTATTAAAGCGATTGACGCACTTGTGCCAATTGGTCGTGGTCAACGTGAGTTAATCATCGGAGACCGTCAAACAGGTAAAACATCTGTTGCAATCGATACCATCCTTAACCAAAAGGATCAAAACATGGTATGTATCTATGTAGCCATCGGACAAAAGGAATCAACGGTTCGTAACGCAGTTGAAACCCTTCGTAAAATGGGTGCATTAGAGTACACAATCGTTGTAACAGCGTCTGCATCTCAACCAGCTCCATTATTATACTTAGCTCCTTATGCTGGTGTAACAATGGGTGAAGAGTTCATGTACAATGGCAAGCACGTACTAGTAGTATACGATGATCTTTCTAAGCAAGCTGCGGCTTACCGTGAATTATCACTATTACTACGTCGTCCTCCAGGTCGTGAAGCATATCCAGGGGATGTATTCTACTTACACAGCCGTCTATTAGAGCGTGCTGCAAAGCTTAGCGATGCAAAGGGTGCTGGTTCAATCACAGCTCTTCCATTCATCGAAACTCAAGCAGGTGACGTATCTGCTTATATTCCAACAAACGTAATTTCGATTACGGACGGACAAATCTTCTTACAATCTGACCTATTCTTCTCTGGTGTACGTCCAGCGATCAACGCAGGTCTTTCTGTATCACGTGTAGGGGGCTCTGCCCAAATTAAAGCGATGAAAAAGGTTGCAGGTACACTGCGTCTTGACCTTGCTTCATACCGTGAGCTAGAAGCATTTGCTCAGTTCGGATCTGACTTAGATAAAGCAACACAAGCAAAGCTTAACCGTGGAGCTCGTACAGTTGAAGTTCTAAAGCAAGATCTAAACAAGCCGTTAAAAGTAGAGAAGCAAGTTATGATTCTTTACGCATTAACTAGAGGCCATTTAGATGATATTCCAGTAACGGATATCCAGCGTTTCGAAGGTGAGTTCTTAAGTTGGTTAGACCACAACCGCAAGGAAGTGCTTGACCAAATCGTAACAACAAAAGACCTTCCAGCTGACGATGTATTAGTATCAGCAATCAACGACTTCAAAAAGACGTTTGCTGTTAGTGAGTAATTGATAAATGGGAAGAGGAAGACCGGTTCTTCCTCTTTCCCAAGTGTTTCACTTTGAAAACAAGGTGGTGAGAATCTGTGGCATCATTACGCGATATAAAATCTCGTATTACTTCGACGAAGAAGACGAGCCAAATTACAAAAGCCATGCAAATGGTATCTGCTGCAAAGATGAATCGTGCAGAAATGAACGCGAAGTCTTTCGTTCCTTACATGACGAAGATTCAAGAGGTTACTGCTTCGATCGCACAAGGAAGTAAGGACGTGCAAAACCCATTGCTTACAAGCCGTCCGGTAAAAAAGACTGGGTATGTAGTCATTTCTTCTGACCGTGGTCTAGCGGGTGCATACAACAGTAACGTGCTAAGGCAGCTATTTAATACAATTAAAAGCCGTCACCAATCAAACGATGAGTTTGCGATTATCGCAATCGGACGTGTTGCCCGTGACTTTTTTAAGAAACGCAATATGCCGGTTATTCTGGACATCATTGGAGTTCCAGATCAACCAAGCTTCGCTGAAATAAAAGACATCGCATCAAAAACCGTTGGTATGTTTGCTGATGAGACGTTTGATGAGTTATTCCTATATTACACCCACTACGTAAGTGCGATTCAACTGGATGTAACGGAGAAGAAGCTTCTTCCTCTAACTGATATTCAATCAGAAGGGAAACTTACATCTTACGAGTTTGAACCATCTGCGGAGGAAATTCTTGATGTCCTATTGCCACAGTACGCGGAAAGCCTAATTTATGGCGCCCTTCTTGACAGTAAAGCAAGTGAGCATGCTGCAAGGATGACGGCTATGAAAAATGCAACAGACAACGCAAACGAGCTAATCAGCAACCTAAGCCTTGTCTACAACCGTGCACGACAAGCGGCAATTACACAAGAGATTACTGAGATTGTTGGTGGAGCAGCGGCGTTAGAATAGCGCTCCATAAAACATTTAATAAAAATTCAATGAAGTTAGAGCTGTCTAGCTTCAGCGCCTAGCCCCTCGAGGTCACAAGTCAATCCTCTCCGGAGGTCAGGACCTCCTGCAAGGCTCGCCTTGTGCTTGTCGGGGCTGATCGAGGCGCTTACGCATTTCTATTAGGAGGGAACACAATGACTAAAGGACGCGTTCTTCAAGTTATGGGTCCGGTTGTTGACGTAAAGTTCGAAAGCGGTCATCTACCACAGATCTATAATGCACTTAAAATTGTAAACAACGCGCAGAGCGAATCTGAAGTTGATATCAACTTAACCCTTGAAGTTGCCCTTCACTTAGGTGACGATACAGTTCGTACCATCGCAATGGCTTCTACTGACGGATTAACTCGTGGAATCGAAGTAGAAGACACTGGTGCTGCTATCTCTGTACCAGTTGGTGATGTAACACTTGGACGTGTATTTAACGTACTTGGTGAGGCAATCGACTTAAACGAGGATATTCCTGCAAGTGCTCGTCGTGACTCTATTCATAGAGAAGCACCAAAATTCGAGCAACTTTCTACACAAGTAGAAATTCTTGAAACTGGTATCAAAGTAGTAGACTTACTTGCTCCATATATTAAAGGTGGAAAAATCGGTCTATTCGGTGGTGCCGGTGTAGGTAAAACAGTTCTTATCCAGGAGCTAATCAACAACATCGCTCAAGAGCACGGTGGTATCTCCGTATTCGCAGGTGTTGGTGAGCGTACACGTGAAGGTAATGACCTTTACCACGAAATGACTGACTCTGGAGTTATTAAGAAAACAGCGATGGTATTCGGACAAATGAACGAGCCGCCTGGGGCACGTATGCGTGTTGCTCTAACGGGTCTGACAATGGCTGAATTCTTCCGTGATGATCAAGGACAAGACGTTCTTTTCTTCATGGATAACATCTTCCGTTTCACACAAGCAGGTTCTGAGGTTTCTGCCCTTTTAGGCCGTATGCCTTCAGCGGTAGGTTACCAACCAACTCTTGCTACGGAAATGGGTCGACTGCAAGAACGTATCACATCTACTAACGTAGGTTCTGTTACATCTATCCAAGCAATTTATGTACCTGCCGATGACTATACGGATCCGGCTCCAGCTACAACATTCGCTCACTTAGATGCAACAACTAACCTTGAGCGTAAGCTTTCTGAGATGGGTATCTACCCAGCGGTGGATCCACTTGCTTCAACTTCTCGTGCATTGTCACCAGAAATCGTTGGAGAAGAGCACTACTCAGTAGCTCGTCAAGTTCAGTCAACATTACAACGTTATAAAGAACTACAAGATATCATCGCAATCTTAGGTATGGATGAGCTATCTGACGAAGATAAGCTTATCGTAGGTCGTGCGCGTCGTATCCAGTTCTTCTTATCACAAAACTTCCACGTGGCAGAACAGTTCACGGGACAACCAGGTTCATATGTTCCTGTTAAAGAAACGGTGAAAGGCTTCAAGGAAATCCTAGAAGGTAAGTATGACCATCTTCCAGAAGATGCATTCCGTCTTGTAGGTAGAATTGAAGAAGTAATCGAATCTGCAAAGAAAATGGGCGTAGAGGTCTAAATTAGGACCAGGAGGGTAAAAAATGAAGACGATTAAAGTCAGTGTTGTTACTCCCGATGGCCCGGTGTATGAATCAGATGTGGAAATGGTAAGCACCAAAGCTCAAAGTGGTGAGTTAGGTATTTTACCAGGACATATTCCAATGGTCGCACCGTTACAAATTGGATCTGTTCGTTTGAAAAACGGCGGCAAAACAGAATACGTAGCAGTAAGTGGCGGTCTTTTAGAAGTTCGTCCTGACCAAGTATCCATCTTGGCTCAATCTGCAGAAGTATCTGATAGCATCGACGTCGAACGCGCACTACGTGCAAAAGAGCGTGCTGAAGAACGCCTGCGCGAGCAGCAACGTTCACACGTAGACTTCAAGCGTGCCGAAATGGCATTGCAACGTGCCATCAACCGTATCTCTGTTTCAGAGAAGCGATAAAACAATCAATCAACCAACCCCCTTTGGCGACTCTTAGTCAGATCGTCGGAGGGGTTTTTTTATGTTTATATTTTGGTGGAACGGGGAAAAAGAGGGTGTTAGGTTCCCGTGAGAGAGAGGAGAGCTGTGTGGCGGTAACCAAAGTGGTAGTTAGGTTCCTGTGAGCGAGGAAAAAACTGTGTGATGGTAATCAAAGTGGTAGTTAGGTTCCCGTGAGTGAGGAAAAAGCAGTGTTGCGGTAACCAAAGTGGAGGTTAGGTTCCCGTGAGCGAGGAAAAAACTGTGTGACGGTAACCAGAGTGGGTGTTAGGTTCCCGTGAGCGAGGGAAAAGCAGTGTGACGGTAATCAAAGTTAGGCTTTAGTGCCCGTAGAGCTGGAAAAAAAGCTCGCATGGTAACTGAATCAAACAAAGACAACCAAGCACACCTCCTTGATCTACTAATCCACCAAAAATAATAATATTTTCATATTTCATTGACTATTCTCACAGACAAACACCGCTTTTTACCATTTAATAGAATAAAGATTATTATTTCACATACTATATCCTCGAGGGACAAGAAACATTTTTTCAGAAATTCCAATAAAAGTCTTTGGCTTGTCGACACAAATTTGTAACAGTGTTATAATGAATTCGGTTACATATTTAAATGTTTAGAAAATTATAAGACATTGGAGGGGATGGACATGGAGCTTTTAAATGTATATCAGAATAACTATCTGATTGTCTTTGTTTTTCTATGTCTAGGTGTTTTATTACCTGTGGTTGCGCTGTTTCTGGGGAAACTATTGCGTCCGTATAAGCCTTATGATGCGAAGTACACCACATACGAAAGCGGAATTGAACCATTTCACGATTCAAGAGTGCAGTTCAATGTCCGCTATTATATTTTTGCTCTAATGTTTGTAATCTTTGATGTAGAAACCGTGTTTCTTTACCCATGGGCAGTAGCTTATGAGAAACTCGGTATCTTTGCATTGATTGAAATGCTTATTTTCGTATTAATGCTGCTTGTAGGACTTGTCTACGCTTGGAAGAAGAAGGTGTTAAAATGGACTTAAAATTGGAAAACATCTCACCAGAAGAATTAGAAGAGTTAAAGAGAAATGTATTTTTAACCACGCTAGAACAAATTAAAGCATGGGCACGAAGCAATTCATTGTGGCCAATGACATTCGGGCTTGCTTGTTGTGCGATCGAAATGATGGGCGTAGGTTCTTCACACTATGACCTTGACCGATTCGGATCGTTTTTTCGTACGTCTCCACGTCAGTCAGATGTCATGATTGTGTCGGGTACGGTTACGAAGAAAATGGCGCCAATTGTCCGTCGACTATATGATCAAATGCCTGAGCCTAAGTGGGTAATTGCGATGGGCTCATGTGCTACAGCGGGTGGACCATATGTAAAGTCATATGCAGTCGTGAAGGGTGTGGATCAAATCGTACCTGTCGATGTGTATATTCCAGGCTGCCCTCCTAACCCAGCAGCACTTATTTACGGAATTAATAAATTGAAGGAAAAAATTCGCTATGAGGCTAAGACTGGGAAGAGGGTGATCTAATCCATGAGTGGGGAAAAGAACTTGGAACAGTTAAAGAAGGAAGCTGCGGAAAAAGCCAAAGCAAAGGCTGCCGCCGCTGCAAAGGCCAAAGCAGCCGCATTAGCGAAAATGAAGGAAAAAGAGCAAGCCGAAGAATCACCTTCTAGCTCTGATGACACAGATTTAGCTAAACAAAAAGCAGTCGCCGCTGCGAAAGTAAAAGCCGCAGCAGCAGCCAAAGCAAAGGCCGCTGCACTAGCAAAACAGCAGGGCGCTGCAGAAGAAGCACCAGCGGGAGACGACGAAAAGGCAAAAGCGATCGCCGCCGCAAAGGCAAAAGCTGCCGCGGCAGCCAAAGCGAAAGCTGCCGCACAAGGCGGAACCGCTGGAGATGATGAAAAAGCGAAGGCGATTGCTGCCGCAAAAGCCAAAGCTGCAGCTGCAGCCGCTGCAAGAGCCAAAGCAAAGCCTGCGGAAGAAGAGGCTCCAGAAGGACTGGTCCCTTCACCAAACCAACCGTATTTGGATAAATACGTGAAGGTCATTGAAGAGCATCTGGGCAAGGATGTATTGGAAGACTTCTATATTAATAATCTGTCAAAGGACGTGCCAACTTTGGTGGCAAAGCCGGAAAACTATTATAGAATTGCCGAGTTCCTTCGCTACAATGAGCAGCTTGGCTTTAATTATTTATCAGAGTTTCATGGGGGAGATTTTGAGACGCACATGGAAGTGTATGCTCATCTTTACTCATATAATAACAGGCAATCCGTTGCGTTAAAGGTGAAGATTGATCGCGAGAAACCTGAGGTAGAGTCGGTTTCGAAGCTTTGGGCAGGCGCCAACTGGCCGGAGTGTGAAGCATATGACTTACTGGGAATTCAGTTTAAAAATCATCCGAAGTTATACCGAATTATGCTTGGTGATGATTGGATTGGTCACCCTCTACGCAAAGACTATGAACCATACGATGTGGAGGTGTAACGAGTGCTTCGAACGGAAGAAATGCTTTTAAACGTAGGTCCTCAGCATCCAAGTACGCATGGTGTGTTCCGACTGGTGTTGAAAATTGATGGAGAAATCATCAAGGAAGCAAACCCGGTTATTGGGTATTTACACCGCGGAACGGAAAAATTAGCTGAGAATTTACAATACACTCAAATCATTCCTTACACAGACAGACTCGATTATTTAGCAGCAATGACAAACAACTATGTGCTCTGTCATGCAGTTGAAACGATGATGGATTTAAAGATTCCAGATCGAGCGGAATACCTCCGCGTCATCGCGATGGAACTGGGTCGTGTTGCTAGTCATCTCGTTTGGTGGGGTACATACTTATTAGATATCGGGGCGGTCAGTCCGTTTCTATACGCTTTCCGTGAGCGTGAAATGATTATTAATATGTTAAACGAGTTGTCCGGTGCGCGTCTTACGTTTAACTACATGCGGGTAGGAGGCGTGAAGTGGGATGCACCTGAGGGCTGGATTGAAAAAGTGGGCGAGTTTATCCCATACATGCGTGAACAGCTGAAAGGCTATCATGACCTCGTGACGGGGAATGAAATTTTCATGAACCGAGTGAAGGGTGTGGGTCGCTACACGAAAGAGGATGCAATTAACTACTCATTAAGTGGAGCAAACCTAAGATGTACGGGAGTCAAATGGGATCTTCGTAAAGATGAGCCGTATTCAATTTATGACCGATTTGACTTTGATGTTCCTGTTCAAGAGGGTGGAGACGCTTGGGCAAGATACCATGTTCGTCTAGCGGAGCTTGAGGAATCTTTGAAAATCTTAGAACAAGCAGTCGAGCAATTCCCGAAAGAAGGGGAAATCCTCGCTAAAGTTCCGAAGATTATTAAAGCACCAAAGGGCGAGGCGTACGTTCGTATCGAGTCACCTCGTGGAGAAATTGGATGTTACATCGCGAGTGATGGAAAAAAAGAGCCGTACCGCTTGAAGTTTAGAAGACCTTCTTTTTACAATTTGCAAATCCTTCCGAAGCTATTGGAGGGAGAAAATATAGCAAACTTAATCGCGATTTTAGGTGCAATTGATATTGTCCTAGGGGAGGTTGATGGCTAATGGTAGAGGAACTGCTGCAATCACAACCAGGACTCTTAAACTTTGGGATTTTCTTTTTACTAGCAACGGTTCTATTGTTAGTGGTTTTAGGATTTGTTACGTATGCGATTTTAGCAGAAAGAAAAGTCATGGGTTTCATGCAGCTTCGTCACGGACCGAATCAGGTTGGAGGCCGCTGGGGGCTTTTACAAACGGTAGCTGACGTATTAAAGCTCCTATTAAAAGAAGATACGATACCGAAGCTAGCAGACCGCCCGCTCTTTATCTTTGCACCTGTCATCGCGTTTGCACCGGCATTTATGGTGCTAGCAACGATTCCGTTAACCGATCACCTTCAGTTTGCTGATATTGGTGTTGGATTATTGTACTATATCGCCATTTCAGGATTAACAACTGTGGGAGTGGTAACAGGTGGATGGGCATCAAATAATAAGTACGCACTACTTGGTGGGATGCGTGCAGCAGCCCAAATGATTTCCTACGAAATCCCACTTGTGATGTCGGTAATTGGAGTCATCCTTTTTGCAGGCAGCCTGAATTTGAACGATATCGTCGCCGCTCAAGATGAGCAAGGCTGGTTCATTATTTGGCAACCGATTGCGTTTCTTGTGTTTATCATCGCATCCGTTGCAGAGTTAAACCGTACACCGTTTGACTTGCCAGAAGCGGAATCCGAACTAGTAGCCGGATTCCACGTGGAGTACTCAGGCTTCCGATGGGCATTCTTCATGCTCGCTGAATATGTGTACCTATTCGCAATGGCATCACTAACAACCGTACTTTTTCTAGGAGGATGGCTACCACCATTCGACTTCTTAGGATTCATCCCAGGAGCCGTATGGTTCGCCCTAAAATTCAGCGTCGTCATCTTCTTCCTAGTCTGGATCCGAGTCACCTTCCCACGCCTAAGAGCAGACCAACTAATGGAATTCGGATGGAAGATACTATTACCAGTAGCCTTGGCGAACATTTTCTTAACAGCATTGGTTAAAGAATTACTAAAGCTTTTTTAAGACAGAAACTCTGTTGTGATACACCGTGTTGATTGGAGCGGAGGGCGCTTGACTCCTTGGGGATCAGCGTCACAGGCGAGACCCCGCAGGAGCGAAAGCGACGAGGAGGCTCGGCGGACGTCCCCAGGAAAGCAAGCGCCCGGAGCGGAAATCAACACCCCAGTTTAACAATAAGCCTACTTACTAGAGAGGGTGAGTCAACGTGCTTGGATTAGCAAAAGGGTTAGCCTATACACTCAAGAACCTAGCAAGAGAAAAAGTAACCTACGATTATCCAAATGAGCCGCTGCCACTTCCGGACCGGTTCCGTGGGATACAGAAGTTTTACCCCGAAAAATGTATCGTCTGTAATCAGTGTGCAGCCATTTGTCCAACCGATTGCATTCAATTGACCGGGAAAAAACACCCTGACCCTACGAAAAAAGGAAAAATCATTGATACGTATGATATCAACTTTGAAATCTGTATCCTATGTGATCTTTGTACGGAGGTATGTCCGACAGAGGCCATCATTATGACAAATAATTTTGAGCTTGCGGAATATAGCCGGGATGAGCTTTTTAAAAACTTAGAATGGTTAGATGAGAACGATGAAAATATTCGGAAGGTGAATAAAGCATGACAGTTACGGGTGAATTAATCGCATTTATGTCACTAGCGCTCGTTGCGGTCATTGGCGGCGTTCTGTTGTTGAATTTGACGAAGGTTGTTCATATGATCGTAGCTCTTGTGTTCACCTTTGTGAGCATTGCGGGAATTTACGTGATGCTCTCTGCTGAATTTGTCGCAACGGTTCAAATACTAATCTACTCAGGCGCCATTACCATCATTATGCTATTTGGGATTATGCTTACCCGTCATAATGATACGAGCGAACCAGAGGAAGGTTGGATTCGAAAGACTCTCCTATTCATCGGTGTCCTCGGATTTGCGGTTGTGATGTATATCGGGGTGTATGACCTAGATTTGGCTTCTGGACCAAACACGCTTCATGAAAATAATACCGAGCAAATTGGGGTGGCGCTTTACTCAAAGTATGTGATTCCATTTGAAATCACATCTGTCATCTTATTAGTTGCTTTGATCGGATCGATTGTGTTAGCGAAAAAAGATGATGAAAAGGAGGCGGATAAGGAATGAGCTCAGTTCCCGTTTCAGCCTACCTCACGCTTGCGTTAATTCTATTTTGTATCGGATTGTACGGTGCATTAACGAAGCGAAATACAGTGATTGTATTAATTTCCATTGAATTGATGCTAAACGCAGTCAATATAAATCTGGTTGCCTTTAGTAAGTACGGAGCGAACCCAGGGATTACGGGTCAAGTGTTTGCATTATTTTCGATCGCTGTGGCAGCAGCGGAGGCAGCCGTTGGGTTGGCGATTTTAATTGCCCTTTACCGTAATCGAAAAACCGTTAATATGGATGAAATGAACACCTTAAAGCATTAGAAAAATATGACTCGCTTATTTACAGCGGGCCTCAATCAAACGCGCAACATAAAAAAAACCGGTGCGCGTTCTAAAAGGGGATTGTGATATTGATGGAAAATGCATGGATCATACCGCTTTTCCCGCTACTATCATTTTTGTTCCTTCTTCTGTTCGGAAAAAAGCTAAAGGAAAACAGCGCCTTTGTCGGTATTCTGCTAGTGGGTGTGTCGTTTGTTTATTCGCTTATTGTCTTATTTGCGCGTTTTACACAACCGACCTATAAAGCAGAAGGCACATGGCTTTCGATCGGAGATGTTCAACTAACAGCGGGTTTTGAAGTAAACCAGTTAAATGCGCTAATGCTCGTCATCGTATCTCTTGTTAGTTTGCTTGTACATACGTATTCAAAGGGGTATATGCATGACGATGAACGCTTTCATGTCTTTTACGCGTATTTAGGATTATTTACGTTTGCAATGCTTGGTTTAGTATTATCGCCCAACCTTTTACAAACGTATATTTTCTGGGAATTAGTCGGCGTTGGCTCTTTCCTATTAATCGGTTTCTACTTTTTTAAGGAAGACGCCAAAAAGGCTGCAAAAAAAGCCTTTATCATGACCCGTATCGGGGATGTGGGCCTTTTTATCGGGATGATTCTATTATTCTGGCAGGTAGGAAGCTTTGAATACGATGAGATTTTTGCTGCGGTAGAGGCGGGTTCGATTTCTACAAGCATGATCACATTAACGGCGATCCTAATTTTCATTGGTGCCGTTGGGAAATCAGGTCAATTTCCGCTTCACACCTGGTTACCGGATGCGATGGAAGGTCCGACGCCTGTGTCGGCATTAATCCACGCGGCAACGATGGTTGCGGCAGGGGTATATTTAGTAGCAGCTTTGTTCCCGCTTTTCACCGCGAGTGAAACCGCATTAATGACAGTAGCAGTAGTGGGGGCGATTACCGCGATCTTTGCGGCTAGCATCGGCTTAGTTCAAACCGATATCAAACGGATCCTTGCTTACTCTACGGTATCTCAGTTAGGTTATATGATGTTAGCACTTGGATCAGCTGGTTATGTGGCTGGGGTATTCCACCTGATGACACACGCGTTTTTCAAAGCGTTATTATTCTTAGCAGCAGGTAGTGTTATCCATGCCGTTCATACGCAGAACATTGAAGAAATGGGTGGCTTATGGAAAAAGCTTCGCGTCACGGGTCCATTATTTTTAGTGGGGACATTGGCGATAAGTGGAGTTCCATTATTCTCCGGGTTCTTTAGTAAAGATGAAATCTTAATTTCTGCTTGGGTTCATGGAAACACGGCATTATTTTGGTTAGCAGTGATCGCCGCCTTCTTTACGGCTTTTTATATGTTCCGCTTATTCTTCCTCGTCTTTACTGGTGAGGCTAGAAAAGAAATCAAGCAGGTACACGAGTCTCCTGCAGTAATGACACTTCCAATGGTTGTGCTTGGAGTACTAGCAGTGGTTGCTGGTTATGTGAACACACCTTGGTTTGGAACATTTTTAGGAGATTGGTTAGTGGAGGGGAATGAAGCACTTGGCCATGGTCACGTCGAAGGTCCAGCGTGGATTATGATTGTGGCAACACTTGTGTCACTTGCGGGAATTTTCATTGCTTACCTCATGTATGGGAAAAAGTCTCTGTCACGCGATTGGTTATCCAGCCGTGCACCAGTGACGTACAGTGTTTTATACAACAAATACTTTATAGATGAATTTTACGAGTTAACGATTGTGAAGTTAACCAAGTTCTTTAGCTTGTTCCTCAAGTATATTGAAGTGTTTATTGTGGAAGGAATCGTTAACCTCGTTACCCAGATTGTTCAAACGTTTGGAAAAACAGGTTCACGCGTACATAACGGTCAGGTGCAAATGTACGGAACCGTTGCCTTTGTTGGCTTAGCCGTCTTATTTGTAATTTTTGCTGTAACAGGGGGGTACTTCGGATGAATTTGATGTTAGCACTCATCGTGTTTTCCCCGTTACTTGGGATTCTCGTTTTATCATTTATTCCAAAAATGCAGGAGAGCTCCATTAAGCTGATTGGGATTCTTGCGACTTTACCAGCAATGGTTCTTTCACTGGCTGTTTTCTCTCAATATAAAAATGGAACAGAACTGTTTGAGTACAATCTGAAATGGAACTGGATTCACTTTGGCATGAGTGAAGGAGTATTTGAAATTCCGTTTGAGTTGGGGATGGATGGCTTCTCACTTATTATGGTTGTTTTAACAAGTATTCTGTCCTTGTTAGCGGCTATTGCTTCGCTTCATATTAAAAAAGAGTGGAAGGGCTACTTCATGTTATTCCTTCTCCTTGAAGTAGGAATGCTCGGAGTATTCGTGGCCGAAAACCTAATCCTGTTCTTCTTATTTTTTGAAATCACGCTCATTCCGATGTTCTTTTTAATCGGGAAATGGGGCTATCATGAAAAAGAAAAAGCAGCGTATAGCTTCCTGATTTACAATGGACTTGGTTCAGCGGTTCTACTGATTGTCATTATGGTGTTGTTCGCTCGCACAGGAACATCCAATATTGATGTGTTACAGCAATTGCTAACAGCAGATGCAGGCCATGCAAGAATCACGGACTCCGTTAAAATGGGGCTTTTACTTGCCTTGTTAGTGGCGTTTGGTGTAAAGCTACCTATTTTTCCGTTACATACATGGATGCTTCGCGTTCACGTTCAGGCTCCACCATCAATCGTAATGCTTCACTCAGGAATTCTTTTGAAAATTGGGGCATACGGGTTAATTCGCTTCGGAATGGGAATTTTCCCAGAACAATTCACCTCCATCGCTTGGTTGCTTGCTACGCTCGGTGTGGTGAACTTATTGTATGGTGCGTTCCTTGCACTGGTTCAAAAGGATTTCAAGATGGTGCTCGCATACTCTTCGATTTCTCATATGGGAATTGTGTTAATTGGAGTTGGGGCACTTAATGAAGCGGGTATTCAAGGGGCGATCTTCCAAGTCGTTTCTCACGGGTTGATCTCTGCCTTATTGTTCTTCTTAGTAGGAATTTTTTATGAGCGTTTCCATACGTCTCATATCACGAAGCTTGGTGGAATGGCAAAGGGAATGCCAATCACAGCTGGTTTCTTATTAGCGGGAGCAATGGCTTCTCTTGGTTTACCGGGAATGAGCGGATTCGTAAGTGAGTTCATGGCGTTTTTAGGATTATTCGAGGCCATGCCTGTACTTGCTGCGGTCGGCTGCTTAGGCATTATTTTAACCGCTGTATACTTACTGCGAGCGGTTTTAGGGATAACGTTTGGAAAAGCGCATCGGGAATTCACTAGCGTATCAGATATTCGTTCTTTTGAATGGGCGCCGGTACTCGTACTTGTCGCGTTAATTGTGGTAATTGGTGTTTACCCAAGTGTACTAAGTGAACCACTACAAGCCACACTTGAGACTATCATGCTTGGGTTAGGAGGGTGATGAAGGATGGATCTTGAACAAATGTTATCGTATCAATGGGCAATTATGACACCGGAGTTCATCATCCTTGGTATTGCAACCATCCTTTCCATCATGGACTTGTTCATGCCGAAAGACCAAGATCGAAAAATTCTTGGCTGGATTGCCTTCACTGCCATTATTGCAGCGTTTGTCTCACTATTAGGATTGGTGGATTTAGAATTAACGAGTATTTTATATGATACGTTTCGCTTAGATTCGTACGCAAAAGCATTCAAGTTGTTACTGCTCCTTGGTGCAGCGCTTGTAATGCTACTTGCAATCAGTTACGAACCCAAAGAAGAGATGAAGGAATACAAGGGAGAGTTCTACTATTTGTTTTTAACCGCTTTGCTCGGAGCAATGGTTATGACGTCGAGCGGAGACTTAATCACATTATTTGTCGGACTTGAACTTTTATCACTTTCTTCTTATATATTAGCGGGCATTCGTAAAAAACATCTTCCATCCAATGAGTCAGCCATGAAATATGTCATCAATGGCGGGATTTCAACAGCTGTCACACTGTTTGGATTAAGCTATGTGTTTGGTTTAACCGGATCAACCAACTTAACGGAGATTACAGGTGTGTTATCAGCGAATTTTGATACACAGCAAATTTACTTGCTTGGGTTATCCTTTTTGCTAGTATTTGTTGGTTTATCGTTTAAATTGGCATCGGTACCGTTTCATATGTGGGCGCCGGATGTGTATCAAGGAGCACCAACTCCAGTTACTGCGTTTTTAAGCGTGGTGTCCAAAACAGCTGGATTCGTGATTTTGCTTCGTATTCTTTTGACTGTATACGGGGCGGCACCATCTGGTTCAAGTACGGCATCGTATCCGATGTTGATTAAGATGCAGGATTATATTGCACTGCTGGCAGGAGCAACGATGATTATCGGGAACGTCATTGCGTTACGTCAGCGCAATGTAAAACGATTATTCGCATACTCCAGTATCGCGCATGCGGGGTACCTGTTGGTAGCAATAGCGGCATTGTCAGCATTCATGTTTGACGCGATGTGGTTTTACTTAGGAGCTTACTTGTTCATGAATCTTGGTGCGTTTGCCATCATTCAGCTGATCAGTGGAAAATCAGATAATGAAGATATTAGTGCATTTGCTGGCCTTTATAAGCGTTCACCAATCTTGGCTGTTTCAATGGGAGTGTTCCTCCTTTCGTTAGCGGGAATTCCAGGAACAGCAGGCTTTATTGGAAAGCTGAACATCTTTATGGGAACGTTCTATGTGGATCCTGCACACTATGTGCTAGCATCGGTCATGATCGCCACGACCGTCATTTCGTACTTCTACTATTTCGGCATTTTTACACAAATGTTCTTTCGACCAGCCGCAACCGATGAAAAAATTCAGCTACCAGCTGGAATCATCGTTGTGTTAGTCATTGCGGTCGCAGCAACCATTGTGTTTGGTCTATTCCCGAATTTGGCGTTTGATTTCTTGCACAATCACTTCAACGGCTTTTCGGACATGTTTCAATAGGTAATGGGAGAAAAACTAGCAAGAGTTGGGGGACTTTTGCTAGACGGTAAGATGGGGTTTTAATAGAATTAGCAAGAAGAGGGTTGGGGAACCCTCTTCTTTTTTGTGCATAGAGGTTTTTATTGTTAGGGTGTAGGGTAAAGAGTGTTTTATGACGTGTTAAACGTGAAATGGGCTTGTTGCGTGTCATAAAGGTTAGTTTATGACATGAAAAGGCGAAAACTCATGATACATAAGGTCATAAACATGGTTTTATAACGCGTAACGGTGGTACCCCAAGCTCGAATATGTCATAAAACCATCAACTGATAAAAATCTCCTAAAAAAATGAAACTTTTCCACTACCTCACTCGTCAATAATGAGGTATGTGGTTCTGTTTCTGTTACATAAATGATACAATGAAAGGTAGGCTTGCCCAAAGACCAATTGTATAAGGGAGAGAAGGTATGGATGATCGCAGAATTTGGACATCAAGCATTAATTAGCATTTTGTCGCATTTGTTTTTTATTGCACTTGCCTGGTGGGCGCTTCAGTCCATTAATTACGAAAAGCTATTAAGAGGGAACCATGTATTGCAAGCACGAGTGTTGTTTATATTTTTATCCATTGTGATTGGTTCTGCTGTTAGTAATTTTTTCCTGGATTACCTGCTTTGGTCACAACAACTACCACTACTCTTTCAAATGATTATGTAAAATATAGGTCTTCTGACATTTTTATTAACGGCTAAATTTAAGTACAATTCTCTTTGTGTGTTACTGCACAAAACCTTACATAAGACTTGTCAAAAAGTGACGACAATTCCCAAGTATGTCCTTAAGCTACCTGGTAACAATGGTAGTAAGGGGAGGAATTGTAGATGAAAAAACTTTCTTATGTCTTATTAATTATGTGCTTAACAGGTTTTGCTATTATAAACATTGGGAATAAAACGATAGTAGCTGAAGAACAGCTTGACTTACTAACACTTGCTTCTGTCGTGGAAGGGGAACAAATTCCCATCACTGGATGGTCTCTGCATGCAAGAGAGAAAGTGGACCATTTAGACAGCCTTGAGGGCGTGAAGGAGTTCAGCAAAGACTTGCAAAAAAAATTTCCTGAATGGTCGTGGAACGTGAATTCTAAAGAGAATATGTGGGAAGCTACAGGTATAAGCACCACTGACCATGGTCCGAAGGAAAAAATCCAAGTTTTAACAACCCTCACAAATCAGCAACCTCAAACGTATATCATTTATGAGGTGAATGACGAGAAATTTTCGCAACAAACCACACGATTTCTTGAAAATGAACTACCATTGCAGCTCTCTGACATCTTTCGAGGAAAACCAACAATTTTCTCTTGTATAAAAGGCGAATTCAGTGATAAGATGAATAAGTCTTTGCCTGATACTGTCAATCGATTACTTACGCAGTTTAAGGCAGAAGAGATCGAATCATTAGACGAAAATAATTTTGTATCATCATCGGCGTATTCGCCTATGTTGTCAGAAACCTTAACAAGCAACCAGAAAGAAATGAACTTACAAGTAGGACTTAGAACGCAAGGATTGGGCGCAAAGACTACCCTAGTAGTTGGCACACCAATCATTACGATTGAATATTAATATAGAGAAAATGGACGCGGAGGGGAATACACTTGGAAAAAATCATCGTCCGCGGCGGAAGAAGGCTTAGTGGCTCAGTGAAAGTAGAAGGCGCTAAAAATGCAGTTTTGCCTGTGATCGCCGCAACATTATTAGCAAGTGATGGAAAATGCGTAATTAAAGATGTGCCGACACTCTCCGATGTATTTACAATCAATGAAGTGTTACGCTATTTAAATGCCAATGTCGGATTTAAAGATAACACGGTAACGGTTGATGCATCTGGAGTATTAAGAGAAGAAGCACCATTTGAATATGTAAGAAAAATGAGAGCATCTGTACTAGTAATGGGTTCATTACTAGCAAGAAATGGCCGTGCACGAGTTGCATTGCCGGGTGGCTGTGCAATTGGTTCACGTCCAATTGATCAGCATTTAAAAGGCTTTGAAGCTATGGGTGCTAAGGTAAAAGTTGGAAACGGATTTATTGAAGCCGAAGCTCCAGAAGGTCGCTTACACGGCGCAAAAATCTATTTAGATTTCCCAAGTGTCGGTGCGACTGAAAATATTATGATGGCCGCGACTCTTGCCAATGGTACAACAGTGATGGAAAACTGTGCGAAAGAGCCAGAAATTGTGGACTTAGCTAATTTCCTTAACAAAATGGGTGCCAAGGTTAGAGGAGCAGGAACAGGTACGATTCGCATTGAAGGTGTAGATGTTCTTTTCGGTTGCGAGCATCATATTATTCCTGACCGCATCGAGGCTGGAACATTCATGGTTGCTTCCGCTATTACTGGTGGAAACGTGCTTGTAAGAGGAGCCGTTCCAGAACATTTAACCTCACTTATTGCGAAAATGGAAGAGATGGGCGTTATTATTGAAGAAGAAGCGGACGGCTTACGTGTCATTGGACCAGATAAGCTTAAAGCCGTGGATATCAAAACAATGCCACATCCAGGATTCCCAACAGATATGCAATCACAAATGATGGCATTACTTCTTCATGCAAAAGGAACTAGTATGATTACAGAAACGGTATTTGAAAACCGTTTTATGCACGTAGAAGAATTCCGTCGTATGAATGCTGATATTAAAATTGAAGGTCGTTCAGTAATTATGAATGGACCATCTAACCTGCAAGGAGCAGAGGTTGCTGCAACAGACTTACGTGCGGCTGCTGCGCTTATCTTAACAGGATTAGTCGCTGACGGCATCACTCGTGTAACAGAGCTTAAGCATTTAGACCGTGGGTATGTTGACTTCCACCAGAAGCTTGCATCACTTGGTGCAGATATCGAGCGTGTGACAGAAGTCGTTGAAACGATTGAAAAAACATACGTTAGTGATATGAATGCTTAAATAAATGTATATTCGTAAATGTAAACCGTAGAAGTATTCCATACTCTGCGGTTTTTTACATTTTTATTACAGGAAAAGGATGACCACCTAGAATATTGTGATGCTTCTACAATGTTTTTATTCATGATATAAGAAAAAGTCATATTTGCTTGTCCAAGTCCATATGTATGAATGGAGACGGGACTACATATTCCTTGTTACCTAATGCGTACTGGAGGCACAAGCACAATGAAACTAAAACCATTTGTAATCGTATCCGCCATTCTATTCGTCGTCACACTAATGATTCCTACACTCGTCGTGCTCCCTTTTTCAGAGGGTAAGGTAAGTGGTAAACTTGGAGAGGAAACCGCTAAAGAGACGGTCGCTGAAGCACCACCAACGGGTCCGGCCGTAGAAGTTGCTGTCTATCGTACCGCATCAGAATCAGTGGAGACACTTGAACTGGATAACTATGTAACGGGCGTTGTTGCATCAGAAATGCCAGCCACGTTTGAACTTGAAGCATTGAAGGCACAGGCGCTTACTGCAAGAACCTATATCGTGAGGCAAATGATTAGCTCAGAAAAGCTTGAGGTACCTGACGGGGCACTCGTAACGGATACGGTGCAGCACCAGGTATTTAAGAACGATGAAGAGCTTAGAAAGATTTGGGGCAAGGACTACTCTTGGAAAATAGAGAAGATCCGTAAAGCGGTACAGGAAACGAGCGGTCAAATTTTAACCTATGAGGGAAGCCCAATCGATGCGACGTTCTTTTCAACAAGTAATGGGTATACGGAAAATTCCGAATCAGTTTGGCAAGGTGCACTCCCTTATTTAAAAAGTGTCGAGAGCCCTTGGGATCTGAATTCAAAGGAATTTAACGGACAAAAGGTTGTTTCCGTTTCCGACTTTGAGCGATTGTTAGGCGTGAAGGTGGGTTCAGGTGATACGATCGGAAAAGTGGTCGAGCGTACATCTAGTAACCGAGTGAGCAAGGTCGACTTTAATGGGACCGTGCTAACCGGGCAAGATATTCGTACGAAGCTGGAATTAAAATCAACTGACTTTACGTGGGAGCGAAAAGGCGACCAAATCGTGATTAATACAAAGGGATACGGCCACGGTGTTGGTATGAGCCAATACGGGGCGAATGGAATGGCACAAGAAGGAAAGAACTACGTAGATATCGCGAAGTACTACTATCAAGGAGTAGAAGTCGTATCATCAAACGATCTGCTCACGAAGATTACTGCCCAGAAATAAGCTAGAGCTTTTGCTCTAGCTTATTTTTTTTCAAAAAATAAAATCGGTTTACGAAATAATAAGCTACGGTGACACCAATAACGTCCTTTACAAGGTCAATCCATGTGGCGGAGCGGTAGGGAACGAAGGACTGGTGAATTTCATCAAGTGCCCCGTACAGGCAAGCGATGATCGCAAAGAGGAGGCTTGTCTTTTTTGTGAGCTGTCCATTTCCATATAGTGCAAGGGCGAAGAGGAGGTATAGAATTCCAAATTCGACCAGGTGTAGTGACTCTTTAATGATGCGGTCAAGGGACAAGTCGGGCAAGGCGACGAATTTGTCGGCCGGAAAGCTGGATAGTGTCCAAATCAGCGCCATATATGCAAGGGGAAGGGTCCAAAGAAATTTTTTCATAAAACATTCTCCTATCATGAATAATTGTAAAAGCTTTGTCGAAAAATAAGTCTAAAAAATTTTTTCCTCACAACGTATATATTTCTCTCACATTGTTCAAACTGATTGCTGAGGTGATGATAAATGAGAGAGGAAGAAAAGAAACGATCTTCTCAAGATTCAAATGTTAAGCGCTTTTTAAAGAAAAGATGGGCATTCCCAGCAATTTATCTAGGAAGCGCAGCGATCATTTTAACCGCGGTTTTATGGTATCAAAGCAGTGCAACAGATTCAGACAAGTTTGGGTACAACAACGAGGCTACTGACGTTACAGACAAGAAGTTCAATGAGCCAGCTGTTGAAGTATCACGTACAATGGAAAACTTTGTAATGCCGGTGACAGATCCAAACAAGGTCGAAATTCAAAAGCAATTCTATGATAATAACGGCTCAACAGAACAGCAAGAAGCAGCCCTAGTATTCTACGACAATTCATACCACCCAAACACAGGTATTGATATTGTTCAAAAAGATGGGGAAGCATTCGATGTAGTTGCAGCTCTTAGCGGAACAGTGACAAAAGTGGTTGATAACGATTCTCTACTTGGTAATGTGATTGAAATTGAGCATGACAAAGGAATTGTAACACAATATCAATCAGTTAGTGACATCAAAGTAAAAGTTGGCGATGAAGTTAAGCAAGGTAAGTCAATCGCAACTGCAGGTGAAAGCCTAGTTAATGAAGAAGCTGGCGTTCACGTTCACTTTGAAATTCGCAAAGATGGAGTAGCTTTAAATCCAATTGACTATTTCCAAAAGCCTTTAAGTTCATTAAAAGAAGTAAATGTGTCTGATATGGAAAACAGCGGAAAAGATGATCCAAATGCAGTAGAAGAAGAAGAGGAAGCAACGGATGACGCAGCAGAAAAGAAAGCTGCTGAAGAAGAAGATGCGGACAAGTCTACTGAAAAAGAAGGAACAGATTCTGGTAAAGAAGAAACTCCTGGAACTGAAGAAGGAACTGACAGCACAGATAATTCTGATGCATAGGATATAGTAAGAGGAAACCCGCCTTGTGCGGGTTTTTTTTGTTGAGGAGGAGAAACTTTGTTATTAAGTGTCCACCTGAGACGGACAAAAACAAGAATTTGTCCACGGGCGGTGACAGACACCCAAGTTAGTAATTTCTTAATTATTGGAAAAATTCAAAATCTATCGTATAATATTTCGAAAGACGAAGTTTAATAGGGGGAGTTTCATTTGTCATACCTTACATATCCGTATCGATCACAGCGAATGGCGACGATTGCTAGAAATGGCATGGTGGCGACATCTCAGCCACTTGCCGCGCAGGCAGGGCTTGATATGCTAAAAAAGGGTGGGAATGCTGTGGATGCGGCAATTGCGACAGCAGCGTGCTTAACCGTCGCTGAACCAACGTCGAATGGCATTGGTGGCGATGCCTTTGCGCTGGTTTGGATCAAAGATAAGATGTACGGCTTAAATGGGAGCGGACCTTCCCCGCAAGGAATTTCAATTGAAAAAGTGAAAGAGCTTGGGCATGAAAAAATGCCATCGCATGGCTGGATTCCGGTAACCGTTCCTGGTGCTCCCTCTGCATGGGCGGAGCTCTCCAAACGCTTCGGACGTTTGCCATTAACGGAAGTGTTGCAACCGGCGATTGCATATGCACGAGGTGGTTACCCAGTTTCTCCAACACTTGGGAAGTATTGGGGTAGTGCCTATAACATTTATCAGAAACGCTTTGGGGAGGACGCCTCATACAAGGAATGGTTCCGCGTGTTTGCTCCAGATGGAAAGCCACCACAAATCGGTGAGATGTGGAAATCTGAGGATCATGCGAATACTCTTCAAGAAATTGCTGAGACGAATGCAGAAAGCTTTTACCGAGGCCGATTAGCCGATGAAATTGACGCTGCTTCTAAGACTCATGGGGGCTTTTTACGAAAAGAAGATCTTTCCGCGTACAAAGCAGAGTGGGTGGAGCCGATTTCTGTCAACTACCGCGGCTACGATGTGTGGGAAATTCCACCGAACGGTCAGGGCTTGGTTGCGCTTATGGCACTCAATATATTAAAAGGCTACGAGTTTTCGCACCGTGAAGATTTGACGGGCTTGCATGTGCAATTAGAAGCCATGAAGCAGGCATTTACCGATGGGAAAACGTATATTACGGATCCAACAACGATGAAGGCAAATGTTTCAGATCTGCTATCGGATGAATTTGCCGAGAGGGCTCGTGCGAAAATCACAGAGGAGGCTCAGCTCCCAGAACCGGGTACTCTTCCAAAGGGTGGAACGGTGTATTTGGCGACTGCTGATGGAGAAGGGAATATGGTTTCTTTTATCCAAAGCAATTATATGGGCTTTGGCTCTGGGATTGTTGTTCCAAACACAGGAATTGGTCTGCAAAATCGTGGCCATGATTTCTCATTAAATGTAGAAGACGAAAATGCGCTTGCTCCTGGGAAAAAGACGTATCACACGATCATTCCTGGTTTTATTTCAAAGGATGGAGAGGCTGTTGGGCCTTTTGGTGTGATGGGTGGTTATATGCAGCCACAAGGGCATGTGCAGGTAGCGATGAATATGATTGATTTTGACCTGAACCCGCAAAGTGCGCTAGATGCTCCTAGATGGCAGTGGATATCTGGAAAGAAGATCGAAGTGGAGCATGATTTTCCAAATCATCTGGTTCAGGGGCTGGTGAGAAAAGGACATGAGATGGTTGTTGCACATGATTCTGGTGGGTTTGGTCGTGGTCAGGTGATTGTTCGTAATCCAGAGACAGGTGTGCTAACGGGAGGTACGGAAAAGCGTACGGACGGTAGCATTGCTAGTTATTAAGGGGAGACACATCTATGAAAAAGCTATTGTTAACAGGGTTTGAACCGTTTCTAAACCATCCAATCAATCCCACCGAGGAGATCGTATTGAGACTGGACGGAGCACAGATTGGTGAATACGAGGTGAAGGGAGTTCTTTTGCCAGTAGATTTTGAAAAAGCACCATTGGCGATATTGGATGCGGTTCGTGAGGTTGCCCCTGATGCGGTCCTGTCGCTCGGTCTTGCTGCGGGACGGACGGAGATAACACCGGAGCGGATTGCCATTAATTGTCGCGACGGGGAAGCGGATAATAGCGGGAGAGCTTTCGTAGATTCTAAGATCGCTGAAGAGGGTGCAGATGGCTATTTTTCTACACTTCCTATTCGGATGCTAGTGGACACCCTTCAAGAGAAAGGCTATCCTGCTAGGGTCTCGAACAGTGCGGGTACGTATTTATGCAACAATGTGATGTACACCGTTTTACATGAGTTAAAGGAGAAGCAATGGGATATTCCAGCTGGCTTTGTACATGTTCCAGCTTCCCACGAGCTTGTAATAGATGGGAAAAAAGCGATGCCAAGCTGGTCCTCCAGAGACTTGCTTGAAGCCGTTAAAATAATGATTAAGGCACTGAGCATGTGAGGTTTCACATGCTTTTTCTAATTTCAAGACCGTGTTAACTAATCTTACAAACTCCTTGGATGAAAAAGTTTTCGACGGCAGTTTTAAAAGGAAAGTATTGGTAATGTTGGGTTTTCAAGGTTTATCTTCAAATTTCGACAAGCTCTCTGAGAATTTACTGGCTAGTCTTACTTGACCAAGAGACGGTTTATGTAGATAATAAGTATTGAATTTTCTTAAAATTTCAGAAAAGTAAAAATTGTTAACGCTTTCACATAAAAGGAGGCAAGAAATGATCTTTTTAAGCTTACTTCTCATCTCTGTCGTTTGTTTATTTTTTGCATTTAAAAAGAAAAGACCCTTCTTCTTAGTTATTCCATTCCTATCCATTTTCGTCTACTTCATCGTTCAAATCATCCTAGTTCCTATGCCATTCATTGATACCATCAAGTTTATCTTCAGCTTAAGTTAAAAAGGTTGATGACTTTTTCTTGCATAACCGGCGAGTAAAAGTTCATATATATTTTTCGAATAGAAAGGAGGGTTGTGTGAGAAACATCTAGAACCGCACAAGAACATCATTTTTCATGGGGGTGTAAGTGTGAAGAAAATTGATAAAGAGGTAGCCGATCGTTATTTCCGCGAAAGAACACGCAATATTATTATTTATTTTATCGTCTGGTTTCTCGTTTCCTTTGGAGTAGTCTTTTTTGCTGAGCCACTAAGTCAGTATTCAATTAATGGGTTTCCCCTTCATTACTTTATGGGAGCTCAAGGGGCAGTGATCACGTTTATCATTTTACTATTTGTAAATGCCAAGCTAAGTGACAATGTGGACAAAAAATACGGAATTGATGAGAGCAAAAATGAACAAATCAGTTCTGGAAAAGTGTTCGAGCATTAAAGGGGAATGCTCGGGGTCTCAAATAGAAAAAGCGAAATCAATCCATAGGGGGGAATACATTTGGATACACAATTCTTGGTCTCATTAACGATCATTTTAGCGACGTTTGCCCTGTATATCGGGATTGCCTTATACAACAAGGCGAAGGCAACCTCTGATTTCTATGTAGCCGGACGCGGGGTACCGCCTATTTTTAACGGGATGGCTATTGGGGCGGATTGGATGAGTGCAGCTTCATTCATTGGTATGGCAGGTACGATCATGCTACTCGGATACGATGGTCTTGCTTATATCATGGGCTGGACGGGCGGATATTTATTGCTGACGTTCTTACTTGCTCCACAGCTTCGTAAGTACGGTCGCTACACGGTTCCTGAATTTATCGGTGACCGATTTGACAGTCATACGGCTCGTGTGATTGCGGCTGTCATTACGATCATTATTTCTTTTACGTATTCAATCGGTCAGTTGTCAGGCTCTGGGGTAGTTATCGGGCGATTGTTTGAAATCGATGCAAAGCTTGGAACGATGATCGGGGTGGTGTTAATCGCCTTTTATGCAGCGTTCGGAGGAATGAAGGGGATTACATGGACGCAGGTAGCACAGTATATTATTTTAATTATTGCTTACTTGATTCCTGTTATTTTTATGAGCTTGCAAATTACAGGGAACCCGATGCCGTGGCTATCGTACGGGGAGCTTGTTGGAAAAATGGGTGAACTCGATAGGGAACTTGGCATTTCAGAATACTTTGCACCGTTTACGAACGGAACGAAGTGGCAGTTCCTGGCTCTTATGTTTACGCTTATGGCTGGAACGGCTGGACTTCCACACGTCATCGTACGTTTCTATACGGTATCCACGATGAAAGCGGCTCGTTGGTCAGGAGCTTGGGCTCTGCTATTCATCGGATTATTGTACTTATCGGCACCAGCTTATGCGGCGTTTTCACGCTTTATTTTAATGACAAAAGTGGCTGGTAGTAAAATTTCTGAGCTTCCAGCTTGGACAAAAACATGGGTGGATACTGGAAAGCTTCAAGTAGCTGATGGGAATGGTGATGGCATTCTTCAGTGGAGCGAGCTCGTGATTTCTAACGATATTGTTGTTATGGCGACACCTGAAATTGCGAATCTTGGTGTATTCGTTATCGGTTTGGTCGCTGCTGGTGCAATGGCTGCGGCATTATCTACAGCAGGTGGACTGATGATTGCGATCTCTTCTTCCTTTGCACATGATATTTACTACCGTGTCATGAAGCCAAATTCGACGGAAAAGAAACGTCTTTCTGTAGCTCGCTGGTCGATCGTTATCGCGACTTTATTTGCAGGGTTGATCGCTCTTAACCCACCAGGAGCGATCACACAGATTGTGGCTTGGGCGTTTGCGCTTGCGACAGGAACATTCTTCCCAGCACTTGTTCTTGGTGTTTGGTGGAAGCGTTCGAATGCAAAAGGAGTAATCGCAGGTCTATTAGTTGGGTTAGGTGTAACCTTAACGTATATTTTTGCTGCGAAATACGGTGGATTTACGATTTTAGGCATTATTGATACAGGAGCGGGAGTGTTTGGAGCAGCAGCGGCGTTCTTAACGAATATTATCGTTTCTTTATCAACGGAGGCTCCATCTCAGAAAATCCAAGAGGAAGTGATTGATTTACGCTATCCAGAGCAGATGGTGTATAAGAATGGTGAGGTTTGGATGAACGATGGAACCAAAGAATTATAAGGAAACCATTTTAGAGGCTGTACGGTTTCACCCCTTTTTTCAAGGGGTGGATGTCCGTATGGCCCTTTCCCTTATCGAGCTTTGCGAGCTTCGAATGTATGAAAAGCAGGAAACGATGCTGAAAAAAGAGGCTCCACGTGACGGCTTGCTCCTCATCCTATCGGGGATCGCTGAAGTGTTTATAAAAAATGAGCTAGGGACGCAGGAGGAAGTACTTGAAGTAGTTCAAAAGGGGGAGTTGATTGGCATTTCGAGTTTAGCTGATTTCCTAGGTGTTTCCAAGCCAGGCAAGGAGGCCGCCACTCAAGTAGAGGTACGCGCGGTCGAACCGTGCAAAGCCCTGTATATCCCTTTTACCGTCATTGCCAAGCGTTGGGATGACCCGAATGTTCATGATTATTTATTAGCTCAGGTGAGCGTGCGGCTTAAGGACATTTATACCTCGTTAGCGGAGCAGGTTCAGCTGGCACGTGATTTTGGAGAAAGAGATGCATTCATGCTGCGCGTTCAAGATTTGATGACGGACCGAGTGGTTAGTGTTTCCCCGACAACAACGGTACAAGAGGCCGCCCTTCTGATGCATAAAGAGCGCACAAGCTCAGTACTTGTCACGGAAAATGGAAGACTTAATGGAATCATTACAGAACGGGACATGGTCGAGCGGGTGATTGCGGCGGGGCGATCTTTGGATGGTGTCGCACGTGAGGTCATGACACCTCATCCAGTGACGATCTCGCGTTTCTCCTATTATTATGATGCTTTATCTTTAATACTATTAAAAGGAATCAAGCATTTGCCAGTTGTAGAAGGTGAAAAGCTCATCGGAGTGGTCACATTATCCGATTTATTAAGGAAAAAGAACGAAAATGTGATGAAGACGATTCAAAAGATTGAGAAATGCACAGAAGAGACGATTGTTTCTGTGAAAAAAGCGATTTATGACATTCTTGGAACGCTGATTAAAGACAAGATTCCTATGTTAAAAACGTTAGAGATTGTGACTGGGTTGTACAATCGACTAGTAAAGAGAGCGGTGGAGCTTTCCATAGAGGCAGTGGGAGAACAGGTTCCTTGTGCGTTTGCTTTTTATCAAATGGGAAGTGCGGGCCGTGGCGAGCAGTTTTTGCTCACCGATCAGGATCATTTCCTTGTTTACGAGAAGGAGGAGTACAACGAGTATTTTTCAAGATTAGGTAGGGAGATTACCAACATGCTTGAAAAAGCAGGTTATGCACGTTGTCTAGGTTTGATGATGTGTAGTGAGGGAAAATGGCGGGGGACCATTGAAGTGTGGCAAGAAAGAGTAAGAGGGTGGATGCTGCAAGCGACCAATGACCATCTCCTATTAGCGCAAAACTTCTTTTCATATCGATTTTTAACAGGATCTCATCCGTTGCATGAGAGATTTGAAGAGGGAATACGAGAGCTATTACAGCGTTCCAAAATCTTTCTATTTCGACTCTCTCAAGTGGAAAGAGAGCATGTGATTCCGACTCTGGATCAGCCGATACGTTCCTTATTTAAGCTTGAGCGTAAGCAGTTGGATATGAAAAAGGAAGTATTATTTCCTTATCATCATAGTTTGCAAATTCTCACTCTTTTACATGGGGGAATGTCTGGGACGTCCGTTGCCAAGATCTCTTTTTTAAAAGAGAAAGGGGTGCTGTCGGAGGTGTTTGCCAACGATTTGAAGCAGGCGGTGGAAGAGGTTCTGCGGCTAAATGTGACTCAGCGCTGGCAGCATCAAGGAAAGTCCCATATTGAGTTTGCTAGACTATCCACTCGTGAAAAAGAAGAGCTTATTCTTAGTTTAAAATCATTAAAAGAGTTGCAAAGCCAAGTGTTTGCTAACTTTACTGTATAGAAGGAGGGAAGAAATGTTTTTTTTACGAAAATCAATCACCTGCCCGCTTCTATATCAGGAAATACCGTTATCCACTCCACTAGAACAGCTGAAATTTGTCGTTTTTGACACGGAAACGACAGGGTTCGAAATAGCTACATCGGACAGATTAATAGAAATTGGGGCCGTTTTAGTAGAGGGTTTTAAGGTTGATGAGGCTTCTAGCTTTCAAACGTATGTGAATCCATCTCGACAAATTTCTCGGGAAATAACGGAATTGACATCTATTTCTAATGAGCAAGTGGCTGGTGCACCCTATGCATTGGAGGCCATTTCTGAGTTCTTTTCGTATGTGAGAAAGCAGGAAACGGTGAGTCTGGTCGGGCATTATGTAAGCTTTGATGCACTGGTGTTGAAAAATGAGTTGAAACGGGAAAAGCTCGGGTTAAAGGGGACTTTTACAATCGATACACTTGATCTGATCGGGTTTCTTGCTCCGTCCTATGATATGCGCGACCTGGAGAGATACGCGCGTGCGTTTGGAACAAGAATTTATGAGCGGCATAATGCGGTAGGTGATGCGAAGACTACGGCGTATTTATTTGTGGAGCTTATCCAGCAATTTCGTGATCGCGGCTATCGTACGTGGGGGGAGCTTGTGAAGGCAACAGAGAGTCAAGCACGTTCCTTACAGTTGTAAGAGCATGGGGGGTTCCCCATGCTCTTTATTTTATTCCGGTTGAATGGAGACTAACGCACCGTTTTTATAGGAAAGAATGTACTCTTTACCTGAGAGCTTTTGATAGGCCTCAGCCGTTCCGTAAGACACTTTTAAGGGAAGTGATCCAGCGGCTGTTTGGAACTCGACAGTAAACTTGTCAATCGCACCAACCACTTTGGCCCTTGTGGTAACGGGTGTATCGGTAATCAGTATTTTTTGCCCGATTAAGATCATTTCTGTATTCAGGCCGTTTTGACCCTTTAGTACTTCGATGGACGTACCAAAGCGCTTGGATAACCCATAGATGGTATCTCCAGGGGCAACGGTATAAAACTTTGCAAGCTGCTTTGCTTTTTGTGAGATTTCCTTTTCTTTCGATGGAATGAGTAGCGTTTGTCCGATTTTGATTGTATTGGACGATAGACTATTCATTTTTTTAAGTTCTGAAATCGTTGTTCCGTATTTTACAGAAATCCGATATAACGTATCACCGGAAACCACTTTATGTGATTGTACGGAAATCTCTTCGTAGTTATCTTCTTCCCCAAGGTGAGTAGGAACCTCAAGTTTTTGGCCGATATATATTTTGTCGGAAACGAGCTTATTTTCCTTCATCAGCTCTTTTACGCTTACATTGTATTGTTTTGCAATGCGTGTAAGGGTATCACCTTTTTGAACGGTGTATATGCCAGCCTCTGTTTCTGCTTTTGCAGACTTCATACCAGATCCAAATAAGGATGAAGCTGTAATCGCTGCCATCATAGTCACACCAGCCAGTTTACGACGGTTTGCCTTGGCCGCTGCTTTTCTTTTGTTTTGAATCCGTGCTTTTCTTGTATAGTCCATAATATCTCCCCAAAATGTAGTAATAAAACCAATATTTATGTATAAATTCACCTCATTCTACGTAATATGTCCCTGGGTAGACAATAGGGATAACCTCTCTAAAATTTCGACAGGCTTCTTAAAACCTTTCGCCTATTTTTCAACAAACTGTGAGGAATTTTGGCATAATACGACCTACACTTTTGGAAGGTATTTCTAGAATTTACGACAATAGGGTCAAAATGACCGGTAAATGATAAGTGCTTGTCCTTTATATCGAATGGTCCTTTTTGTTTGTGCCGATTTTGTAACATTTATTACGAAATAAATAAGAGCGGAAAGGTTTCTTTTGTCCGATTTTTCAAAAAATTTTCAATAAGCCTTGTCCCTATTGAGTTTTTCGTGCATAAATTATCAACCAAGCTAATAAACTGTTACAAACCTACAAAGAGAGTGTATGAGGTGAGGAGTCGTTTGCAAATGCGCGAGATTTAGTTCCATACATGTTTATTCCTTGTAAAGTTTAGAAAGTGTCACACTTTCTGCCGCACACAATGCTCAGAAGAAATTGTTTTTTGAAAATAATAATGGATGTTGTGCGGGTAACAGTACACCAAAAGCGGAAGCGAGTCTCATTTCACACTTCTCACATCCAATTTAGGGAGGGCGAGTGGTGTGCACGATTACATCAAAGAGAGAACTATCAAGATTGGAAAGTATATCGTGGAGACGAGAAAAACAGTTCGCGTAATCGCGAAGGAGTTTGGCGTGTCCAAAAGTACAGTCCATAAAGATCTAACTGAAAGACTACCCGAGATAAACCCAGAACTGGCAAACGAAGTGAAGGACATATTAGATTACCATAAATCCATCCGCCACCTGCGTGGGGGAGAAGCGACAAAAATGAAGTATAAGAAAGAAGAACTAGAAGGCGAGCCTGTAAAGTGATTTTTAAAACCTTCCATATCTATTATGGGAGGTTTTTGTTTGTGCAAATTACCTTTTGCGGAAGGACCTAAAAAAACGGGTATTAGCCTTGTTTTACAAAGAAAAGGGTAGTGAATTTTCGTATTCAAAAGTTTTTTTGACATTTTGTCTGTCTTTTTGACCAAATTATTATTGTAATTTACCTATTTGTGATAAAATACTCTATTAGAGACATTAGGTTCGTAATAGGTAAGTCTCTTTTCCTACACACCGAGTTTTTAATGAGAATTTAACCCATGATATATATGAGAAGAGCACGAATACGATTGTTACCTTTCAAGGAGGAAATGAAAAGGATGTTTGCGAGAGATATTGGAATCGATTTAGGAACAGCTAACGTACTGATCCATGTGAAGGGCCGCGGCATTGTGTTAAATGAACCATCAGTTGTGGCTATAGATAAGAATACGAATCGTGTGCTTGCGGTTGGTGAAGAAGCGAGAAAGATGGTTGGACGTACACCAGGGAATATCGTTGCGATTCGCCCGCTGAAGGATGGAGTAATCGCTGACTTCGACGTAACCGAAGCGATGCTAAAGCACTTTATTAATAAGTTAAATGTGAAAGGCTTCTTATCTAAGCCACGCATTTTGATTTGCTGCCCAACGAACATTACAAGCGTTGAGCAAAAGGCAATTAAAGAAGCGGCTGAGAAGAGCGGCGGGAAAAAGGTTTACTTAGAAGAGGAGCCAAAGGTGGCAGCTATTGGCGCAGGAATGGACATTTTCATGCCAAGCGGAAATATGGTTGTTGATATCGGTGGCGGAACAACGGATGTGGCTGTTCTTTCTATGGGTGATATCGTTACTTCTTCTTCGATTAAGATGGCTGGAGATAAGTTCGATAACGAAATTCTCCATTATATTAAGCGTCAATATAAATTATTAATCGGTGAGCGTACGGCAGAGAATATCAAAATCAATATCGGGACAGTTTTCCCAGGTTCTCGTTCAGAGGAAATGGAAATTCGCGGTCGTGACATGGTATCAGGACTTCCACGCACGATCACAGTTCGTTCAGAAGAAATCGAAGGAGCTCTTCGCGAATCAGTGGCTGTCATTGTACAAGCGGCAAAATCTGTTCTTGAGAGAACACCACCAGAATTATCTGCGGACATCATTGACCGTGGTGTGATTTTAACAGGTGGAGGAGCACTACTACACGGTATCGACATGCTTCTTGCCGAAGAGCTGAAGGTCCCTGTATTAGTAGCAGAAAACCCAATGGACTGCGTAGCGATCGGAACAGGCATCATGCTTGATAACATCGACCGTCTCCCACGCAGAAGACTAGGCTAAAACCAACCAAAAGGCACTTCCGTCCGGAAGTGCCTTTCGTTTGCGGATATAGGGTGTCTGTCACCCTTCGTGGACAAAACACATTATTTTTCCACCTCAGGCGGACAGTTTAATGAGTGTCCACTCCAGGCGGACAAAAAGGACCAATCTGTCTTTCTGCGGTGACAGACACCGTCCGTGGACAATATGGGGTGATTTGTCTTTTTGTGGTGTCTGTCACCGAGGGGTTACCGGGAAATATTACCCGTACCAAATTTCCTGAAAAAACATAATGTGCTTTTCGACATTTTTTTTTATAATAGATACTAAGTGTGGTTTTAGATATTCTTAGATATTTCTTGATATTTATATAGATAGTTGAAAATGAAGAGGTGACAGGATGTTTAGAGGGTTTTATACGGCTGCTTCGGGTATGATTTCCCAACAGAGAAGAACGGAGATGTTCTCTAATAATATGGCCAATGCGAATACGCCAGGATTTAAGGCTGATCAGGCGTCGATGCGTGCGTTTCCTGAGATGTTGTTAAAACGGTATGATTCACAATCGATTCCGACTGAAAAAGGGTTAAACCTTACGACTGGAACAACGATTGGTGCGATTAATACAGGCGTGTATATGCAAGAAGCGATTCCGAAGTTCATTCAAGGTGATTTACAAGCGACAGAGCAACGTACGGATATTGCGCTTGTTGATTTGTATATGCCTCCAAATGGAGACAACGGACTAGCTGGATCAGTTTTTTATAGCGTACAAGGCGCAGATGGTACGACGAAATACACTCGTAATGGTGACTTTACATTAGATGGACAAGGGTTTTTAACCACGTCTAGCGGGAATTTCGTCCTAAATGATCAAGGACAGCGTATCCAGCTTTCTAGTGATCAATTCACAGTAACTGAAGATGGTCGTATCACTGGGGCAAACGGTGAAACTGCCCGACTAGGTGTAGGCTTTGCAGCAAATCCACAGCGTATGATTAAAGAGGGCGATGGGTTATACCGCACTGAGGATGGCAATCCACTTGCCAACGCTTTTAACACAGAAGGCATTCAGTTTAAGCTGCAGCAAGGGTATTTAGAGCGCTCAAACGTGGACGTGAGCCGTACAATGACTGATATGTTAACGGCGTATCGTGCCTTTGAAGCCAACCAAAAGGTGCTTCAAGCGTATGATAAGAGCATGGACAAGGCAGCAAATGAAATCGGAAGAATTGGATAAGGAAGGAGGCAATCATTCATGAATCGTACGATGATTACAGCGACGAACACATTATCTCAGCTTCAAAAGCAAATGGATATTATCTCTAATAATATTTCAAACGTTGATACGAATGGTTATAAAAGAAGAGAAGCTACGTTCACTGATCTATTGGTTCAAGAGTTTAACAACCAAGAGCGTGCGAATAAAGAAGTGAACCGACTCACTCCCAACGGTATCCGCCAAGGAACAGGGGCAAAGCTTGGACAAGCTCAACTAGTCATGACCCAAGGAGCACTTAAGCAAACGGATCGCTCACTGGATACGGCTTTTACAAAAGAAGGCCAACTTTTCAAAGTGCTCGTTCAAACTAATGGAGTTAACGAAGTTCAGTATACGAGAAATGGTGCGCTTTATTTATCGCCTCTTTCCGATACAGAAGTGATGCTTGTCAATGGCGATGGGTTGCCAGTACTTGACGAAAATAATAATCCGATTACAATAAATGGTGAAGCCAAGGATTATAGCATCGATGCAAATGGCCAGTTAACGGTAACGAAAACGGCAGGTGCGACAGAAGTGTTTAACCTTGGAGTGGTTCGTGTGAATAAGCCACAATTCTTAGAGCAACGCGGTGGGAACTTACTTGGTCTTCCGGCAAATGTAGCTCAAGATGAGGTCTTAACCGAGTTAACGGGAGGACTAAGAGGAGAAATTAGTCTTCAACAGGGAGCTCTTGAACAATCGAATGTGGATCTTTCAAAAGAAATGACGGAACTAATCAATGTTCAGCGTGCATATCAATTTCAATCTCGCTCCGTGACACTTGCGGACCAGATGATGGGACTTGTGAACGGAATTCGTTAAAAGGGGAATCAACCATGGCTGTAAACAATAGTAACCAGGAAGCTGTTTCCTTACGCGAGCAGCGAAAAAAGGAACGGAGAGAAGAAAAGGAGAAAGCGCTAAAGGAAGGCCGAAAGCGAATTCGCATTCGTCTGATTCCGATCTGGCTTCGGGTTATCATCGTTGCCATTCTACTTGTTGTTTGTACCGTATCAGGTGCCATGATCGGATACAGCGTCATGGGTAATGGCAAAGCCAAGGATGTGTTTGACAAATCAACGTGGACGCATATCGTTGAATTGGTGAATAGTGATAAATAAGCAGAAAGCAGTCAAGGAGTTTGACTGCTTTTTTGTTTGCTTTTCCTAGTGGCTTTCCGCTACAATAGTATCTATAAAACCTAGTATTAGTAGGAGGTACTAATTCTCATGTTGAATATAGAACAAATTAAAGAAATCATCCCACATCGTTACCCATTCTTGCTAGTAGATCGCATTTTAGAGCTTGAAGAAGGAAAGCGTGCAATCGGTATTAAAAATGTGACAGCGAACGAAGAGTTTTTCAATGGACATTTCCCTGAATTTCCTGTGATGCCAGGTGTTCTAATTGTAGAAGCCCTTGCGCAGGTGGGAGCGGTTGCGATGCTCGTTAAAGAAGAAAATAAAGGTCGTCTGGCATTTTTTGCAGGAATTGATAACTGTCGCTTTAAGCGCCAAGTGGTACCTGGTGATCAGCTTCGATTAGAGGTAGAAATGACAAGAGTACGTGGCACGTTCGGAAAAGGCAAGGCAGTTGCTACGGTTGAAGGCGAACTTGTTTGTGAAGTGGAAATTATGTTTGGTCTTGGAGACAAAAAGGAATAGATTAAAATAGGCCAAATCATAGGATTTGGTCTATTTTTTTGGAGGATATATGAAAAAGATCGTGATTGTTCTACTCGTACTCATAGCGGTGAGTTATTCGTTATTTCAAGTATCGAAATCTCGAAGCTTTCAATTTTTTGGAGGCATTGTAGAAAAAGTAGATACGGAAGAAAAAGTTGTCGCATTAACATTTGATGATGGGCCTGGGATTCATACAGATGAGATCCTGTCGATTTTAAAAAAAGAGGGGATTAAAGCAACCTTCTATCTAACAGGAAGAGAAATCGAAGAAAATATGGAAGAGGCAAAAAAGATTGTGCAGGCCGGTCACGAAATAGGCAACCATACCTATTCTCACGAGCGGATGGTATTAAAATCACCAAGCTTTATTAAAAATGAAATCGAATCGACAGATGAGTGGATTCGGGCAGCTGGGTACGAAGGAGAGATTACGTTTCGACCTCCTTTTGGAAAAAAACTATTATTTCTCCCATATTACTTGAATAAGCATGATCGACCAACCATTATGTGGAATAGGGAGCCAGAGACGGATCCAGAGATTGCCGCCGATTCTGAGAAAATAACGGGTGATATTGTGACGCGTATTGAGCCTGGTTCGATTATTTTACTGCATGTTATGTACGAAAGTCGAAAAGAGAGCTTGAATTCGGTGGGGCCAACTATTGAGGCTTTGAAAAAGAAAGGATACACCTTTGTGACGGTTTCGGAGCTTTTACAGTATGAATGAAAAACTCAATGGACAGTTAATGTAATTTCCGGTTTATGGTGAATAAGGTATGGAAGTAAATGAAACGTCAACAAGCACTGCTCGTTGACGTTTTTCTTATGAGGTAGAAGTTAATTTGGGTTTGGTCATCATTTTTTCACGAAATTCGCTTAATAGCTCTTCCCCGCTTAATCCTTTTCCAATTAGATCACTAAGCAGTAGCTCTGCGTAATTTTTCGATCTTTTTAAAAAGCCTTCAAATAAAACAGAAAGACGACCATCGATTTTTTTCACAGAAAGAACCCTAGTGGTAAAACTGGCAGGGTCGTTTTCCTTTTTGGATATGACAACTTGAGCTGGTGTTTCTTTTTCCGATTCAAGAAGTTTTGTAAAAAAATCATGGTAGTTAGCACCGACATACGCTTCAATCAGCCATCTGTTTCTTTCGTCCTCTTTGTTGATAATTAGTCCGTCATGGAGAGTGATATCTAGTGCTTCACTGTCGTCAATGATTTGTAAAGAAATCAATTTGAACGTTTTCATTTTGATACCTCCCGAACAAGCTTTCCTAAATTATAACATATGCAGAGATGAAAGCGAATTCTGCTCCCTTTTGAAAAAATCCATAAAAAATAGTCAGGTAAATGCTCCTCGAATAGGATATTAGCATGAGCTTAGGGGTGAGGTGATTTCTTTGTATTTAGAGGGAGAAGAGTTAAATGTGGTCGGAGCCAATTTATTGGCAATAGGTGCTTTCATTTCTGCCGTTGGGGAAACGGGGGCTCATCCAGTGGAAGAAATCAATAAGAAGCTCATACGTGATGGCAATGCGGTACAAGCTGTTGGGAATACCTTACAAGGAGTTGGTCGGTTAAAGCTGATGGATGATGCGGAGGAAGAGAAGAATGTTCTTGGGATGGTCGGGACCTTTGTACAGGCAAGCGGAAATACCATTAATAGTTTGGCGACCAATGTTGAAATTGAAAGTCCTTCTGAAGAGAATACCAGATTCAACTCCTTAGGAAGCACGATTCAATCGATGGGGGCGGCGCTAGAAGCAACTGGTGTTGCCCAAGTGGGAGAAGGAACGTCACCTAACCTAGAGTTGGCTGGATTGAGTCTGATTACGTTAGGTACGATCCTCGATTCAATCGGTGTACTAACTTCGGAGGAAAAGGAGAAACAAAAGCGAATCCTTCTTTTTACAGGAGGGTGGGTGGAATTTGCGGGAACAGTCCTTATTGCCTATGCGTTGAACAAATAGCTTTGTCGAAAAAAACTTTTGAAAAGGTGAAAATCGTAATTTGGAGGGGTGATTAGAGGGTAAATTTGCATTTTTATCTAAGGAAATGATGAAAAGTTCATGGGAAATAAATAGGAAAATTGAACCATGACTATTTTACATAGGCGTCCTTTTCCAATTATGATAAGAGCATCAATTGGAGAGGAGATGACAGATGATTAATCAAGTGACGTTGGTAGGGAGGTTGACGAAGGATCCAGATTTGAGAGTGACACCAGAAGGAGTATATGTCTGCAATATCATCCTCGCAGTAAACCGACAATATCGAAACCAAAAAGGAGAGGTGGACACAGACTTTGTTCATTGTACCTTATGGCGAAAAACCGCCGAAAACACGACGGCCTTTTGTAAAAAGGGCTCCCTCATTGGCATTACCGGCAGAATCCAAACACGCAGCTATGATCAACAGGGGAAAAGAACGTATGTAACCGAAGTGGTCGCTGAAAATGTCCGATTTATCGGTCCGAAAAGAGAGGACGAACGGGTCGCGAAAATCCCATTTCCAACTCCTCCCCCAGAAAGAGAGGTTATTACTCCTTGAAACAGATGAACGAACATGTAGTGGAACAACTGATCGAGCTTGTGGGAAAATCCCATGAACATATTTCCCTGTTACAAATGAGAATCGCACAATTAGAATGTGCGATACGAGAAATGCATGTAAGATACTAAAAAACCCCCATATTTTCTCCCTTAGATAGAATCAATAACTTCCTCACTCCCCTCACTATTCGAGCAGCTTTATTGGCTGCTTGATTTTTTTTGCGTGGGTGGAAAATTCAATGTCGATTGGAATGCAGAATCGAGCCTTTATTTCGATAGAAATAACAGCGAAGAGAATGCAGTCCAATCGACTCTCTACTAAAAGTTTTTTTATAGTAAAATGAAGATAATCTTATTAATAAGGTGGCGAATCAACTGACTATGTACGTTACAAAGGTAATTTTTCAGATTGGTATTTTGATTGGTTTATTTTATATAGGCAGCTTCCTTAAAGGCTTTCTCCATATTCCTCTTCCTGGGAGTATTATTGGATTGCTATTATTATTGATTTTATTATTCTTAAAAATTATTCCTGTCGATTGGATTCAGGACGGTGCGAATGTTCTCATCACTTTTCTTCCACTGTTATTAGTACCAGCAACGGTCAGCGTAATGAATGAACCGTCGCTTTTTTCAGGAAATGGGTTGGTGTTATTCGGGATTATCATGGTAAGTACGATCGTGACGATGATTTCGGTGGGGTGGTGTAGTCAGCTCTTGGAAAGAATGGCCCAAAAAAGGAAGGAGAAAATTCAGTGCAACAATTCCTTGTCTCAATAATTATTGTGGTATTGACGGTCGGCATGTATCTTTTGATGAACCGGCTGTACTTGAAGTATTCTTTCGCGTTTCTTCTTCCCTTACTGACAACCACCATCGCGATTATTGTGATATTAAGTGTGCTTCAACTATCCTATGAAACGTATATGATTGGTGGAGAATGGATCAACCACTTGCTTGGACCCGCAGTTGTTGCTCTTGCTATCCCCTTGTATAAGCAGAGAAAAACGTTAATGGGTCAGCTTGTTCCGATTGTGGGAGGAGTGGTTATGGGGTTAGTAGTAGGTATGGTTAGCGGAGTGTTGCTGGCGGAGGTTTTAGGAGTTTCACAAAATCTCATTCTTTCTATTATTCCTAAATCAATTACCACTCCCGTTGCCATCCAGGTGACCACGGCGATCGGAGGAATTTCTTCTATGACGATCGTATTCGTGTTGCTGGCAGGTCTGACAGGAGCAGTGTTGGGACCTACCGTATTTAAGTGGTTCCGAGTTACAAGCCAATTAGGGATGGGAATGGCTTTTGGAAGTGCCTCCCATGCGATTGGCACCTCGAAGGCGAAGGAGTTTGATGAATTAACGGTTTCGATTAGTTCGGTTGCTATGACGTTAAGTGCGATTTTAGGTTCTAGTTTTGCGACGCTGATGGTTTGGTTGTTTAATATGTAGGCTGTTTTAGTAAAGATTGTTGTTAAAATCTTAAAGCCGATTTTAACGTGGAAATAGCTATTTTGCGCTAAAGAATTTAGTTTGCAGGCTGTTTTCTTAAATTATGTTCCAAACATAGTTTAAGAAAACAGCCAATTTGTAAAAAGAAATTGTCGAACACTTTTTGTAAAATTGGATAATTTTTCTGTTATTCTGTTTTCATAAAGGGAGGTTTGTCTTTATGAGGGCAGAAAGGCGTAAGAAAAAGCGGAGATGGGTAAGGGTAACAGGAATCATCCTGCTGCTGCTTTTTCTTGGAGCAGGTGCATATGCATATTCCGTGTATCACTCGCTGAGTAAAGCGATGGAGACGATGCATGATCCAACGAGTCGGAAGGTGTCCGACAAGAGGGCACAGGAGGTTTCGCTCGAGGCGCAGGAGCCGTTCTCTGTGTTGATGCTTGGTGTGGATGAGAGAGAAGGAGACAAAGGCCGATCAGATACGATGATAGTATTGACGGTGAATCCGGAATTAGAGACAGTGAAGATGTTAAGTATTCCTCGTGATACGAGGGTGGAGATCGTTGGTCGTGGTACCGAGGATAAGATTAATCATGCGTATGCCTTCGGGAATGAAGAAATGGCGATGGCAACGGTAGAGAACTTCCTCGATATTCCGATTGACTATTATATAAAGGTGAATATGGAAGGCTTTCAAGATATTGTGGATGCAGTAGGTGGAATTACAGTAAATAACTCGTTCGAGTTTTCTAACGGTGGCATTACTTTTAAAGAAGGTCAAATCGGCTTAACGGGTGAAGAAGCTCTTTCGTATGTGCAAATGAGATACGATGACCCACAAGGAGACTTCGGAAGACAGCAACGCCAGCGCCAAATTATTCGAGGGGTTATTCGTGAAGGAGCAAGCTTGAACTCATTAACCAATTTCGGTGATATCTTCTCCGCACTCGGAGAAAATGTACGAACAAACCTAACTTGGGACCAAATGGTCGATATCCAGAAAAACTATCGGAAATCTGGGAAGATGATTGACCAACTTGCGATTCAAGGTGAAGGTGGTTATATAGGGAGAGTGTGGTACCTATTTGTTTCTGATGAGGAAAGGGAAAGAGTACGGCAGGAGTTGAAAGGGCATTTAGCGATATAAGGAATAGACCCAGCAAGGATGACTGGGTCTATTGATGAGGACTTCATTGTTTTACTTTATTATTGTCGCCCTTTTTAATAATCTTTTTATTGAGTTATTTGCTTCCTCTAGTACAATTCTTTTATTAATCGTGTGTAAGATTCCTTTTTCCATTACAATTTCTCCATTGATAATGGTTGTCTCCACATCTGCTCGCGTGGCCGAATAGACAATTCTTGAAATAGGATCCACTTCAGAGGAAGGATAGGTATGGAAGTTATTTAAATTTAAGATCGCTAAATCAGCTTTTTTTCCAATCTCAATGCTTCCAATTTCATTTTCCATGCCTACAGCTTTTGCTCCACCTATGGTTGCCATTCTAAATACGGTTCTTGCATTCATGGATGTAGGGCCATGAATAGGTTTTTGGATCAGTGCGGCTAATCTCATTTCGTTAAACATATCTAAATTATTATTACATGGAGCTCCGTCTGCCCCAAGACTAAGTGAAATATTTTCTTGAACCATATAAGGTGTTTCGGCTATACCAGACGCTAATTTTAAATTAGAACCAGGACAATGACTTACGTGCACACCACGATCACGAATAATTCTCTTTTCTTCATCATCAAGCCAAATGCAGTGAGCGAGTATTAAGCGTGGATTTGCTAGACCTAAATGATCAAGATAGACAATATTTCTCATACCAGTGTCCTTTTGAACAATTTCAATCTCGCCTAAATTTTCGGATGCGTGGGTATGAACCATGACATTATAATATTCTGAGAGAGACCTTACTTCTCGAAGAAGCTCCTCTGTGCAAGAGACAACAAATCTTGGGGAAAAGGCATATTTTATACGGCCAGAATCGTAATTATGCCACTTTTCTAGTAAGTCTACACTCTGTTGAATGGATTTTTCAGTCTCTTCTTGAAGGGGGATTGGAACTTCATCTCCTTTATCCATCATCACCTTACCAGATAATGCTCGAATCCCACTTTCAGCTAATGCCTTAAAGGCAAACTCGGTATGATTGACTGTTTCCATATCGACAATCGTTGTTGTACCGCTCTGAATGAGTTCCCCAAGCCCTAGCAAAGCTGAATAATAGATAGATTCTTCATCGTGTGAGGCTTCCAATGGCCATATTCTCTTTTTAAGCCAATCCATTAATTCAAGGTCATCCCCTTGACCTCGGAAAACGGTTTGGCAAAGATGAATATGTGTCTGAACAAATCCGGGAATAACTGTTTTCCCTTTTGCATTAATTACTTTTCCCACAGTAGGTACCTCTAAATTAGTACCGATATTATAGATAATATTATCAACAATATGGATATCTCCATAAAAAATTTCCTCTTTTTTATTCATTGTTACAATTTCGGCATTTTTAATTAGGATTTCCATCAATTAACCTCCGATTTTTATAAAAAGCTGAACCCAATCTATAAACTTCCCTCCAAAATAAACCCCGACAATCCCCATTACACCAGCAAAAACTGGTGGAGAGGGAGAAGGAAGATGAAACGTTTTAAATACTGCCCCCATAACAAAACCAGCAGTCAGACATAAGATTATTTCTTTCATGTTTATCCCTCTTATCTATATTTATAGAATCTAGTAGCTTAGTGACTTAGCATAATAAAATTAATAATGAAAGCAATACTTACAAAGTACATAATCCAGTGTAATTCTGCTTTTCTCCCTGTAACAAGCTTTAGCAGAGTGTATGAAATAAATCCAAATGCCAAACCCTCTGCAATACTATAAGTTAAAGGCATCATAATAATGGTTAAAAATGCTGGGACCACGTTTGTAAAATCATCAAAGTCAATATTCTTAATTTCACTCAACATCAAAGCACCGATGATAATTAATGTAGGAGCGGTTGCCACCGAAGGAATGATACTTATAAGTGGAGCAAAGAAAAGACCGAGGAGAAACAGTATGGCGACAACGAAAGCCTTTAAGCCTGTTCTTCCTCCTTCGGCAATTCCGGTAGCATTTTCAACATACGTATTTAAAGCTGTACTACCAAATAGAGCACTTGCCATTGTACCAATTGCATCAGCAGTAAGAGCACGGTTTAAATTTGGAATTTCCCCATTTTCATCTACTAAGTTCGCTTTTTTAGAGAGACTTATTAGAGTAGCTAAGCTGTCAAAAAGCTCTACAATGGTAAAAGAGAAAATGACAGAGATTATTCCGTAAGCAATTGCGCCTTTAATATCCATTTGCATAAAGGTTTCAGAAATGCTTGGGATAGATAGTGAGGCAACATCACTTAGTGAGTGAGGGGTAGCTGAAAAACCCAAACTCATTGAAATCATAGCAGTTGTCAAAATACTAATGATCAAAGCTCCTTTTACCCTCAGAGCCATTAATACGGCCGATATAATGAGACCAATAATTGCTAGTAAAGGACCGGTTGAGGTAATGGCTCCTAAACCTACAAAGGTTGATTCATTTGCAACTATAATTCCAGCGTTTTTTAGACCTATAAATGCCACAAAAAGGCCAATTCCAACACCAATAGCTGAACGTAATGTTTTCGGTACACCATCAACAAGCTTTTTTCGAACACCTGTGACGGAAAGGATAAAGAAGAATATACCAGATATAAACACAGCGCCTAATCCAGTTTGCCAACTTAAGCCTTGTCCAATGACAACTGTATAGGTAAAGAAAGCATTTAACCCCATACCAGGGCCAGCGACAATAGGGAAGTTTGCCCAAAATGCCATCAGTAATGTACAAAAAACAGTACTAAAGATAGTCGCGGCAAGGGCAGCCTCTTTTGGAATGCCTGCCTCACTTAAAATGAGTGGATTAACAAAGATGATGTAACTAACCGTCATAAAAGTAGTTAATCCAGCTAGAACTTCCGTTTTTGCATTCGTTCCTCGTTCAGATAGCTTAAAAACCTTCTCTAGTAAATTTGTTTTTCCAAGATGTTCCATACGTTGTTGTGGTAATCCCATGTTTATCACTCCTTTATTTAAGTAGGGCTTTTTTGGCATAAAAAAACTACGAAAAAATATGCCAAGAAAGCATATTTTTTTCGTAGCAAGAAATTTACGGTTTCTAAGTAGAGACCCTTAATCCAATTATTAAGGTTATACGAAAAAATATGGGGGTTAATATTTACAAAAGTTATCATAATGTGCCGAAACAAAGGGTACAACTACTCTGTCAGATTTTCTAACCTTGTTTTTTGAATATTTTTTATATTTAAAATTAATTCTTTACTCTTATGATTTAATGTGCTAAATTCTAGGAGTTAATACCCAGTATTATATGAAAATAACATCTAGGAGTGAGTCTCATGTCGTTAAGAACTAGAATAATAAGTATTACAAGTGTGTTTATCATCTTATTAATTGTTGTTAATAGCTCTTTACAATGGAATGAAACTAGTAAAATAAAAAAACAAACGGAAACCGTTTTGGCAGAGCTAGAATTAAATTCAGAAGGAAATGTTAAAGAAAATTTAAATGGATTAGCTAGCGAGATTTCGAATCAAATTGTAGTTTTAGAGGAAGAAGTAGATAAAAACATGCTTAATGCGGCGTATACATTGCAGCAAATGGATTCAAAGGCAGTGCTTACCAATGCAGATCTTGAAAAGATAGCAAAACAAACAGGAATGACAGACGTATATCTTACTGATGCACAAGGGGTGTTTACACAATCAACAGAGGAAGCGTCACTTGGTTTAAACCTTGTCTCTATGGTGGGGATATATGGACAAATTCTTTCTGGTGAATCTCCTATAATAGATGGACCATTAATGTTAAAGCAGGAAACGGGTGAAATCTTTAAATTTACAGCCATTCCAAGACTAGACGGGAAAGGAATAATTGAAACAGCACTAAACGCTGAACTCTTTGAACACTCTTTTTCTCACTATTTTGAGGAGGAAAATGGCTTAAATTCTCTGTATTTAATTGACTCGTCCAATTTGGTATTAACAGAAAATCTTAAAGAGGGTCAAGACTCTTTATGGAAGAAAGGGGAGGTTGTTAAACATGAAGATATTAAACAGGTAATTGAATCTGGTGAATCTATCATAAATATGAGAGGAAACTTCGCAGAAATCTTTTATCCGGTTGTAGTAAATGATGTGGTCAGATATGTATTGTCTGCTCAGATCGATACAACTCCTTACTTCGAAAACGCCGAGATAGCCAACCAATCATTGGAAGAGGTTCAATCAAATGTCGCAAATACCATTGTCAAGACACTTACTACCTCCATCATTTTAACGCTTATTCTTATAACAAGCTTGGTTATTTTTATACGCAGAAGCTTTAAACCACTTCAATCTATCAATCATCATGCACAAAAAATTGCACAGGGAGATCTATCTAGTGAACCAATTTATGTAAAATCAAAGGATGAGATCGGATCGCTTGCTCTATCATTTAATCAAATGACGGAAAATCTTAGAGAGGTATTACATAAAGTTTCTATTGACTCTGAACAGGTTGCTGCTTCCGCAGAAGAATTAACAGCTAGTGCAGAACAAATGAGTAATGCATCAGAACATATAACATCAGTAGTACAAGAAGTGGCTACTGGAACAGATGAGCAAGTTAGAGACATTGATAGTACAGACAAAACGGTAACAAAAATGCTACATTACGTTCAACAGATAACGGAAAACTCACATCTAGTTATGAAAAAATCACATGAAACATCAGTGAAAGCGGCAGATGGAAATGAGGTTATACAAACAGTAGTAAAACAAATGAATACCATTAATGGCACCGTTAATGAAACATCAAAAGTGATAGAAGAACTCGGTGTTCATTCGAATCAAATTGGGGCTATTTCAAAGGTAATAACAGATATAGCAGCACAAACGAATTTATTGGCACTGAATGCAGCGATTGAAGCAGCCAGAGCAGGGGAACAGGGAAAGGGTTTTGCCGTAGTTGCCAATGAAGTTAGAAAACTAGCAGAACAATCATCCCAATCCGCAAGTCAAATAAACTCGTTAATTCAACGCATCCAATTAGAAACTTTAAACGCTGTTAAATCAATGAAAAATGTAACAACAGAAGTAGGTGATGGAATCGATCTAGTGAACCAAGCAGGAACATCCTTTGGAGACATTAGGGGGGCAGTCGATGAAGTAAACGAGCAAATATCTGGTGTATCTAGTTCTGTTGAACAACTAACTCAGGGTATGGAACAGATGGTAGAAGTAGTTAAAATGGTCAAGCAAGTTTCAGAAACAACTTACTCGGGCACACGAGAAATATCAGCCGCTACTGAAGAACAATTAGCTTCCATGCAAGAAATCTCATCCTCAGCCGCTTCTTTAACAAAAATGGCCGAAGAATTAATGGAACTAATAGGTAAATTCAAAATATAATAATGAATCACCACAAAAAGACCCAGCCACTGGCTGGGTCTTTCTGCGTCCCGCTTGCGGTGACAGACACCCTTCGTGGACACTTTTGCCGGTTTTGTTCACCTGAGGCGGACAATAGACAAAATGTAAAGTGTCCACTCCAGGCGGACAAAAAGGCCTGATCTGTCTTTTTGTGGTGACAGACACCGTTTTTACTAGGAGAGTAGGATTAAGTCGCGGAGCTCGTCGGTGGAGAGCTCGGTGATCCAGTTGTCGCTTTGGATGATGGCATCGTTTAGCGTTTGTTTTTTCTCTAGCATGGCGTCGATTTTTTCTTCGAGTGTTCCGGTACTAATGAATTTGTGAACATGAACGAATCGCTTTTGGCCGATTCGGTACGCTCGGTCGGTTGCTTGGTTTTCAACGGCGGGATTCCACCAGCGGTCGTAGTGGATGACGTGATTCGCCGCTGTTAGATTTAACCCTGTTCCACCGGCTTTTAAGCTTAGCAGGAACACGGGGAACTCGCGGTTTTGGAATCGTGTGATCATTTCATCACGCTTCGCTTTTGGCACACTTCCGTTTAAGAAAGGAACTTCAATTCCGTACTTCTTATTTAACACGCGTCGGATGATTTCACCCATTTCAATGTACTGGGTGAAAATCAAGCCACTTTCCTCGCGCTCGAGCACGGCTTCAATGAGCTCCGTTAATTTTTCAAGCTTAACCGAACGTTCAAGAAGCTGTAATGGATTTTCTTCCTTCAAGTAAAGGGCAGGATGGTTGCACAGCTGCTTTAAGCGGCTCAACAATTGTAAAATAAGTCCCTTGCGCTCGAGGCCAGTTAACGTTTCGATCTGAGCAAATGTATCTTGAACGAGTTGCTCGTACAATGATGCTTGCTCGGCCGTAAGCGGACAATATTCCTTTTGCTCCTGCTTATCCGGCAGGTTAAGAGCAACCTCTTCGTCTTTTTTCGTCCGTCTTAGTAAAAATGGACGAATCAATGCCTGAAGCTCACTGATTTTTTCCTTTTCGTTGTCTTTTTCAATCGGCAAGACGAACTTTTTCTGGAAATTTCCTAAGCTTCCTAAGTAACCGTGATTGGTAAAATCAAAAATACTCCAAAGCTCGGTGAGGCGGTTTTCCATCGGTGTTCCCGTTAGTGCGATGTGGTGCTTACCATTCAGCTTTCGAACCGCACGGGATTGCTTTGTTCCTGCATTTTTTATGTTTTGCGCTTCGTCAATCGCAACTGAGCTCCACGTAATGGCCTCAAACTCGGCTGCATCAATATGGGTCAGTCCATAGGACGTTAACACCACGTCCGACTCCAACACTTTCTCGTTGAACTTTTCCCCCTTCAAGCGATTCGAACCGTAATGCAGGTAAACCTTCATATTTGGAGCAAAGCGTTCGATCTCCTTTTGCCAGTTGCCAAGTACGGAGGTTGGGCAAACAATCAAAGCGGGTGCCGGATTTTTTTCCTCTTTTTTCACCTGTAAAAGGTAACTGATCAACTGAATCGTTTTTCCAAGTCCCATATCATCCGCTAAAATCGCACCAAATCCATACTTTCGTAAAAACAATAGCCAGCTCATGCCTTGTTTTTGGTATGGTCTTAGCTCACCGAGGAAGCTTTTTGGCACTTCAACCTCAGGAATCGACCGAACGTCCTGAAGCTGCTTGATCATTTGCTTCCACTGACGGTTCAGCTCAATTTGTATTTTGGCAAACGCACGTGGATCATCTAGCGATTGGGATGGATCTTCGTCATCTCCACCTAAAAGCTCCTGCTGAATAAGGTCCCTTACGTGCATGCCTTCTTTTTCCGCTTTTTTCATCAGATCTTGAATCGTGCGAATAAATCCTGGATCGAGCTTGATCCAGCGACCGCGAATAAACACGAGGCGTCTTTTTTCCTCAACCAGCTGATGGAATTCATCCTCACTTAGCTCCACTCCGTTCATCGAGAAGCGCCAGTTGTAATCGAGCATTGCCTGTAGGCCAACAAATGACTGACCGCGTGAGCCTGTTCCCTTGAGCTTTGCTTTAACTTTCAAGTTCGCATTCTTCATCGCTTGCCACCAAGAAGGGAGGAGAATCTCGACTCCTAGTGCCAGCAACGTTTCACTCGCATCAGACAAGAACATCCAAGCATCGTTTTCCGTTAACTGGCTTGTGACTCCACGTCTTCCTTCCAGCCATGGAAAAAGTTCCACCCAGCGCTGTTGCTCACGTTCGATATACGAATCGTACGCCTGCCAGTTGCTTGGCATATTGCTGTCATCTTTGGCATCCACAATTAGATCGGGTTGATTTTTTCCACGTAAAAAGACTTGCAATTCCCATGTTCCATCAAGGTCCGCTGGTTCTTCTAATCGCAGTCCTAATGAAAACGGTACTTGAGACTCCTTCAGTCCAATCCATTCGCTCCAGGTTTCTTCATCAAAATAAGTAGCCAATGCGCGTGGAGACAAGGCTTGATTTTTCAAAGCATCAAGCTTTACTCCCACTTTTTCGTGCCATTCCTGATTTCTGTCGAAGAAAGCGCTCAGGGAGGAATCGAACCATTTTTCTATAAAAAGCTGAACGGTTTCTTCCTCAGAAATTTGTTGTTCAAAAAAAGACGGATCAAACTCCTGCTTTACCCGTTCAGGAAGGGCCCAGCGGAATTCGTCTTGTTCCCACGCTGAAAAATCTGGAAGCCAATCTTTTTCCGAAATGGCTTCGTGAAGCGAATGGGCTGAGGCAAGACAGATTTGCGCCGTTTCATCCCAGTCCCACTCGATCAGCTGGTTGAATTGCTCTTGTGCTAAAAGGGAGACAAGCTGCCAAGCATCGATGGACACGCCGGGATGTTGGTCAATCGTTTCTTCATCGACAAAGGTTCCGTAATACGATTCCTTATGGCGGTTAAAAAGAAGCGATTTCCATTGGGACGGTTGGACGTCGTCGTTATGGTCATTGGTTGCCCAAATAAAGTAGCGATTGTTCTCTGTATGACGAATGTGTATGTGTACGAGTCTCGTTTTAAGCATGAATCAGCTTACCCCTTTGACATTCCTCGTGAAACGCTCGAAGCCGTTTCGTGCGCTCAAGTAATAGGTCGAAAAATTGCTCAAACTCGTCTTGGCGCTTGAGTTTTTTGTATAGTGTTCGAAGCTTTTTTAGCTCACGAACAGCTTGGCGATAGTTGCCGCGATTTTTTAAATCTATATTTTTTTGAATCGATTGATGGTAGAGCGGCAAAAGGACGGCTGGGTCCTCTTTTTGAAGCTCTTTGATTTTGTCGGTCGAGATGGAGGTCATGTCATAGCCGATATAGGCTTGCAGGTCGCTCCATTTTTCGTATTGCTTTTCTATATATAAGTATTGCTCGTATTCACGGTAGCTGTAGGGAAGAAGCTGCATGAGAATTTTTTCATACAGATCAATCCGATTGGTTTCTGAGCAATAGGATTGCAGCACCCTTGTTGCATAGCGTGTGAAGTCAAAGCATGCGTAGCTGTTCGGTAAGCTGAGTAAATATGGCCGTAAGTATCCAATAAATGCCTCAACGAATGGTCCCATGCGTTTCCAGTCACGCTGTGATTTAAAGTCCTCCAACCAGATGAGAAGAAAAGGACTAATGTCTGCTTCGTGTTGAGTGATGATAGCTAGAGCTTTTTCGTCTCGTTTTAACAATAGGTTGAGGTGAATGAAGCCAATGGATAGGGCGTAGGAGCCATTGATTTTTCCAAGGTTCGCTAGTTTTTCTAGCTCTTCTTCACGCCAATGCTTCTTTTTAAAAAGAGAACTCCAAAGCAGCTGATAAAGTTGAATTCGTTCGAATTCTAGGGCGACCTCGTCGATGAGAAGGTCGGTTACGTCATCTTTGAGTCGGGCGATGAACTCATCAAAGGCGAAAGGAAGGGCGTGTACGCTTAGGCGGTTAATGAGCACCTCGGTTTCGTCAATGAGTGAGAAAAATAGCTGCTGGTAGTTGCGTTCAATGTCATACGAGCTATGACCGGATTCCTGGCTTAAGTTGAGTAACTGGCGGAACGAAAAGATGTTTCCGATCAATAGGTAGAGCTGCTTCCACTCTTGTTCAACAGGTGCACTTGCACGGAGGCGTCGTGTATAGGCCTGGTACAGTTCTGGGATGAGGTAGGGCTTGGGTGTACCTTGGCCATTCAGGATGGATTGGAAGCTATTTTGAAAGGTTTGAACCCAATGGTCGTAATCGGGTTTGATGGTGCCTGATCCTTTCATTAGATCCTTGGCCTTCATGAGTCCGAGCTGTTGCGCCGTTTTTTTCTCATGAAGAGGAGTGCGCCATTCCTCGACCCAGTCAGCCACGCTGCCAACTTGAGAAAATGCGTAAAGAAAGGTAGCGACGATATGACGGCAAATTCCGTCGGCTGGGCAGGAGCAGGAGCTTGTTTGGAAGAAGTTGAGTTCCACCTGAACAAACACCGGTGAAACATCCTGAACCGTTGATGTAACCGAGCCATCCTCGTAGCGGACCTTTGTAACAAGCCCTTGTCTATATATCAGAAGTCCTTTCTGCACCAGCTTCGCATCCGGCTCATAACCCGGACTAAGGAGCTTCGAAACATCTGCGGCAGTCGCTTCAATTAATTCTTTGTATACCTCAGGGATATGTGACATTCCGTCCAACCCTCCCGTTATCAAAAATAGTCTATCCTCCATTATACCACTGAATGCAGTGACAGACACCCCTCGCGGACAGAAAGTGAGGAAGTGTCTTTTTGCGGTGTCTGACACCGTTCGTGGACAGAATGTAGAGAAGTGTCTTTTTAGGGTGTCTGTCACCGTTCGTGGACAGAACTGCCCTTTTTGTCCGTGTCGGGTGGACAGTCGGGGGGGCAATACAAAAAACTGACCCAACTTAGTTGAGTCAGTCAGTGAATCTTATGTTTTACTACTTATTTCTTAAGCTTCTGCCAAGTTGCGTCGAAGGCTTTCATTGTGTCTTCTTTAGATGCTTGGCCGCCAACGTATGCTTGAAGAGCTGCACCGAATTCTTGACCAGCACCGTCTGGGTACTTCATGAACTGCCAAGAGTACGTTTTGCCTTCTTGAGAGTACTTTAGAAGGTCAGCGCCTAGAGGTCCGATGTCGTCAGCTGATGCTTCAACTGACTTGAATGCAGGGATGTACTTGAATTCTTTTGTTAATGCCGTCTTACCAGCTTCAGAGGTAACCATCCAGTTTAAGAAGTCTTTTGCTACTTCTTTTTCTTCATCCGTTGAACCGTTGTGAACAACCCAGTTACTTGGTACGTCAACCATTAGCTTATCTGCTTGTGCTGCATCATCTGTAATTGGCATTGGAATAAATCCAACTTCAATTTCAGGGTTGATCTTGTCTAACATTGGTTGAATCCAGTTCCCTTGTTGCGTCATTGCAGCTTCGCCAGTAGCGAATAGCGTTACTTGTGTGTTGTAGTCAGTTGTTAATGGATTTTTGTTACCATACTTAATCGTTAAGTCGATTAAATCAAAGTACTTGCTTACGAATTCGTTGCCTTCAATTTTACCAGAACCGTCGTTTAAGCCAGTGAAGAAAGCATCTGTGTCTTCTTGGTAAGCAAATGGAACGTTTAAGCCGTGGTTTGCTAATACCCACCACTCGCCATAACCGATCGAGAATGGAGTAATGCCAGCATCTTGAAGCTTCTTAGCTGCAGCTTCTAATTCAGAGAACGTCGTAGGAAGCTCCGTGATACCTGCTTTTTCGAATAATTCTTTGTTATAAGCAAAGCCGTAACCTTCCATATTTAAAGGCATACCGTAAATTTTCCCATCAGATGTCATACCATCTAGAGTACCTTCGAATGCGTCAGCTACCCAAGGTTGGTCAGATAAATCTTCTAACTTATCCTGCCAAACCAGTAATTGTGCATCTCCATCATTTGTGAAAATATCAGGTGCTTTATTTGAAGCAAATTTTGCTTTTAGTGCAGCAGCACCGTCCGCACCGCCACCAACTGTTTCAATATTAAAAGTCACATCAGGGTGTTCTTTAGTATACTCATCTGTTAACGCTTTCAATTGATCAGCAATTTCAACCTTTCCTTGGAAAATATCAATTACTACTTTATCGTCCTTGCTTGCACCTTCTTTGTCGCCAGAAGTGCTATCACTTGAACAAGCTCCTAAAAGAAGTGAGGCAGACAATACACCTGCTAAAACAGAATACTTTTTCAACTTTAAAGCCATTTTTGTTTTCCCCCTTGGAAAAAGATCTTTAAAATTTTTATATTTGATTCCACAGCCGGAGCTTTTTCAGACTGTGGAGGTAAAACCCTTACTTAATCGAACCACTAGTAATCCCCTTAATGATGTGTTTTTGCATCGAGAAGAAGAAAATCAATAACGGAATGATACCAAGTACCAATGCAGCTAGTGCTAAATCCCATTGCTTCGTATATTGACCGAAGAAGAAGAAAGTCGCAAGTGGAATCGTTCTTAGCTCCGGATCCTGAAGAACAAGAGACGGCAATAGGAAGTCATTCCAAATCCATAAGCTGTTTAAAATCACAATCGTCACCGTAATCGGCTTCAATAGTGGAAAAACAATTCTCCAGAAGACGCCGAATCTAGAACAACCATCAATGATTGCTGCTTCTTCCAGTTCAACCGGAATTCCTTTAATAAAACCGTGGTACAAGAAGATCGTCATTCCAGACCCGAAGCCTAAATACATAATCACAAGGCCCCACACGCTGTTCAGTAATCCAAAATTTCCAGCTGTTTTAATCAGCGGAATCATAATGGATTGGAACGGAATAATCATCGCAGCAACGAAGGTCATAAAGATGATATTACTAATCTTCTTTTTCGTACGAACGAGCATATACGCCGCCATCGAGCAAAAGATCACCAAAACTACATTACTAGCAATCGTTATAATCAACGAATTTTTAAAAACGTTAAAGAAATCAAGCATTTCAAAAGCTCGTACATAGTTTTCAAACTGAAACACTTTCGGTAATGCCGACGTATTCGTTAAAATTTCGGCAAAAGGCTTCAAGGAGTTTGACACCACATAATAGAAAGGGACTAGGAACAAAAGTCCGAGTACAATCGCAAAGATCTCAACACTGAAGGTTCTCCATGAATACTTGTGACCCATCACGATTCAACCTCCCTTTTCTTAGAAATCGTCACTTGTAATACGGTAATTGCAGCTACGACAAGGAAGAAGATCAATGCCTTGGCTTCACCAATTCCGTAACGGTTATTAACGAAAGCCTCTGTATAAATATTAAGCGCTAACATTTCCGTTGATTTAAATGGCCCACCATTCGTTAGCGATAGGTTCGCATCAAAGATTTTAAAAGAGGATGCCGTTGTTAAGAATAAACAGATCGTTACAGCTGGTGCAACTAATGGCATCGTGATGTGACGGAGAATTTGAAATCTGTTAGCCCCGTCAATTCTTGCTGCTTCAATTAATTCTTGTGGAACATTTTGTAGTGCCGCGATATAGATGATCATGATGTAACCTGCACCTTGCCACACGCTGACAATCACAATTCCCCAAAAGGCTGTGCTTGCATCTCCTAGCCAAGCTAGTTCAAAAAGTGGAATTCCTGTGATTTCACCGATAGAAGCGAATCCTTTTACAAAAATAAACTGCCAAATGAATCCTAGTAAAAGACCACCAAGTAGATTCGGCATGAAGAAGACTGTTCGTAAAATATTTCTCGTTTTCAGCATTTGTGTCACGAGAATCGCTAATCCAAACCCGATCACGTTTGTGAGCAAGATTGCTACAATCGTATATTTCGTCGTTAGAAGGAAGGAAGCGTGAAACTGTTTATCTTCAAAAATCAAATACTTAAAGTTATCAAGTCCAACCCACTGGACCGACCCCGTAATCCCGTTCCAATCCGTAAATGCATAATAAACACCCGAAAAGAAAGGAATTAGGACAATTAAGGTAAATGCTAAGAATACAGGTCCAACGAATAAGGTGAACAATCCTGCATCTTTCAGCTTCTTTTTACTAAACAAAGGAGTGGACACAGCTTTTTGCGTGCGTTTCTCACTAACAACAACTGCCCCGTCAACTTCTTTTACATTACTTTGACTATTCATCCCCTGCACCTCCATAGTCCTATTTTCAACTATTTTAAAAAACTATGAAACGGCTTACATTGACCAACAGGGTGGAAAATATTGAACGGTTTCATTTTTTACACCCTCTGTTAAAGTCCAAGAAAATTGTGCTACAATGAGTGGGATTTCGTGTCCGAGGAGGAGCAGGGAGCTATGAAGTGGGGAATTAGAAAAAAGTTAATCATCTTTTTAATGCTGGCAACCATCCTTCCATTTGGTACAGCGATTGGAATCACCTATTACCAAACAACCAACTCTATTAATGATCAGTTTGTCTCCACGAATCATGACCTTATCACAAAAGGTGAGCAGGAGCTAACGGTTTATCTGGAAGATATTGCACAAATGTCAACGGTGCTCTATCGCTATGACCCGCTAATGAGCGTGATGAGAGAAGGAGTATCGGGAGACATTGGGAGTAACCAAGAAGAAATCCGACGCGCGCTAGCGTATTTATTTAATACACGTCCTGAAATTGAACAAATGCATTTGTATATTGATAAGGATAAGGACTCGTTTACGAACTATCATTCTACGATTAGTGGCAGGGGTGAATACGAGAATATCATGTCGCATCCTTATTACGCGCAGCTACCCGATCATGAGGATTTTTATTTAATTGAACCGCCACATGAAATATCCAGCTATAACAATATGGCCTTTATACCAAAATCACAGAGTACAAAGGTCCTCAGCTTTCATAGCATTATTCGCGACGTACCAGCGGAAGATATATTAGGTTTTCTTTCGATTGATATTAATTTATCAAGAATCGGTGCGGTAGCGGATCGGTTATATACAAAGGACGCCGAAGAGCTTTTCATTGTGAATGATCAGGGAATCGTGGTGTATTCCTCTAATGAAGAAGTGATTGGAGAACCAATGAAGGAGAGTTGGTACGAACCAATCAAGGAGCAACCGGTATCCACAAAGAGCCTAGAATGGGACGAAGGGGTCATCGTGTTTGACCAATTTTCAGGACCTGTTGAAAATTGGTATATTGCCAAGCGTATTCCGTATGATGTGTTGTACCAAATCGCTCGCCAGACCGCCTATACGAACATCCTGATCGGGATTGTAACCATGGTCGTCGTACTAGGAGCAACGATGTTTGTTTCTTTTAAAATTACAGCCCCTATCAAAGTGCTTATTTCCAATATGAAAAGAGTAGAAAAAGGGGAGTTCAAGGCTGATTTTGAGTCATTAGGAAATGATGAAATTGGTATGCTAGGAAAACATTTTAAGAGCATGATTGAAAAAATAAATGAATTGATCGAGCGCGAATACCGGTTGGAAATTGAAAATAAAGCTTCCCAGCTTCGCGTCTTACGCTCGCAAATCAATCCGCATTTTTTATATAATTCGCTCCAGTCGATTGGCACGTTGGCACTCAAAGCAAACGGGACAAAGGTGTATACCTTGCTAACGTCACTTGCAGCAATTATGCGCTATAGCATGAATATGAAAGACGATATCGTCCCGCTTTCACATGAAATACGGCATGTGAAAGCGTACTTGCAGTTACAAAAACAACGATTTGATGATCAATTTAACTTTCATTTAGTGATTCAAAAGGAAACCGAGGGAATTCTCGTTCCGAAGATGATTCTGCAGCCAATTGTTGAAAATTGCTTTAAGCATGGCTTTGATCAGCATACAGACAAACAATCGATCATCATTTCAGCGGCTGTCCAGGAGAACGGGATGCTTAAAATCTCCGTGAAGGACAATGGAGCCGGAGTAACCGATGAGCAATTAACCCTTATTCGTCACGAATTATATAGTGATGCGGAGAAGTCATCGGCATCGATCGGCCTGAAAAATATTTATGATCGCTTAGTAATTTATTATCGAAATCAAGCGGATTTTTCCATTTATAAAAATGGAGAAGAAGGCTTTGTTGTAAGCATGAGCATTCCTGTTGAAATGCCGAAGGAGGGGAACTAGCCGTGATCGTTTTAATTGTTGATGATGAAACGCATGTACGTGAAGGAATCAAACTTCTAGGGGAGTGGGAGAAGCACGGAATCACCACGATCTATGAAGCGAGCAATGGGGAAGAAGCAACGAACCTGATCGAAAAACACCGTCCAGAGATTATTTTTTCCGATATGAAAATGCCGAAAATGGACGGCACGAAGCTACTTGAATGGATCAAAGGAAATCACCCCTCAAGCAAGGTGATCGTCGTCACTGGATACGATGACTATCATTATATGAGAAAAGCTATTCACTTCGGAAGCACGGATTATTTGCTGAAGCCGGTTGATCCGGAGATATTGAATCAAACGCTAGAAACGGCTGTGAACGAATGGAAAGAGGAAGAAGAGGAGCGGAAAAAAGAAGAGACTAGCGGACAGTTGATGAACATGATGAAGCCTGTCTACCGCGACCGAAAGTTGACGCAGCTCATGAATAGTGATGAAGGTGTAGACGAGGGTCTGTTTGAGGAATTAGGGTTTCAGTCATCTCGAAGCTACACGGTGGGGATCATTCGGGTGAACCGAAGTACGATTGAAGCCTTTAGTGGAGATCGTGATTTAGCCTATTTTACAGTACTAAATGTGGTGAACGAGATTTTACTAGAAAAAGAATGCGGAATCGGGTTTCGATATTTATCCAACAAAGGTGAGGTTGTGATCATCTTTTGGGACCGGTTTGATGAGGTCGGGGACATTCTTGCTGGCATTTATGAATCTCTGCAAGCGGCCATGAATATCGCTTGTCCGATGGCGTTAGGAAAAATGGTCGGTGAAAGCGCACAGCTAATGGAATCGTACCGAGAAGCGAGGAAAGTACTCGTGGGCAGAAATCTATTGGAGCCGAAAGCATGCAAAGTGTATGTGGAATATATGATGCCGGACAAACCGTTGAAGAGCCTCATGGACTACACCTCAAGCATAGACCTAGCGATGCAAGCAGGAGAAATTGAAGCATTCGATGAGGTTATTGAGCAGGTGCGGGCCGATTTTACTGAAAATGATTACTTATCGGTTAGACAAGTATTGCAGTTTGAAAATGAGTACTTGCTGTTGAGCAATCGCTCGTATAAGGCCAAAAAGCTTGAGGTGAAGGTGTCTGAAGATGTCGAAGGGCGAGTGGATTCGTTCTTTGATGAAGATGGGAACTTCATGCTGGATGAGTATGTGGCTGCGAAAAGGCGCGAGATCAGTTTGTTTTTGAGGAAGCTGAAGAAACAGGCTAGTAGAAAGACAAGCAATATTATTGAAGATATCGAAGCATATTTGCAGGCAAACTTCGATCGCGACGTGAAGCTACAAGAGATCTCTGAGCATTTTTACATTAGCCGGGAGTATATTTCAAGAAAGTTCAAGCAGGAATTTAACGTGAATATCTCTGATTACATTGTGAACATTCGAATGAAAAAGGCAAAATCATTGTTGAAAAATAGCCAGCTGAAAATTTATGAAATTGCGAATATGATTGGCTATCAGGATGATAAGTATTTTCGTAAGGTGTTTAAGAAGGTTGTGGGGATTACGCCGAATGAGTATCGGGGTAGTTTGGATGTGAAGAAATAGAGTTGTTGGGAGACTACCTTTGGTGGTCTCTTTTTTAAATAGAAGAGGCCGAGTTGGCGGGGGTGTCAGTGCCTGTTTATGAGGAAAATAGGGTTTGATGGTCACTGAAAGTGTAGTTGAGTGCCCATGGAGGGAGGAAAAAGGGGTTAACGGTAAGTGAAAGGGTAGTTGAGTTCCCGTGGAAGCAGGGAAACTAGTCTAGCGGTAACCAAAAGAGTTTCTAAGTCCCCATGAAGCAGAATATATATATTTGATAGTAATCTAATTTCTTCTACACCTGGTCAGGTCAATATTTTCCACCCTACTAGTCAATGTAAGCAGTTTCATAAAATCTATGAATCTCTAAAATAGGGAGTAAGATATTGTAAAAGGAGTGGTTTGACGTGGTGAAGGTAACAGTATGGAATGAGAATCGACATGAGCAGAAGAATCCAGTGGTAAGGGATATTTATCCGGAGGGTATTCACGGGGCGATTGCGTCGTTTTTAACTTCAGCAGGTTACGAAGCGAAGACAGCGACTCTTGATGAGCCGGAGCATGGATTAACGGATGAAGTGTTAGCGAATACAGATGTACTTGTTTGGTGGGGGCATCTTGCGCATAACGAAGTGTCAGACACGGTCGTACAAAAGGTGCAGCAGCGCGTTCTTGATGGAATGGGCTTAATTGTGCTTCATTCTGGCCATTTTTCGAAAATCTTTAAAACATTAATGGGAACGAGCTGTGATTTGAAGTGGCGTGAAGCGGATGAGAAAGAGCGCCTATGGGTTGTGAGCCCGAGTCACCCGATCGCAGAAGGAATTGGTGAATATATCGAGTTACCACAGGAAGAAATGTACGGCGAGCATTTTGATATTCCACAGCCAGACGAGCTTGTTTTTACCAGCTGGTTTGAAGGCGGAGAAGTGTTCCGAAGCGGTTGTACATATACGCGCGGAAACGGGAAGGTGTTCTACTTCCGTCCAGGACATGAAACGTACCCGACTTACCATAATGAAAAAATTCAAAAGGTCATCACAAACGCTGTCAATTGGGCACAGCCAGTAAAGAGAGAGCGTCCAGTATACGGAAATGCAAAACCGTTAGAAACGATCAAAGGGGGAAACTAACATGAAAAAATTACGAGTAGGTGTGATTGGCTGCGGAAGTATTGCACGCCATCGCCATTTACCTGAATATGCAGCAAATCCGAATGTAGAGCTTGTGGCAGTTTGCGATAATAACGCAGAAAGAGCACTTGAAATTGGTGAAAAGTACGGAGTTCCATCGTACACGAGCTTTGTGGAACTTTTAAGAAACGCGGAAGTAGATGCGGTAAGCGTGTGTACACCGAACTATCTTCATGCACCAATCTCTAATGCTGCGCTGCTTGCAGGTGTTCATGTTCTTTGTGAAAAGCCAATGGCGACATCAGAAGAGGAAGCAAAATCAATGATCGAGACGGCAAAAAATAGCGGCAAAAAGCTGATGATCGCGCACAACCAACGTTTTGTGGCCTCTCACCAAAAAGCTCGTCAATTGATTGAAAGCGGAGAAGTTGGGAAGATTTATAGCTTCCGTACGGCTTTTGGACACGGAGGACCAGAGGGCTGGAGCGTGGAAGGCAAGGAAGGCTGGTTTTTCCAAAAAGATAAAGCGTTTGTTGGGGCGATGGGCGATTTAGGCGTTCATAAAACAGACCTTCTTCGTTACGTATTAGGAGAAGAAATCGTTGAAGTGGGTGCATTTGTTGAGACGAGCGCGAAGGAATTTGCTACGGTCGATGACACAGCGGTTTGTGTATTGAAAACAGAAAGCGGTACCATTGGGACGCTTGCGGCAAGCTGGTCGTATGTGAGCAAGGAAGACAATTCAACGATTATTTATGGAGAGAATGCGATTCTTCGTTTAGAGGACGATCCAAACAACTCGTTAGTTGTTCAATACAAAAACGGTGATGTTGTGAATTATCAGCTTGGAAAAATTCAGTCCAATGACGAGGGTGGCCAATCGAGCTCGCATGTGATTGATCAATTTGTGGATGCTGTGCTGAATGATAAGGAAGTGCCTGTGAGCGGGGAAGAGGGAATGAAATCTCTTGGAGTGATCTTGGCAGCTCTTGAATCTAATGAAACCAAGCAGATTGTGAGAATAAAGGAATAATGGAAAAGCTACGAATCGGGATTATCGGGGTTGGCGGGATTGCACAGGCCCGCCATATCCCGGCTTTTCTTGCTTTAGGCGATAAATGCACGATTACAGCCGTTAGTGACGTGAATGGTGAACGAGCTCGCGAGGCGGCAGAAAAGTTTAACATCCCACATGTGTTTCAGGACTATAAGGAGCTTTTTCAAGAGGTAGATGCGGTTTGTATTTGTACTCCGAATAAGTTTCACGCAGAAATTACGATTGCCGCGTTTGAAGCGGGAGTCCACGTACTTTGTGAAAAACCGATGGCGTTAAGTGCGACTGAGTGTGAGGCGATGATTGAAGCTTCAAAAAAGGCAAACAAGGTACTGGCGATCGCATATCACTACCGATTTATGAAGGAAGCGATCGCGGCGAAAAAATTGATGGAAGACGTTGGGGAGGTATTGGTTGTTCGAGTTCAAGCGCTCAGACGCCGTAAGGTTCCTGGCTGGGGTGTTTTTACAAACAAAGACCTTCAAGGTGGCGGAAGCTTAATCGATTTTGGCTGCCACTTACTTGATTTGGCCCTTTGGTTGATGGGCAATCCGAAGCAAACAAGCGTTACGGGTCGTACGTACAATACGTTGAGTAAAATTCCAGGTCAAGTGAACCAATGGGGAGAGTTTGACCATCAGACGTTTGAAGTGGATGATCATGTAACGGCTTACATGACGTTTGAAAATGGAGCATCGATGCTGTTTGAAACATCTTGGGCAGCCAACATCAAGGAAGATGTGGCGAATGTCAGCATTTCTGGTGTGGAAGGCGGAATAAATGTATTCCCATTTGAACTATACACCACGAAAAATGGCATGCTTTTTAACACGCAAGCAGACTGGGTGCCGGGGGAAGAGGAACCAGATGTACCACAGGCAAGGAATTTTGTCGCCGCTTGTTTGGGTGAGGCGGAGCTTGTGGTAAAACCAGAGCAAGCGCTGCAAGTGTCACAAATTATAGACAAGATTTATGAAAGCAGTGAAAGGGAGGAAGGTTCACGATGAAACTAGGAGTATTTACAGTACTTTTTGCAGAGAAATCATTTGAGGAAATGCTTGATACGGTGAAAAATGCAGGCTTACATGCCGTTGAAATAGGTACGGGGTGCTATCCAGGGAATAACCATTGCGACCTAGACGGTCTTTTGGAAAGCGAAGAAGCAAGAGTAGAGTATCTTCGTAAAGTGGAAGAGCGTGGCCTGATCATTAGTGCGTTCAGTTGTCACGGCAATCCGATTTCGCCGGATAAGGCATTTGCGGAGCAGTCCAATGATACGTTGTTGAAGACGATCAAGTTGGCGTCACTTTTAAACGTACCAGTCGTGAACTGTTTCTCTGGTACAGCTGGTGATTCCGAGGATGCGAAACAGCCGAACTGGCCGGTGGCACCTTGGCCGAATGAGTATGGCGATGTGTTGAAATGGCAGTGGGAAGAGAAATTGATTCCTTACTGGCGTGAAGTTGGACAATACGCGAAAGATCATCATGTGAAAATTGGTCTAGAGTTACATGGCGGATTTTTGGTTCACACGCCATATACTTTGTTAAAGTTACGCGAGGAAACTTGTGACGCGATTGGGGCGAACCTAGATCCAAGTCACTTATGGTGGCAGGGAATTGACCCGGTTGCTGCGATTAAAATTTTAGGAAAAGAAAATGCGATTCATCATTTCCATGCGAAGGATACGTATATTGACCAAGATAATGTCAATATGTATGGGTTAACCGATATGCAGCCGTATGGGGAGATTAGAACTCGTGCGTGGAACTTCCGTTCAGTTGGCTGTGGACACAGCTTGAAAGAGTGGTCGGATATGATGAGTGCATTACGCACATACGGCTATGACTATGTGGTAAGCATCGAGCATGAAGATCCAATTATGTCGATTGAAGAAGGCTTCACTCGCGCGGTTGTGAATTTAAAGTCGGTGTTAATTGAAGAGCCTGTTTCACAAATGTGGTGGGTGTAAGTAGAAATAGAGGTGCGAACGTGAACAAGAAGTGGTGGAAGGAAAGTGTTGCCTATCAGGTGTATCCAAGAAGCTTCATGGATAGCAATGGAGACGGGATTGGCGACTTAAAGGGGTTAACCTCGAAGCTAGATTATTTAAAGGATTTGGGCGTTGATGTGATTTGGCTTTCACCGATGTACAAATCGCCAAACGACGATAACGGCTATGATATTTCCGATTATCATGACATTATGGATGAGTTTGGCACGATGGAGGATTTTGATGAACTGTTGTCAGGGGTTCATGAGCGTGGAATGAGAATCATTTTAGATTTGGTGATCAATCATACGAGCGATGAGCATCCGTGGTTCATTGAGTCACGGTCGAGCAAGGATAATCCGAAGCGCGATTGGTATATTTGGGCCGACGGGAAGGATGGCAAGGAGCCGAATAACTGGGAGTCGATTTTTAGTGGTCCGGCTTGGAAGTACGACGAGGCGACCGACCAATATTTCATGCATATCTTCTCGACGCGTCAGCCGGATCTAAACTGGGAAAATCCAGAGGTGCGTGAGTCGTTGGAGAACATGGTAAACTGGTGGCTTGATAAGGGCATTGATGGATACCGTGTGGATGCGATTTCTCATATTAAAAAGAAGCCAGGTTTCCCGGATATGCCAAATCCTGAAGGGCTAGATGTGGTGCCTTGCTTTCCTTACATGATGAATGTAGAGGGAATCGATGAGTGGCTGGCTGACTTTTCACAGAGGACCTTTAAAAAGTACGATGTGATGACGGTCGGGGAAGCAAATGGGGTTAAGATTGCTGACGCGGATCGTTGGGTTGGAGAAGAGAACGGCTATTTTAATATGATTTTTCAATTTGAGTTTTTGGACCTTTGGGATAAGAACTCGGATGACAGTCGTGTCGATGTTCGAGCGTTGAAAAAGGCGCTTACCAAGTGGCAGACGGGATTGGAAGGAAGAGGCTGGAATGCGCTCTTCATCGAAAATCACGACCAGCCGCGCCGTGTGTCGAGCTGGGGAAATGACAAGGAATACTGGAAGGAAAGCGCCAAAATGCTAGCTGCGCTGTACTTCCTGATGAAAGGAACTCCGTTCATTTACCAAGGTCAAGAAATTGGAATGACAAACGTGCAGTTCCCGAGGATCGAGGATTACAACGATGTGGGAATGGTGAATTACTACCGGGTGGAACGCGGGAAAGGTCACTCGCATGAGGAGCTCATGCAGCTCATCTGGAAGCAATGCCGAGACAACTCGCGAACGCCGATGCAGTGGAATGCTTCATCAGAGACGGCAGGATTCACGAGCGGAGATTCTACATGGCTCGGGGTGAACCCGAATTATGTGGATATCAATGTGGAGACGCAGGTCGGGGATCCGGATTCGATCTTGAGCTTTTATAAGCAGTTGATCCGGTTAAGAAAGGATCAGCCTGTGTTCGTGTACGGTACGTATGAGTTATTGCTAGCGAATCATCCGAAGCTGTTTGCGTATACACGCAAATGGGGGAAAAAGATGGCGCTTGTGGTGAATAACTTCAGTGAAGAAGTGACAAGATTCAGAGTGCCGGGAAATTCTGTAGTTAGCGCTGGAGGAAAACTAGGAGACTTTGAACTAGTGTTGGCAAACTATGAAGGGGCTGAAAGGAAGCTCCACAAAGAATCCACCCTCCAACCATATGAAACAAGAGTCTACTTACGGTGACAGACACCGTTCGTGGACAAATAGGGCCAATCTGTCTTTTTAGGGTGTCTGTCACCCTTCGTGGACAGATTTGGTCTTTTTGTCTTTCTGAGGTGGACAGTGGGGAGGAGAGGAAGGTTGTCATATTTATTATGATTTATATGAGGTAAACTGTTGACTCTATTTATTGGTGGGTGAGAGAGTAGTATAATATTAGAAACCCCACTTCTCCCACTTTGCGAAACCTACAAATCTCTTTCAACAAACTCGACACTTCATTAAATAAAATTAAAAGGAGGCTCACGCATGGCAAGACGTGCACGTACTTGGTTTCCGGGTGCGAAGTATCATATCACAAGTAGAGGAATCAGGAAGCAACCCTTGTTTTACGATGATCCGGATCGAAGAAAATACTTAGGTATGTTATTAGAAACTAAGGAAAGATACAGTTTCAATATCCACGCCTACTGCCTTATGTCCAATCATATTCATCTTCAGCTAGAAACCACGAAAATCCCTCCTGGTCCTATCATCAAATACCTTCACAGCAAATACGCCAGATATTTTAACCTCAAATATGACTTCTCCGGACATGTATTCGAAAAGAGATATTTCCACGATATAATTGATTCCCCCGAACATGAACTGGACCTAAGCCGTTATATTCACAGAAACCCCTTATCTGCTGGTATGGTTGAATCTTTAGAAACTTATCCTTGGAGTAGTTACCGTGCCTACATGCTCAACGAACATAATCCCCTTGTAACAAAAGAACAAATCCTTTCCTATTTTCCCGAACCAATGCGAGAACACTATCTAGAGTTTTTGATGCAAAAAGAGAATTATGGATCAAAGGAAATGGAGCGGTTGTATGGCCTCGAGTGTTTATAGTTTTGCTTTGCTGGGGATTGATGGGCAGGTGGTTGAAGTGGAAACAGATACAATGGTGGGGCTGAGTTCTGTATCCATTGTTGGGTTAGGTGATAAGGCAGTGAAAGAGGCACGAGAAAGACTCGAAGCAGCAATGTTATCATCAGGCTTTGTTTTTCCTGTATTCAAAGTGGTTTTTAACCTTGCCCCTTCTGATATGAAGAAAACGGGAACTCATTACGACTTAGCTATGGCAATAGGGTTACTTTTAAGAAGCAATCAAATACCAGAACCAAGAGATTTGAATCAAACCGCATTTATTGGAGAACTTTCATTGAACGCTAACATTCGTGGAAGCAGTGGAATCCTTCCCATGGTTTTAAAAGCGCAAGAGGTTGGAATTAAGAAAATTCTCCTTCCAATAGAAAATGTACAGGAAGCGAAATTAGTAAAAGGAGTAGAAATCTTTGGATGTAGAGATTTAAGAGAGGCTGTTGAAATTTTGGGAGGGAAGGTTCCAGACGAATTATTACTAAATGAAAAAGGTATTCCAGAACAACAAACCAAATTGGATTTTATTGATGTTAAGGGACAGGAAACCATCCTTAATTATATGGTAATAGCGGCAGCTGGAGGACATAATCTCCTTATGATTGGTCCACCCGGTTGTGGCAAATCAATGATTGCTAAAAGAATTCCTACGATCCTTCCTGAGATGAGTGAAAAGGAGTCATTAGAAGTAACCAAGATTTATAGCATAGCAAGTATGTTACATGAAAAAGGAACTTTAATTACACAGAGACCGTTTCGTGCACCCCATCATAATGCTTCAACAAACTCACTCATTGGAGGTGGTCCATTTGCGAAACCAGGAGAGATTTCTTTTGCACATAATGGGGTTCTTTTTCTTGATGAGATCGCTGAATTCAGTAGGAAAACTCTTGATGCTCTAAGACAGCCTCTTGAGGATCAGATGGTGACAATCACTAGGGTGTGGGGTTCAAACTCCTATCCTGCTAATTTTATGCTAGTTGGTGCGATGAATCCTTGTCCCTGTGGTTATTTTGGGAATGAAAAATGTAGATGCACAGACTACGAAATTATTAAATATCGGCAAAGATTATCAGGTCCGATCATTGATCGAATGGATATTCAGAAATACGTTAATAACGTAAATTTCTTTTCAAATGTCCTACCATCTAAAAGTTCGGCTGAATTAAAAGCGCGGGTGGACTATGCAAGAAAGATTCAGGAAAAACGGTACAAAAATATATCAGGAATAAGCTCAAATGCTCAACTAACGGCATCCTTAATCGCGCAGTTTTGTCCGTTAGATTCTGAAACCACTTCATTGCTTCAAAAGGCATATGATCGTTTTAAGTATAGTGGCAGAAGTCTTCACAAATTTATTAAAGTGGCAAGGACTATTGCTGATCTAGAAGGCGAAAATAAAATAAATGTAAATCATATGAGACTTAGTTTACAAAGTAGAGACTTGGATAAAGACGCATTTCATTTGTTTGGAGGAGGCCATGGATAAGTATTGGATTTGGCTAGCAACTTTAAAATATATTGGTCCAGTTATGCAGAAGAATCTCTATGCATATTTTAATGGGGATCTGAAGAGGATATACCTTTCAACACAAGAGGATTTGAAAGGAGTCCCTGGTATCACTACACGAATGATCCAACAAATAATGGATAACAAGAGTTTTGAAAAAGTTGACTCAATTAGTAGAATCATTGAGAAAAAGGGGATAGATTTGTTACCCATTACAGATGATAGGTATCCTGAAATCGCAAAGACATGTGGTGAGTCGCCAATCCTACTTTATTTTAAGGGCAGGCTACAGAAGTTTGAACGTTCAATTGGAGTCGTTGGTGCAAGACGTTGTACTGAGTATGGGAAAAAAGTAGCCAGGGATATAGGAAAAGAACTTGCTAAAAGGGACATAGTCTTAGTAAGTGGCTTTGCGAAAGGTATCGATTCGTATTCACAAGCTGCATGTATGAAGGCGGGCGGTAAAACGATATCGTTCTTAGGAAGTGGGGTAGACATATGTTATCCCACTGAACAGCGAAAGCTTTATGATGAACTGATTGAATCAGGAAGCGTATTTTTATCTAAATATCCACCTGGAACACCAGTTAAACAGCAGCATTTTGTCGAAAGAAATGCTTTAATTAGTGCTTGGTCTAACGAAGTCATTATTGTTGAAGCTGGTGTCAAAAGTGGGGCACTCTGGACCGCTAAGTTTGCTGAAAGGCAGAAACGGGAGGTATATGCAGTCCCACATCCTATTTATTCATTAGAAGGCCAAGGATGTAATCAATTATTGGTAAAAGGAAAGAGACCTTATATTGGTGTGGAGTCAGTGTTTCAAGAAAATACGAGTGTGGATCCTAAATCAGCTATTAAACCGGATGCAAATTCAGTTTTATTGGAGAAAATTCCTCAGTCTGTCTCAATCAGTAAATTAAAGCAGATATTAGGATCGGAATATGGTGATCTAGAAGAGCAACTATTTTCATTAGAATTGGAAGGGAAGCTTATAATACGGGGAGATTTAGTAGTTAGAACATAAAGAAAAAGGATTGGCTCCATACGAGCCAATCCTTTTTTAATGACAGTGTCCACTCCACGCGTACAAAATGAGTGGATCTGTCCACGAAGGGTGACAGACACCATCCGTGGACAAAACAAGCCAATCTGTCTTTTTAGGGTGTCTGTCACCACAACTACATATTAACAGTGTTTTCTGTAGATGAAGTATTCGTAGCGGCACCTTTCTCCTCGGCAAGCTTCTGCGTATCCCACATTTTAAAGAATGGGAAGTAGATGAAGAATGATACTACCATGATGGCCAATTGAAGAATGGCACCTGAGATACTGCCAGTGATGATATAACCGTTTAGGATAGGAGGCATAGTAAATGGAGTTACGACTCCGATTGGTTTTGCTACCAATCCTAAATCCATAGAAACAAACGTCATTATAACCGCAGCAACTGGTGCTAAGATAAATGGAATCATCATAATTGGATTTAGAACGATTGGCATACCAAAGGTAACAGGTTCATTAATATTAAAGATTCCAGGGCCAATACCAAGGCGTCCTAACTGCTTCATCTGTTGGCTTCTTGCGAAAAATACCATAGCGAGTACTAAAGAGAGAGTTGTACCGGATCCACCGATAAAGACAATATCATTAAACTCGTTTGTTACAATATTTTTTACAGGTTCGCCAGCTTCAAATGACATCGCATTTTCTTGTGTCAATGTTAACCAAACCGGTAAGATAACTGCGTTAACGATGTTTGCTCCGTGTAAACCTAAGCACCATAACATTTGAATAAGTATAAAGACAATAATCGTTCCAACCAAACTTGTGCCAAGGCTGGTTAGTGGCTGCTGCAAGAGGACGGATACAACATTGTGTATGCTGCCGAAGTCACCGATGTTTTCTACAAGCAAGCGTAATCCCCATGCTACAACAACAGCTACAAACGCTGGTATTAAGGCAGAGAAGGATCTTGAAACAGCAGGAGGTACACCATCAGGTAACTTAATGACAATATTCATTTCGGTAATTTTACGATAAATTTCAGTTGATAGAATGGCAATAACCATTCCAACGAATAAGCCTTTACTTGTAAAAAGTCCGGTATTATAAGCATTTTCCAAAATATCTGCACCAGTATTTGGATCTTGTCCAATTACATAGCTAGTAAAAGGTGATACAACAAAGTAGGCAGCAAGTGAAATAGCCGCGCTAGCCAGTGCATCGAGCTTATAACTTTCAGCTAAGCGATATGCGACCCCAAATGTAGCGACGAGCCCCATGATCTCGAAGGTCCCGCGGTATGGATATAAGAGACTAGTTTTAATTGTTGGGTGTTCTGCTAGATAGTTAGTCCATGCAGTAATTGGGAAGTTAGCAATAATTAAGAAAAGAGAGCCAATAATAATTAGCGGCATGGCTAGGATAATACCGTCTCGTAGTGCACCAAGATGTCGCTGGGCAGCCAATCTACCTGCCACAGGCATTACTTTTGTTTCTAAGAAGCTATTAAATTTACTCATCCTTTTTCCCCCTATGTTCGTCTTTAACTCACGTTCTAAGATCGATCTAAAAAATAGTTAATAGGTGAAAACTCTTCTGTTTTTCTGGATGTGAAAAATAAATACCTTATATGTTCGTATGTCCCCGGATAACCAAATAACTGAAAGTTCAGATACTTAGGTATGTAGGTATTGGTGATATCTGACAAGTACTTGTAAGCAATATTGTAATCGCTTACAGAGTGACGGTAAATAAACAAAGTATATCTAGGGATTTTTGCCATCCGTTGTAATTTATTCCTTCAATGAAACACTATGTATTCCTTTAGGTATACTAAATAAACAACTTAGAATAAGTTAAGTAAAAGACTGTCCACTCCACGCGTACAAAAACACCAAAAATGTCCACGAAGGGTGACAGACACCTTATTAACACCGCAGTAGTGCTTAATACGTAAAAGACACCTGCATCGCTGCAAGTGGCTTTACGACGAGCGTATTCAATTTTCATCCTGGTAGTCCAACTCTATTAGATCCCAAGCAGTAATGATTCCTAGTGGTCTTTCAGAATTGCTTCCATTTTCAGTAATAATAATCGCTTCTAAATCCAACGTATTTTTATGTTTTTCCTCATAAATTTCTTCTACTGAAAAGATGTCCATTGTTTTTGAAACAAACTCTATCGGGTGGCTTTCTACGGTTGAAATAATATCAAATACACGAATGTCAGTTATGTCTACAATCGTATTGATCAGATTCTCAGACATCCATCTCACAATATCATCAGTAGATAATAAGCCTATACATACTTTATTTTTATAGATGGGATATTGAGCGTATCCATATTCTTTTATAACCTTAAAGACCTCTTGTAAACTGTCTTCGCGATCAAAACAAATCACATCTTTAGTCGCAATAGATAGTGCATAATTTGGCCTGCTGAACACTTTTGCAATCATTTCAATATGTTCGACGATCTCCCTATGGGGTTCGGCGATATAGAAGCCTAACTCGCGCTTATCATGGACAATTGCATTTCTTAGCTTAGCATATTGTTTTAAATCTTTTTGATAGTTTGCTATCAACTGATGTCTTTTCGCCCCTCTATCCAGCAACACTACAAATCTATCATCATTTATTTTCACTTTATTTTTTAACATTTCATGGATTTGATTAAAAGCAACCTCAAAGCGCTCTGATAATGTATAGTTCATCGTATGTTTCATGGTGATAGCTCCTATTATATGTAAGTGGTAATGATTGTATTTTACATGAAATTTAGTAAATATGTAATAGGTCCTATACTATAAGGTCCAACTCTCCTCTTGTATACTATTAGAATGGTGATATTAGGCGAAAGATCAGAAGAAAGTCATATTTAGGAGGGATATCAATGACAAAGTCAAATGAAGAGCCAATTGAAAAGGCATTACGAAATGCGAAAGCATCCCTAGAAATCTCAGGATTCAACGTGAAAGAGAAACATGAGAAGCTAGTTCGGTTAAGAATAAACGGAGAAATAAGTGAAGAGGAATTTCTGAAAAAGGCGTTAGAACTAGCAAAGGAATCCAACCAAGAATAAGTAGTAATGTAATGGAGTGGAGTGTCCATCTCAGGCGGACAAAAGTGTAGGATCTGTCCACGAAGGGTGACAGACACCGCTCGTGGACAAATTGTACGATTTTGTCTTTTTGTGGTGACAGACACCATAGGGGGGTGATATTATTAGGTTAGTAGTTTGTGAAAGCGCTTGCGCAACTTGTTGCACAGAGCGGCAACTGAACTATTTTCTCTTTTTTCATCATTTGTGCAATCGATTGCGCAAAAACCTACACCCCCCCATTGCAACATGAAGCTACATAAAGTATCACATTCAACAAACATCACCAAGGTTCACAGCTAGTCAGCACCACCCGTAAAACAGAATAGGAGGAGAAGCGATTGAGTAGGAAGAACATGAGGGCATTTTCGATAGTGATGGTTTTTGCTCTTCTACTTCAGCTAGTTTCAGGAAGTGGATTGTATACGAGAGCAAATGCTGAAAGCACTCCAGCGAGCCCGATCATCCATGAAGACAACAGCGTTACATTTAACTATGTAAGCACAGGGGAAACGGCCGCGTATGTCATTGGTACCCATAATAACTGGACGCTTGAGACAGCGACCCCAATGACCTTAGAAAACGGTGTGTTTACCGCAACATTACCAACCCTAGCGGAAGGAAACTATGAATATAAGTTTCTACTAAACAACAAAAGCTGGGATCAAAGCACGGCAGACCCATTAAATACGAACCCGAAAGCGGGGGATAACTCCACTTTCCTTATTGGACCGCCACCAGTGACAGCCTCAAGCCCGGTCATCAACGACGATGGCACGGTCACGTTCCAGTACTTAGGTGAGGCAGACCGCGTGCGTGTCGCAGGCAGCTTTACGAGCTGGGCAGACAACGCAAAAGAAATGACCAAAAACGCGGAAGGTGTGTGGCAGCTCACCACAGAGCTTGCGCCAGGAACATACGAGTACAAATTTATTATTGGGGAAAGCAACTGGATCACCGACCCCAGCAACCCGAACCAAGCGAACGGAAACTCCGTCGTCCATGCACCGGGTCTAATCATCAACGCACCAGCCACAACGAAAAAGGGCCAAACGGTCACTCTCACTGCGAAAGTACTTAACGAAAAGGGAGAACAGTCTGACGTGACTCCTCAATGGAGCCTGAAGGATGGTAGAGACGGGATTACGTTATCCAACAACAGTTTAACGATTGCTGACACGTACTCCGTTCAACCGAACGACAGCATCACCGTCCAAGCGTCACTCGACGGAAAAACGGCAGAAAAAACGATTCAAATTCTTAGCACTACTTATTCTTATACCATCAACTACTACCGATTTGACGGTGCCCAAAACAATTGGGATATGTGGATTTGGGAAGACGGAAAAGAAGGAGCGGCTTATCCATTCACCACAACAAAAGACGGATTTGCCCAAGCAACATACGAATTCTCATCCAGCTCCATTAACATCATCACAAGAACAGGGGACTGGACAACACAAGATGTTCAAAGAAAAATCGAGATCAAAGAAGGTGACTCTGTTGAAGTTTGGCTCACTCAAGACCAAACCGAAGTGAGCTACACCAAGCCAGACTTAACCGCAGCTGTTCAAGCGGCATTAATGGATGCTAAAAACAGCATCACCGTGTCCGTAAACAAAAAGCTGTCAGATGACACTACGTTCACACTAACAGATGTCGAAGCGAACCAAGAAATCGCAACAACCACAACGAAGCTTAGCGATACAAAAGTGAAGCTAACAATCACAGACCCTTCACAAATCGACGTAAGAAAGCAATACCAAGTCAACGCAACCGGTTACCAACCTACAAAGGTAACGATGCGAAACGTTTTAAACGATGACCAATTTTACTATGATGGAAAAGATCTAGGGTACACGTACTCACCATCAGAAACCACGTTCAAGCTATGGGCTCCAACTGCTCAAAAAGTAAGCGTCGCCATCTATAGCGACCAAGGCACTTACGAAGGGGCGTTCGTCACTGACCATACAAACGGCAACGAAACCGCCATGACTCGTGCCTCCAACGGCGTGTGGTCACTCACCCTAAACGGTGATCAAAACGGAAAATACTATATGTACAAAGTCGAGTTCGCAGACGGAACAACCAACTATGCGGTTGACCCGTATGCCCGCTCCATTTCGCCAAACGGCCAACGGACCGCGATCATCAACTTGGATGATACGGACCCAACCGGGTTTAATCCGGAAGTCAAACCAGCGTTTGTGTCGCCAACCGATGCAATTTTATACGAGCTGCACGTGCGCGATTTTTCCATAGATGAAAATTCAGGCATGACTAATAAAGGGAAGTACAAGGCATTTACCGAGTCGAGCACGACGGGGCCAAATGGCGTTAAAACCGGCTTAGACTCACTAAAAGAATTGGGAGTGACTCACGTTCACTTGCTGCCAGTCTATGACTTCGGTTCCGTGAACGAGCGAACCGTCGATGACCCGAACTCCACTGACCCGAAGTTCAACTGGGGCTATGACCCGATCCACTTCAACGTACCAGAAGGATCGTACGCCACCGACCCGGCGGACCCAACGTCACGCGTGACGGAGTTCAAGGAAATGGTTCAAGCCATGCACGACAAAGGCATTCGCGTCGTGATGGACGTCGTGTACAATCACACCTATATCCCTGAATCGACCCAGCTTTCTGGCGGTTCACCGTTTGACAAAATCGTACCAGGCTACTACTACCGTACGGACGATGCGGGGAAAATTACGAACGGTTCGGGCACAGGAAATGAAGTCGCTTCCGAACGTCCGATGGTTCGTAAGTACATCAAAGACTCCGTGAAATATTGGGCATCCGAATATGGAGTTGACGGCTTCCGCTTTGACTTGATGGGCTTAATCGACCGTCAAACAATGAGCGAATTAACGAAGGAGCTGAAGGAAGAGGTTGATCCAAGCATTCTGATTTATGGCGAACCATGGACAGGAGGATCGACAAGCTTAGATGCTTCCTTACAAAACTTCAAAGGAACGCAGAAAGACCAAGGTTACGCGGTATTTAACGACAATATCCGTGGCGCCATTAAAGGCGGAAGCGATGATGCATCCACAGGTTTCGCGACAGGCGCAACCGGGAAGGAAGCCGACGTTGCAAAGGGTGTCATCGGTTCGATCACCGACTTTACGAACCGTCCATCCGAAAGCATTAACTACGTGACCGCGCATGACAATTTGAACCTATGGGATAAAATGATGAAGGTCGCAAATCAAGATATCACGACCGATCCTCACGCGATCATCACGGAAGACAACGCACTGCAAAACGAATGGGTCAAACGCAGCCTACTAGCGAATGGCATCGTGCTTACATCACAAGGGATTCCATTCCTCCATGCAGGGGAAGAAATGCTGAGAAGTAAATACGGTAACCACAATAGCTATAAGAGTCCAGACAGCATCAACCAAATTCGTTGGGAGCTGAAGGACCAATACAAGCCAGTGTTCGATTATTACCAAGGCTTGATTGAGCTACGTAAAGCGCATCCAGCGTTTAAAATGAACACAAAAGCAGCAATTGAGCAAAATCTGCAAGTGTACAAAACTGACGACAATATCGTCGCATTCCAGTTGAAAAACTATGCGAACAACGATTCTTGGAAAAACATCGTCGTCATTTACAATGCAAACAACGCAGCGAAGGAAGTTAGCCTTCCATCCAGCACGTCCTGGAATGTGGTAGTCGACGACCAAGCAGCCGGTGTCGAAACACTTCGCACGATTAATGGTGCAACAGCAACCGTCGCTCCATTATCGATGATGGTGCTGTACGATGAGGCGGAAGGTGAATACACACCAACGGTCACAAGCATTGAAACGAGCACAACCAGCTTTGCGATCAACCCAGGCACAACGAAAACAATTACGGCTTATGTGAAAGACCAAAAGGGCCGCATCATGCTCGACCAAAACATCACATGGACATCTTCCAATCCAGAAGTAGCAAAGGTGGATGGCGGGAAAGTCTCCTCTGTGAAAAATGGGACAGCAACGATTGTTGCCGCAGTGGGTGAGGTGAAGGCGGAAATTGAAGTCACGGTGGCCACACTCGCACCGAAGACGATCACAATCTCAGGTGATAAATCCGTCTATGAAACCTACACGGCTCAGCTATCCGCGCTCGTTCGTGACCAGTTCAACCAAGAAATGCTTGGGGCAAAGGTTACATGGACATCGTCTGATGAAGCAATAGCCATCGTGGATGGAACGGGCAAGGTATCAGGCCTAAAGCCAGGAACCGCAACGATCAAAGCAAAAGCAGGCGACGCAGAAGCAACCCTTGCATTAACGGTAAAGAAAAACGTGAAACGTTATGTGCGCGTAAAATACGTAAGACCAGACAAGGACTTCACGGACTGGAATATCTGGGTATGGAATACAGGCGTGAAGAACGATCAAATCGACTTTACGGAAATCAACGGGGACACAGCGATTGCCAATATTGAAATCGCACCAACAACGGAGTCCATCGGCTTCCTCATCCGAAAAGGAACGGACTGGGCAACTGCGAAAATTTCACCGGACAGTGACGACCATGTGGTGAAAATCGACCGTGATGAAGTGATTACAAAGGTAACGGTGGTCACAGGTGTCGCAGGTCAAACCGTTGTACCAGCAGTCAAAGGACCCATTTTAGAAGATGGAAATGTAACGTTCTACTATCGTGATGAAGAGCTGTACCAAAACGACATGTTGCACACGATTGAAGGAGTGAAGGTGAAAGTCGGAGCGCAGGAATATGTGATGACGTATGACGAGAAGAATGAGTACTTCTACTATACGTTGAAAAACCTCGACCCAGGCACCTACGAGTACAGCTTCCTTGTGACAAAGGACGGCGAAACAACTGAAGTGACCGATCCGAAAAACACGGTTGATGGCAAGTCGGTCATTGTGTATACCGTGCCAAAGGTGACCATAGAAGGTCAAGTCTCACCAGTGAAAATACAGCATAACGAAAATGCCGTTTTAAAAATCAACGTGACAACGGAAGAAGAGGTTACTTTTAAAGAAATGTACGTGGATTTGGCGCCATTGGGTGGAAAATCCAAGCTCATGATTGACCCGCAGCTTCAAGCAGTCACCATCGGAGTGAAGGATTCGGTTGCTGCAGGAATCAAGAATCTGACCGTAACCGCGGTGGACGAATTCGGAAACCGTCACAATCAAACGGTAGCGGTGGAAGTTGCACCACGCACATACCAAGGAGATCTTGACTTTGATTGGGATGAAGCACGAATTTACTTTATGCTCACCGACCGTTTCAAGGATGGAGATTCAAGCAATAACCCGGTTGGTTACGACCCAGAACATAGTGAGGCGTACCATGGCGGGGACTTCCAAGGTATCATTGATAACTTGGATTACTTAGATGACTTAGGCATCAACACCATCTGGATTTCACCAATCGTTGATAATATCGACTTTAATAAGGGTGTCGATTTTACAACAACCGAAGGCTTAGATGCAAAGCAATACGCTTACCATGGCTACTGGGCAAAGGACTTTACATCTCTAGATGAAAGCCTCGGTGACATGGAAACATTCAAAAAGCTAATTGAAAAAGCGCACGACAAAGGCATCAAAATTATGGTGGACGTCGTGTTAAACCACGCTGGTTACGGAATGGATTCCATCGAACCGAACTGGCAGGGAGAAGCAGGTCTACCAACGGCTGAAGAGCAAGCAGTGTTAAAGGATATGCTTCGTACTGAAATGGAGGACCCAACCGTTCGCGGAGAACTAGACGGACTTCCTGACTTCAGAACCGAAGACCCAGCCGTTCGTGCCAAAATCATTGAATGGCAAACCGCTTGGTTGGAAAAAGCAAGAACAGATAGCGGAGAAACGATTGACTACTTCCGTGTCGACACCGTGAAGCACGTCGAAGAAACTACTTGGATGGCGTTTAAAAACGCGCTAACCGAAATCAGACCGAGCTTCAAAATGATCGGCGAATATTGGGGAGCAAGCGTCACGAATGACGGTGGCTACCTACGCTCTGGACAAATGGACTCGTTGTTGGACTTTGATTTTAAAGAAAAAGCAAAGAACTTTGTGAATGGAGACATTAGCGGGGTTGAGTCATATTTAACCGAGCGCGATGCTCATATCGACAACACGTCAACACTTGGACAATTCTTAAGCTCGCATGACCAGGACGGCTTCTTGTCCGAGTATGTGGGTGGCGATGTTGGCAAGCTAATGGTCGCAGCAGCCCTGCAAATTACATCTAAAGGTCAACCAGTGATTTACTACGGAGAAGAGCTTGGCAACTCCGGCAAATCAAGCTGGGAATCTAGCAATGGCGTCGTATCAGCATTTGCACAAAACCGTGACGGAATGCCATGGGAAAAGCTTGAAAGTGGAGACGAAACAGCGGTTAAGCTGCATGACCATTATGCCAAGCTACTAAATATTCGTGGTGACTACTCGAAAATCTTCTCGAAAGGGACCCGAATGATGGTTGCTGGTGGAAACGAGGAGAAGTACTCCATCACGAAGCGTGAGTACCTTGGAAAGAAAGTATATGTTGGATTGAACACAGCAACGGAAGCCACGAAGGTCACTTTTGCAGTGGACTTTGAGCCAGGCACGGTGCTTGTGGATGAGTATAGTGGAGTGAGCTATACGGTTTCTGATGCGAAGGATGTTGCAGTGAATCTTGCAGCTCGTGATGCGGGTGGAACGTTTATTTTAGCTGAGGCTGCATCTACTGGGGAGCCGGGGGATGGCGACGGGGAAGATCCAGGAGATCCTGATGATGGTGAGAATCCGGGTGATGGTGGAAATAATCCAGGAAACCCTGGAAATGGAGGCAATAATCCGGGAATACCGGGCAATCCAGGTAATGGAGGAAATAATCCAGGAACACCGGGTAACCCAGGTAAAAGTGGAAACAATCCAGGCAATCCGAATAACCCAGGAAACCCAAATGTTCCTGGCAACCCTGGAAAGCCAAACAACCCAGGCCAAAACAACCTAGTAACAAAGCCAACAGTGAAAAACGGAGTTGCAACGGTTACAGACGCTGAAGTTACACAGGTAGTTCAAAACGGTACAATTACTGTTGAAGTGAAAGAAAAGAATGCAACAGTAAGCTTTACTGCTGAACAAATTAAAGCGCTCAAGGAAAAAGGGGCAAAGATCGTGTTTGCGAATGGGGAAGCCTTGCTAACCATCCCAGCTTCCATTCTTCCAAACGGTGCAGTAAAGATCGAAATGAAGCAAATGAAAAAGGTCGATGGTGCAGTAAGTGAAGTGTACGATTTTAACATTTACGATGAAAAGGGCAAAAAGTACACGAAGTTCAGTTCACCAATCACGATCACCTTTAATGTAGGAAAACAGTCTAACCCAGAAGGTCTAGAAGTCTACTATTATAATGAAGAGGCGGATAGATGGGAGCTTGTTCCGGGTTCCGAGTACAAAAACGGGCAGGTAAGTGTACCAACAACCCACTTTAGTAAGTTTGCGGTTTTTAATAAAGATGTAACTAAGGTAGCGTCAGCGACGAAAACAGGAAAGGCATTGCCGAATACAGCAACTAATCTATTTAACGTATTGTTGCTAGGAGTGGCTCTACTCTTTATGGGGGTGACCCTGTTGGGAGTTAGCAAAAGAGGTAGATTGAAAAGAAACTAGATTTTAAGAGTAAGGGGGTCCCTCGATTTGAGGGATTCCCTTTTCACTTAAGTGGGAAGCTTGAGGATACTTTGGCTTGGTGAAGAAAAAAATTGAGTACCTTGTTGCTTTGTTAATTCAACATCAGAATTTTTAGCAAATGTTAATGCTTATGTGATACGCTTTCACATAAGAGCTATAGGTTAAAAAACGAAATTGGGAGGAATAGTATGTTAGCTGCTATCGAAGCCGGTGGAACTAAGTTTGTTTGTGCTGTAGGAGATGAGAAAGGGAATATTATCGAGAGAATTCAGATTCCTACCACTGTTCCAGAGGAAACCATTCCTAAGGTTATTGAGTTTTTCCGGAAATTTCAGGTGGATGCAATCGGAATTGGCTCGTTCGGTCCGATTGATGTCAACCAGGACAGCCCAACTTATGGTTATATCACATCCACACCTAAATCGGGTTGGAAGAATTACCCGTTTGTCCAAGCCTTGAAGGATGCGTTCCATGTTCCTGTTGGATTTAATACCGATGTCAATGCTGCTGCATTAGGGGAGGCGACCTTTGGTGCGGCAAAAGGGCTGGATAGCTGTTTGTATATAACGGTCGGGACAGGCATTGGGGCTGGAGCGATTGTTCAGGGGCAACTGCTTCAGGGGATTTCTCATCCTGAAATGGGTCATATTCTGGTGCGACGCCATCCGAATGACCCGTATCAGGGGAAGTGTCCGTACCACCAAGATTGTTTAGAGGGTCTAGCATCTGGTCCGGCAATAGAGGAGCGATGGGGGGCAAAAGGTGCCGAATTGGTTGATCGGATTGAAGTATGGGATTTGGAAGGGTATTATCTGGCCCAATCGATTATGCAATACATTTTGATTCTTTCTCCGAAGAAAATTATCCTTGGAGGAGGCGTAAGTCATCAAGAACAAGTATACACTTCCATCTATAAATATTTACCAGAGCTTATAAATGGTTATGTTTCATTACCGGACCTTACAAGCTACATTGTTCGGCCAGGTCTCGGGGATGATGCAGGGATTGTTGGAGCACTTATGCTGGCACATAAGGCGTTTTAAGAAACTTCTCTACAAGCTGGGTAATCTCTAATTGAGAGATTTCCCTTTTTTTTCAATAGGTTGCTATAATGAAGTTGAAATTCATTAAGGGGGTTTGGCAGAATTAAGTATATCATTTATCTTTTCATTCTCTTAGGACTAGGGATCACTGGATATGCAGGTTATCAGATTTGGCATTCAAATATACAAGCAGACAAATCGCTGGAAGAAGCTAAAGGAATAGTGGAAAAAGCTTCATCAGAAAAAATTGACGATGAAAACTTCAACCCTATTACTGGGGAAGTAGTAGGGTTACTCTCGCTTCCAAAAATAGAATCAGAGTTAGCGATTGTTGAAGGCACAGAACCGGACGAGCTCGAAAAAGGTGTAGGTCACTATAAAGGCTCATTTTTTCCAGGGCAAGGAGGACAAATTGTTTTATCAGGTCACCGTGATACGGTCTTCAAACGTGCAGGGGAGCTCGAGCTTGGTGATGAGCTCGTCATGAAAATGCCGTATGGAAATCTAGCCTATGAGATTGTGAATACAAAAATCGTTGATGCTGACGACACAAGCATTATTACGTTACAGGAAAAGGAAGAGGAGCTTATCCTTACCACTTGTTATCCGTTTGGGTATATTGGGGATGCTCCTGAACGGTATATAATTTATGCCAAAAAGAAATGAACGGAGGATATCTAACTCTCCGTTTTTATTTATGTAAATTATTTATTTAAAAAATATTTACAAAAATCAGGAAAAACCATAATATTTAGACTTGATAATAGAAACCAAATAATAACTATTTCGTCTAATATTATGAGGTGTCGAAATGATGAGATTTATAGTCTTCATATTATTTTGCTTAAGTTTAACTGCTTGTTCAAGTCCAGAGGAAGTATACTTGGAGGGGTACGTTACTGATCGAGGAAAAAAAAGCGTAGATGTTGAACTTGTCGGGGCAACCAGCCACAATTCAAAAAACATTACTGTAAAGGTAAACAATAGCGATATGTTGTCCCATGTAGATAAGGGAGAAAATATATTGGTAAAATGCAATGGAATTAATTGGTGGTCAAATCCTCCGGAAACAGAGGCAATCACTTTAGAAACCATTAGTTTTGATGAATGAGTTTTATAGACGATAAGTAGCCCGCTACAATGGTGCACGGCTTCTTTCCATTGTTGAACATGTCAACTGGTATACCTTCTCTCTTTTAATGATTCTTGAATTCAATTACAATAATACACAGTGAATAAATAAGAAAGAGAGTGTAAATCCATTGAATTTTTTACGTGTCTTAATTTCCTTAACTATTTTGATCTCACTTTTTCCAATAAATAAAACAGAGGCATCTAGTAATACAGGTGTTATTCCCATCAATTGGAGTTCTTTTACTAATGGCAATCCTGCTGATGAAAATTCTCAACGAATCCAACAAATCTTATTAAATACCAACCAGTATGGATTAACCACCTGGTGGAGCACCTCTAAGAATTTTGACGAGCAAACAGGGTCTTATTTAAACTTTGGAGGCAAATCAGAGAATGAGATTCGGCACCCAGCTGCTATGTCACTTGGATTAGCAACTTCATTAGCATTCGATCTTTATGATTCAGGGGTTACCAATATTTCTGAAACAGAAGCACAAGGGAAAACTGTAAAATTAGTATCATCCCTTGCCTATCGTCATAAAGCAAATACAACTGGCGGTTGGGGTGACGAGTGGCAGTCGGCACACTGGGCTTATTTTTCAGGTTTTTCTGCATGGCTCATTTGGGATAACCTATCAGGTACTGACCGTGAATATGTTCGGAAAATGGTTGAATATGAGGCGAATCGTTTTAATGACTATGTGGTTCCTTATATGAATACAATCGATGGAATAATCTTATCTCCAGGGGATACGAAAGCGGAAGAAAATGCGTGGAATGCCCAAATTTTGCAATTGGCCACAGCTATGATGCCCAATCATCCCAACTGGAATATCTGGATGAATAAAAATATCGAGTTGATGGTTACTTCAGCTTCTACACCGTTAGATAGCAATAATAACACGGTCATAAATGGAAAGGCCGTGAAAGACTGGGTAAAAGGAAGCAATATAAATGAAGATGGTACCGTGATAAATCATGGATTTATACATCCTGATTATATGGAGTTTATCGCTTTTAATAATACTTCAGCTTTACAATATACATTAGCTAATATGCCTACACCTGAAGCTGCTTTTTTTAACTCTGATTTAGTATATAAAGGTCTTGTAGAAAAGAATTTCTCGAGTCCGCCCTATGAAATACTAGGAGGAACCATTTATAGAGAAGGTTCTTCCGATATCTATTTCCCTCAAGGTAATGATTGGGGTACTGGACGCAGAATGAACTTTGCTACATTGGATATTTTCGCCAATGTATTTGGTTATGATGATTCGTTAAACAAAGGTGGAGACTATTGGGAGCCTCTACATGCACAAAAAGTATTAGAAATGCAAAGTCGCCATTCAGATGGACACACGTATAGCAATAACAGCGAGGACAACTATCAAGGGAAAGAAGAGTGGATTGCTCACCATGCAGCTTGGGCATGGATGGCGAAATGGGTGGCTCATTCAGGTAAGTTTACTGAGACTAACGAGGCATTTCTTCCTAGCTATACAAGATTAGGTGGTGCTACTCGCTATGAAACAGCTGAAAGAATCTCAAAGGAAGGTTGGTTAGTGGCAAAAACTGTGTATCTTGCTCGCGGAGATGCATTTCCAGATGCATTAGCAGGTTCACCTTTGGCTTATCAGAGCAACTCACCGATCTTACTGACTCAAAAGAGCCAGCTTTCCGATGCCACCAAAAGGGAGATTCAACGACTAAAAGCTGAAAAAGTAGTCATATTAGGTGGGATCGAAGCCGTTGGAAAGGCAGTAGAGGATCAACTGATTAAAATGGGCCTTAAGGTTGAGAGAATTGCTGGTAGCACACGATATGAGACAGCTCGCAAAATCGCAGAGAAAATAAGTAATCCGTCTAAAACAGCCATGATTGTATACGGTTATAACTTTCCAGATGCTTTATCAGCAGCTACGATAGCTGCGAAAAATGGTTATCCTATTCTTTTAACCGATACAAATACTTTACCAGGCGATACGAGACAAGCTCTAAATGGTATAACAAAAACGTATGTCATAGGTGGGAAAAGCGTAATATCGGACAATGTATCAAATGGTGTGCCTGCCTCAAAACGAATTGGTGGAGAAACTAGGTATGAAACAGCAGTGAGTCTAATTAAAGAGTTTAATTTGCAACCAACAGAAATATTTATGACTGATGGTTGGGCATATCCTGATGCACTCACAGGATCTGTGTTGGCGGCAAAGAAAAATGCCAATTTGCTTTTGGTTGAAAAAAACAAAGTACCTACCGCTACACAAACTTTAATGGATCAATATAATATTCAAAGATTAACGATTCTTGGTGGAAACCAAGCTGTATCAGATGCTGTGGTTCAATCACTATTGAAATAAGGAAGAAAGAGGAGGCTCAATGAGTCTCCTCTTTCTTTTGTGAAATTTAGTTATTAATATACTTCTCAAACACATCACCAAAGTCTTTCTCATGATACTGCTCACGAATCGAAGTTAGCCAATTAAAGCCAAACTCAGTTAACTCTTTGTACTGTTCGGAAAGCTTTAGTTCCTCTGTACGAGAGTTTTGTAGAATTGCAACAGCCTTCTCTAGACTCTCGTTTGCTAAGTTAGTTACAACCGAATTCTCATAAGTAGTCTCAGAGATTCGTAGTAAAGCCTTATACAAATCCTTAAGCTTTTCAATTTGATCCTTTTGAACATCAATATCAAATTGAACATCGCCTAATCGGAACTTAATCTCCACATCCATATCAAGCTTTCCGGCAGTTTCTAATGTTACGTTCGAGATCTTGTGTTGAGAATAGGGGTAACGATACAATGTGCGCTTAGAGGAAGCAGCACTTTGACCATCCACATGAATTAATGCCAAATTCGTAAAGCAATATTCATCCGCCTTTGTCTTGATCAAGAAGTAAATTCTTTCATTGTCCTCATGCATGACGTAATCGTCAGCATCTGTCTTGTCAAAATCCTTTGGTTCAATAATTTTTCCAATATCCGATAAACCTAATGCATCAGCAGCTATTTTTTTGAACAACCCCATCATCCTCCTGTAAATTATGTACTATTCCATTTTAATTCCAAATGGAGGAATTATGAATACTTTTTCCATGTGAAAACTAAAAACCAGACCCAATTTGAATTGAGTCTGGTTAGAAATATTATTAAAATTTTTTCTTTCCTGCTAAAAACATCAATCCATGATAGATAAGAGCTAAAGCAAAAATAAGGACAGTTAAAACTCCAATGCCATCGATTAGTGGATCAAGAGGCGCCAAGAAACCGCTTACAGGAACGCGTAACAATCCAAAACCAGCAAGCATAGCAGCTAAGAATAATAAAGGATAACTATTCAACATAAATCCCTCCTTTCAATAGTATGTATATTCATGTAGTGGGACACATGTTAATAAAGTTCACAAAATATTGCTGAAAAGGTGGAATATTTACAGGCTAACTAGCATAGTGAGTAAATGTCATAAGGAAAATAGCTGGTTAATTAAGCTGAGGTATTACTTGAAGTCATTGCCTGTGACCGAAAGCTAATGGCTTTTAAAATAAAGATCTTGTCTTGAGCAGTAAGCATTTTCCAGCTTTTGACCTTAATCTTCATAAGACCACTCCTTTGTATTTGTCACTTCAACCTAGGTATCAAGTACTCTTTATTTACCACCTATCATTTGTAATTAAACAAACAATACTTCTACAAAGTCAGACAAATAGGACAAGTTATCGCCAAAATACCGTATATATTTAAAGGTAATATAATCCGCATTTGCCTAGTTTACTTTCACACCAAGCAAGGGAAAAGTAAACAATAAACTGTTGAGGTGATATATATGGTGAAGATTTTTATTGATCCAGGTCATGGTGGAACAGATCCGGGTGCGGTAGGAAATGGTATTCAAGAAAAAAATATTACTCTACAAATCTCCAATAAATTAAGAGAGATTCTAATAAATGAATATGATGGTGTATCTGTTAGGATGAGTAGGTCTGGAGATGAAACTCTTACCTTAAATCAAAGAACGAACATGGCCAACCAATGGGGAGCAGATTTTCTTTACTCAATCCATATTAACTCTGGTGGTGGCACAGGTTATGAGGACTATATATACAGAGGCCTATCTAGTAGTTCTCGTACTGCTCAAATGCAACGGACAATTCACTCGGAAATTATCGCAAGAAACAATATGAACGACAGAGGCATGAAGAAAGCCGATTTCCATATGCTTCGTGAAACCAATATGGATGCAGTACTTACTGAAAATGGCTTTATTGATAATCCGAGTGATGCTGCAAAAATGAAGAGTACTGCATGGATCGAGTCTGTAGCCAGAGGGCATGCAGTTGGATTAGAAAAAGTTTATAAACTCTCTAAGAAATCTCGAGTTCAATCTCTACCCCAAACAACAGCAACACCTGGAGTAATTAGATATATATATACCGGAGGCTTTGCTCATCAACCCTTACAGGATGTACACACTTACCTATTTACAACAGGTCATAACTTTGATTGTAAAAGGGGTGCAGACGGCTCAATTGTCTTTTTAATTGGTCCCTTTGATACTTCGCAACAAAACTATAGAGAATGTAAATACTTCCTTGATAAAGCTGGCCACTATAACAAATTATTAACAAGAGAAGAGGCCGCTAACTTTAGATGATTTCAAACAGTCTGGTACAAGAGTAAAATTGCAAGAGATTCATAATAAATGTAAGAAGCCCTTCTATTTAATTTATTTGAAGGGCTTTTTTGTATTTAAGAAAGTAAAGTATAGAGAACTAGCTGTCCATTCCACACGGACAAATATGGGGAAGTGTCCACGAGCGGTGACAGACACCCTAAAAAGACAAAACACCCAAAAGTGTCCACGGAGGGTGTCTGTCACCCGGTTTCTCCAGGTTCTCAGTCTTGAGACCTAGATGTAAATACAAAGGAAGTCCATTTTGAATATGGTCAATTTCGGTTATATTGGTTATAGAGAAATTTAATTGGTCAAAAACTAGATTCACGCAAACTTGAAACTTTTTTTACAATTGGTTCGTATTACTTAACATAGAAATTTCGAGAGGTCAGGAGTCGATTACAGTGAACTTCTTAATTGCATTGCTTATTTTTACCTTTGTTTCCATTCCAGCTTCCATTTTGACATGGCTAATTAGCTTTTTCGCTTTGAACAATGGCTTTCTTGCAGCATCAGGAATCTCAGTTGTAGCTGGTATCCTTACTTATATAATTGCTAATGGAATCGTAAAGGCAAAAACATTCAAGAAATATAACATCTCACGTAAAGAGTATGTATACATTAGAAAGAACCTAAAAGAAGCAAAGCCAAAGCTCCAACGTTTGAGAAAAGCATTCTTCCAAGTAAGAGACGTCGCTGCTTTTAAGCAACAGCTTGATACACTTCGAGTAGCAAATAAGATCTACTCCATTACTAAAAAAGAACCAAAGCGCTTTTATCAAGCAGAGCCATTCTATTATTCACACTTAGATTCAATGGTGGAGCTTGCAGAAAAATATGCCTTTCTATCTAGCCAACCAAAAAAGAACTCGGAATTACTTATTTCTCTTCAAGATACAAAAATTGCTCTACGTGACCTTTCAAACGTAATTGAAGAGGATTTAAACCAAGTGCTATCGAATGATATAGATAAACTCAACTTTGAGCTTGATGTGGTAAAGAAGATTACCCTCAAACCGAAGAATCTAGACCCGAATGAAGAAAGTAGGAGAATTAAATGACAGATCGTAACACAGAGCCGCAATTGCAGCGAGCAGCATCTAGCAGCAATATGTTAGACGATTTGCTCGGAAACCCATTTGCTGATCCGATTTCAGCACAGGACCAACCAATCCTAGCTACACAACAATCGGATAAGCCGTTAAAGCTAATTGATGTGATCCCACCGGAGAACAGGGAAAAGGCATTCCAGCTGGCGCAACAAATTGACCCGAAAAATCATCAAGCAATCATCACGTACGGAACACAAGCACAGTCTAAGCTAATGACTTTCTCGAACTCGATGATCGAGCATGTTAAAAAAGAAGACATTGGGGAAGTAGGGGAGATTCTCTCTGACCTGATGAAGAAATTTAATGAGGTAAACCCAGACGAACTAAAGCCGGAGAAACGCTCGATGTTCTCAAGGATGTTTGGGAAAATCCAAAACTCGCTACAAGAGGTGCTCTCGAAATACCAAAAAACAGGTGCGCAGATTGATCGAATCAGTGTAAAGCTAGAGCGCTCGAAAAACACATTAATGAGCGATGTGGTGTTTCTCGAAAAGCTATACGAGCACAACAAGGAGTATTTCCACGCACTAAACGTGTATATTGCAGCCGGGGAATTAAAACTTGATGAACTCAATCAAGCAACCATTCCAAAGCTTAAGCAAAAAGCTGAACAGACTCAAGATCAAATGGCATTCCAGGAAGTCAACGACATGATGCAGTTTGCGGACCGTCTAGACAAGCGTATTTACGACCTGAAGCTAAGCCGTGAAATAACCGTACAAAGTGCACCACAAATTCGCTTGATCCAAAACACCAACCAAGCACTGATTGAAAAAATTCAATCATCCATTATGACAGCAATCCCACTATGGAAAAACCAAGTAGCGATTGCACTGACACTAATCCGTCAACGAAATGCGGTTGAAGCTCAAAAGCAAGTCTCGAAAACAACAAATGAACTCCTTCTCAAAAACGCAGAAATGCTAAAAACAAATACAATCGAAACAGCAAAAGAAAATGAACGTGGCTTAGTCGATATTGAGACACTTAAGAAAACACAAGAAAACCTCATTCAAACGCTTGAGGAAACCATACGCATTCAACAAGAAGGTCGCGTCAAGCGCCGTCAAGCCGAACACGAACTCGCACAAATGGAAGACGAACTCAAACAAAAGCTACTAGATTGGGGTACCAACCCAAGATAATGGGGTGACCGACACCACCAAAAAAGAAAACAACTGTCCACGAAGGGTGTCTGGCACCCTTCGTGGACAAATTACCACATTTTGTACGTGTGGAATGGACACGGAATATTACCTTAACAGGGGATTTGCCACCTCCAAGTCGGAAGTGGTCTTTTTTTGTCGATTCCGTTTCCAAAATATATCAAATCAAGTAAAATAAATTGTAAGATTATCAAAGTATATGGCAAATATTGGAGGGAAAACATGATCTATCGTGTACAGTTGTTCCGTGGATTAAAAGACCCATACATCATCGGACACCAGTTAACAAAAGCAGAAAAGATGGAAGGAACATGGAAGTATACGATCATCCTTACCTTTGCTAGTTTCCTACTCTATTCAATTAGTGCATACCTAGGTATAGGGAGCGAGGGCTTATCAAAACAAATCTATCAGCTAACCAGTTCAGAGTACGAAGCAACAAAGCTTCTCTTTGCTGCTGGCCAAGTACTTATAGGGGTTCTCGGTACCCTTCTCTTTATCTTTATCCCTGCACTTGTCTTCTGGCTCTGTTCAGACAGCTACTATATCAAACTAGTGAATATCCAGCTGATCGTCACGACCATCATTTTACTTGAGAAAGCGATCAGTATACCGTTTCATTTCTATCTCGGTCTTGATGCGGTTTCACTTCCCTACTCTTTAGGAATCATTGCTCAATATATAACAGATTATCAATATATAATCCTGTTTTTAGCCCAAATAACTTTCTTTCAAATATGGGTCATTTTTCTTCAGTATACATACGTGAAAAACATAATTGAGCTAAACAACCGAATCGTACTAGCAATTGTCATCGCAACAAATGTCTTTATCTGGCTAGCACTTGCGCTATTTGCCTACATTGACTTTGAAAAAATACTATAAAGGAGTTGCTAGATTTATGAACTGGAAAAAGTGGACAGTCATCCTAGTTGGCGCTCTATTCATGATCGGCAATTTCTATCTAATATACAAAAAGGATAGTGACATCAAGAGGCTTAGCTACGTGGATTCATGGACAACCATCAAGGAGCAGAACTTAGTAGAATCAAAAACAGACAAAGGTTTAACGAAACCAGTTGAAGAGGAATATATTTATTACGAAGAGAACACAGGTGATTTTGAAGCCTTTCTAGTAAAAGAGGGGGAACAAGTTGAAGAGAATACACCTATTTTAGAGCTTTCATCTGTCAATATTGATGCGGCAATTTCTCAAAAAGAGTTAGAAATATCAAAGCTAGAGGATGAAATTACAGCACTAGAAGACAATATTGACAGTTTAGATAATTTATTAAGTGACATAGAGAGTTCAACGACCGAGGAGAATCAATCCTCTAACAAGATTATGGCGAACTCATTAGAAATTGAAATTTATGAAAAGGAACTACAGTTAAGTAGGCTGGAGGCGGAACTTAACAAGCAAGAAACAACACTAGCGAGTTTTGATGGAAACTTATCGAGTCTTACCATAAACAGCAAAATTTCTGGTACTGTCAAGGAAATTCGTCATGATTTAAATAATCCACTTGTTACGATCACATCTAATGACATACTGGTAGAAGCGACACTGCAGGAAAAAGAAGTTGCTACTATTGATGAGGGAATGAAGGTGTTTGTAACTTCTAAACTACAAAAAGACAAAATAGAAGGAATAATCGCAAGCATATCAACTCTTCCAAAGAACGAGCCAAAGGAAGGGAAAGAAACAGAGTACAAATACCAGATTCAACTGAACGAGCAACCACAGATTCCCCTTGGTTCAAACGTTGACCTGAAAATAATCACAAATGAAGTTACAGATGCCCTTACTGTAACAACAAATGCTATCAAAGAAAAACAAGCAAAATCATACATGTATGTGATGATGGCAAACGGTACGATTGAAAGACGCCAGATTGAAACGGGACTACAACTCAACCATGTAAAAGAAGTCAAAGCAAATGCTGAAGAGGGGGAAAAAGTGGTTCTCAATGCGAACACGCTTATAAACAAAACAAAGTTCTATACCTCACTTCAGCCAAAGAAACTAAAGAAAAAAGATTTCAAGGAAATGGGTAAGAGGAAGGCATTGAAAACAGCATTAAAGGGATTTGTTAGTTAAATGAAGGGGAAAGCTAAGCTTTCCCCAAAAAAATAGCCCCGAACCATTCGAGGCAACTCAGACTATCTAATAACGGCACCCGTGCTAGGATGTCCATAAATTTTCACTCTTCCAAAGTCAGCGGTATCAATGATATAGGTGTCCGGTTCATTTCCGTTGGCCACAATTTGATACGACAGTCCACCAAACTTAGATGGTCTCAGTTGACCGATGGCATTTGTCCTAACAGGTGCATCATTTACTCGATAGATTCTCCAAGTATTTGCTGATGCTGGTAGATTTATTGTTCTGCCAGTTGAAGTAGAAGGGGCTGGTGAGGGTGCTGGTGCCGCAGCAGGAGTAGAGGCTGCTGGAGCATTCCCGTTTCTTGTCAGATTATAGATTCTTTCCAAGCCAACCACATGACCTCTAGCTACTTGCTCAATCCAAGCTGGATCCTTCATTTTTGCCGCATCACCGGCATTATCAATGAACCCGTTCTCTGTTAGTACAGCATCCATATTGGTTTCACGAAGCATATGGAAATCAGCTTTTTTCATGCCTCGGTCATTCATATTGTTTCTAGCTATAATTTCCGAGTGTATGGTCCGTTGCATTTGAGCAGTACGAGAACTGCTAGATAAGCGACTGTAAATATAATCTTCGTAGCCCATTCCTCCACCTGAGTTCACATGAACCGAATAGAGAAAGTCTGCACCCCATGAATTAGCAGCATTTGATCTTTGATTCAATGATACAGTTGTATCTCCCGTACGACTCATTCTTACCGACACATTTGAATACTCTCTTTCAAGAATGTCTCTCATTCTTAGACCGATTTGCAGCGTTACATTCTTTTCTTGAATTCCATTACCAACAGCTCCAGAATCAGACCCACCATGTCCAGGATCAATAAATATTTTGACCATTCATTTCACCTCTTCTTTTTTATAGTGTTCTTTTCCCTTTCAAAGGGTGTTCACAAACTAGACAAGCGCGGATTTATAAGTGAAATTTACAGGAATATGGTAAAATAGAACAATGAGGTTTAAAGGAGGAGAATCATGAAGAAGTCAATATGGCTCATAGCCATAATAGTACTATTTGTCCTGACGAGCTGTAATAAAGAGCCACAGCCAGAGGATCGTTTTGTAACGTATGTAAAGCTTTGGAATGATCAAAAGTTTGAGGAGATGTACAGCTATCTTTCGGCTGAAGCGAAGGAGAGCATTAAGAAGAATGAGTTTGTTGAGAGGTATCAAAAAATATACAATGACCTCGGCATCACCAACTTAAAAGTTTCTTATGAAAAGCCAACCGAAGAAAAGGAACGTGACAAAAAGGTCACAGAAGCAAGTCTTCCTTTTTCGGTTAGTATGGTTAGCATAGCCGGTGAGATCTCCTTTGAACAAGATGCTCGGTTAACAAAGGAAGAGCGAGAAGATAATACAAACTGGTACCTTAACTGGGATACTACATATATATTTCCTGATCTAACAGAAGGTGATAAGGTTGGGATTAACACAACGGCACCCAAGCGAGGAGACATTCTAGATAGAAACGGACTTGAGTTAGCAACAACAGGGACAGCACTTGAGATGGGAGTAGTTCCAAAAGACATTGAAGGACAGGAAGCAGCAGTTATTGAACAACTTGCAGTAGTTCTCGGTATGACGACAGAAAGCATAGAAAAAGCTTTGAATGCAAGCTGGGTTCAACCAGATTATTTTGTACCGCTAAAAACGATCTCTGAAAATGATACGGAGCTCAGAGCGCAGCTTGGCCAAATACCCGGTGTTCAGAGAAAAACTGTCGAAGCTCGCGTGTATCCATTCGGTGAAGCAGCTGCCCACCTGATTGGCTATGTTGGATCGATCACAGCTGAAGAATTGGAAAAACAAGATCCAGGCAAATACTCAGCGAATGATGTAATCGGTAAAAGAGGACTGGAACAGGTTCTGGAAAAACGTCTTAAAGGGGAATCAGGAGTACAGATTTTGATTCAAAAAGAAGATGGAACAGAAACGGTTCTAGCTGAAAAGCCTGTCAAAGAAGGCGAAAATATAAAGCTAACGATTGATGGGGCCGTTCAAAAGGATATGTATATCGAACTCCAAGGAGAGGCGGGAATGGGTTCGGCCATTCATCCAACAACAGGAGAAACACTCGCACTTGTGAGTAGTCCGAGCTTTGACCCTAACAAACTATCCCTTGGAGGAACAGCAGCTGATTGGAAAGCACTAGAGGAAGATCCAAAACAGCCATTGCTCAATCGTTTTAAAGCAAATTATGCGCCTGGATCTGTCATAAAGCCAATTACAGCAGCCATTGCCCTTCAAGCAGGAACAACAGATTGGGAAAAAACCATGCAATTGAGTGGGAAGCAGTGGCAAAAGGATTCCTCATGGGGAAGTTATTATGTCACAAGAGTGACCGATCCGAATGCACCAGTCAATTTAGCTGAAGCGCTTCTTTACTCGGATAATGTGTACTTTGCTCAAACCTCACTAGACCTAGGGAAAGATCAATTTGAACAAGGATTAAAAGCATTTGGATTTGAAGAAGAATCGGAATTCCTATTCCCATTAGAAACATCCACCTATGGAGACATGGGCTCCGAAGTGACACTAGCGGACTCAGGCTATGGACAAGGACAAGTCGAAATGAGTGTCCTTCATCTAGCTAGCACATACACCATGCTAGTAAACAACGGAAATATGATCAAGCCAACTCTTTTACTAGATGACGAAGATAGTCAGGTATGGAAGTCAAATCTTCTTGACCAAGAAAATGTAACAAAATTAAATGAAGCACTAAAGCAAGTAGTTGAGAATCCAAGAGGAACAGCAAATGCTGCCAAGATAGATGGTTACCCGCTAGCAGGGAAAACAGGAACAGCAGAATTTAAAGAAAAACAAAACGAAGCTGGCAAAGAAAATGGCTGGTTCGTAGCCTATAACACTGACAACCCAACTCTACTTGTTGCAATGATGATTGAAAATGTGGAAGGTAGAGGCGGTTCAAAGGTAGTCGTTGAAAAGGTAAAACGAGTGTTTCAAACAGAATAACTAAAATGGCCCCTCAGTAAAAATGGAGGGGCCGAAATTTTGAAAAGGCAGGGACAAGATATGAAACTAAACAAAATTCATCACATTGCCATCATTTGCGGCAACTATGAGAAATCAAAGGAATTTTATACTGAAATCCTCGGACTAACACCAAAAAACGAAGTCTATCGGCAACAGAGAGACTCCTACAAGCTTGACCTAGAGGTGAACGGCCAATACCAAATCGAACTCTTTTCGTTTCCAAATCCTCCAGATAGACCGAGCTTTCCTGAAGCGGCAGGGCTAAGACATTTGGCATTTGAAGTAGAGAATATTGAAGAAGCAGTAGAAGAGTTAGTCAAGAAGAGAATTGAGGTAGAGACGATTAGAGTGGATGAATTTACAGAGAAAAAATTTACGTTTTTTGCGGATCCTGATGGATTGCCTATTGAATTATATGAAAAGTAAAACCTCGGTATTTTTTACCGAGGTTTTACTTACTTTTAATTAAATTAAAACTACAGGAGGATCAATTCCTAAAACTGGTTGTCCGTTAACTGTTAGCCAGATATAATAGTGGTCTATTTCTTTATTAATAATTGTTTCAATCTTAGCAATCATAGCTTCTTGGACTTCAAATGAAATTCTAGCTGTCTCTTCACCAAGTGGAACACCCTTTAATCCTAATAAATCAGCAATGGCACGTGCTTCTTCATAAGAAACTTCTACATACTTATCGTTTTCTGGTAAATAAGCTGCTTTGGCAGGTGAAACTGCAATGCTGATAGTAAAAATTAATAATGCTACAAAAGAAAATAATACTTTTTTCACTTTTCACTCACTCCTAGTATACTATCTTTTAATTCTATAAACTTATCAACAACTTCGGGATGATACATAGTTCCACGACATTGTAATAATTCATTAAATGCATATTCTGGGGATCTTCTTTCTTGGTAGACACGATCGGTTGTCATCGCATCGAAGGAATCAACGACAGAAATAATAGCAGCTTCCATAGAAATTTCATCTCCAGTTAACCCTTTCGGATAGCCCTTTCCGTCAAATCGCTCATGATGCTGTTCTACAATTTTTGCAACTGATGCAAGCACAGGGATATTTGAACCTTCTAATAAATTTCTTCCAATAGTAGGGTGTTTTCGCATGGTAATCCATTCTTCATCTGTTAACTTCCCAGGTTTTTTTAATATATTTTCAGGGATTTCAACCTTTCCAACATCATGAAAAAAGGAAGCTAAATTTAGCTTGAGTATTTGCTCAGAATCCATTCCCATTGCCTCACCAATTATCATAGAAAGACGAGTAATTCTTGTGCAATGATTAAGAGTATATCCATCTTTAGCTTCAATGGACTTTACTAACTCTATCATCTCATTCACAATTTTACTGTAGCGATGGAAAATTGGCTGAGAAGTAACATAAAGGAACTCAGTAGTCCCAACGGCTTGGAAAGTATAAACCTCTTTTACAGGATGTTTAAGGAAAGAATCTCCAGCTTTTAGGTTAGGAACCTTTTCATTATAAGGGAAGGTTTTTAGTTCTCCACTTAAGACAAGAAGATATTCTAGAGCTTCCCAACCCTCCTCAGGCTCCAATGCCCAATTTGCGCCATTATCCAGTTTATGATGAATGATCTCGGTTGAACTGCTTGAGGCAAGTAAGGATACTTGCAAACCCTTTACTTGAACAGTCTCAATAAAATCTTTTTCATTTATATTAATCATTGAGAATCCTCATTTCTAGTAAAAATCTTACTACTTACTATATTACATCGGAGAAGATTCCTATTTTTTAATAGTATAACTTTAAAAAACTTCCAATCTACTAGGAAAAAACAATCATAAATCCATTATATAGAAAATGCATCTTTATTAAAAGCGAGAAATAAGAAATATATCCAAGAAGTTTGTGAATATTCACAAAAAGAGTAGTAATCCCTAAAGGGGTGTAGGTTGCTTCAACTAGAAATAGAGTGTAATATGTCGTTAGGTATTTTATCATAAATTGGAAATTTTAGGAGTTGTGGTGAAATGAAAATTTTAGTGACTGGTGGAGCTGGTTATATCGGTTCCCATACATGTGTGGCATTACTAGAGGCAGGACATGAAGTTATCGTAGCAGATAATTTAAGTAATAGTAAAATAGAGGCGTTAGATAAGATTAAGCAAATTACTAATAAAGAAGTAGTTTTTTACCAAGTGGACGTAACAAATGAATCAGAGGTTGAATCGATTTTTAACAATCATAAAATCGATGGGGTTATTCACTTTGCAGGTTACAAAGCAGTTGGAGAGTCGGTCGAGAAGCCAATTTCCTATTACTACAACAATGTTGTAAGTACATTAGTTTTAAGTAATGCTTGTTTGAAGTATGGAGTACAGCGCTTTGTCTTTAGTTCCTCAGCAACCGTTTACGGCGACAATAAAGTACCATTCGTTGAAACAATGGATCTTTTACCAACAACTAACCCGTATGGGGAAACAAAAGCTATGAGTGAAAGAATTCTAACGGATATTGTAAAAGCAAATCCATCCTTCTCGGTTGCATTACTTAGATACTTTAATCCAGTGGGTGCTCATAAAAGTGGTCTAATTGGTGAGGCTCCAAATGGTATCCCTAATAACCTCATGCCTTATGTAACTCAAGTAGCTAAAGGGAAACTAGATAAATTAAGGGTGTTTGGGAACGATTACCCTACTCCAGATGGTACAGGGGTTCGGGATTATATTCATGTAGTGGACTTAGCTGAAGGACATGTGGCAGCGCTAAACGATTTAACTACAGGGGTTAAAGTATTCAATCTAGGGACTGGTAAAGGTACAAGCGTACTAGAGCTCATTCATGCTTTTGAAAAAGCAAACGAGATCAAAGTTCCGTATGAAATTGTTGATCGAAGAGCTGGTGACATTGCTTCTTTTTATGCAGATACCCAAAAAGCTGAGAAAGAACTAGGTTGGAAAGCAAAGCTTGATGTAATTGATATGTGCAAGGATGCTTGGCACTTTGAAAGAAATCAATGATGAAAAGCCACGAATACCTTCGGGATATTCGTGGCTTTTGTTGCTGTCTAATAAAATCTCTTAAACCCATCAAATCGTTGCTTATAATACGAGTTGTCAAGGCTAGTAATCATAACACCCTTGGTTCCATCTGCGTGAATAAATTCATTGTTTCCGAGATAAATTCCCATATGAGAGATACCAGCTTTGTATGTATTTTCAAAGAATACTAGGTCCCCAACCTGAGGTTGGTCCACATAATAGGAACGACTATAGTAACCATCGGTAGAATAGCGTCCAATCTTCGTTCCAGTCTGATTGAATACATAATGAATAAAGCCGCTGCAGTCAAAGCCAGAAGGAGTGCTTCCTCCCCAAACATAAGGAACTCCCATCAGAGTTTTTGCAAAATCAACCACTGGTGTAGCCGTAGGTGTTGGAGTTGTTACCGCTTCTGTAGGTGGGGTTGAAGCACCCGCCTTACTTACTAGTAATTTTTGACCAACATAAATCCGATCAGAAGTTAGTCCATTAAGTGTTTTTAATTCTTGGACCGTTAGCCCGAACTGTGGAGCAATTTTCCCTAAATAGTCACCGCTTCTTACAATATATTCGCTTACAGATGGAGTAGTTGTTGGGGTCGTAACAACTGGTGTAACTGGCGCTGGTGTAGAAACAACAGGTGCAGTAACAGGTGAACTTACTGTACTAGAAGGGGCTGATACCACAAACTTCTGTCCAGGATAAATTAAATCATTTGTTAGGTTATTCCATTTTCTGAGATCATTTAAAGAAATATTATAGATTCGAGCAATCTTGCTTAAACTATCTCCAGCTACAACAGTATGGGTTTTTACTTCAGTTGTGGTTGGTGTAACAACTGGAGTCTGTACGGTTTGAGTAGGAGATGAAGCTTCGACCACCTTTAAAACCTGGTTAATATAAATCATATCAGTAGATAACTGATTTAAGGATTTTAATGACGAGACAGTGGTGTTGTGTTTCACTGCAATACGAGTCAAGGTATCTCCTTTTTGTACAGTATAGGTGCTAGCAAGTGCTTGAGTGGCAAAGGTAGAAGTTAGTAGAACAGCGGACGTAAGAGATACGACTTTTTTCTTCATTTTTTGACAAATCCTCCTAATCTATGAAAAATAACTACTTCTATCTTACCATATATAAGAGAAAATAGAGGATTTTGTTGGATAAACAGGATAAATGTTCTAGAAATTTTAAAGTGTACAAAAAAAGACAGCAGATAACAATATCTACTGTCTTTCATTTATTGGCTTATAAACCGTTGAACTAAGTAATCTGCCCAAACGCGATGTCCTTTTTCATTCGGTTGATTGTATTCATTTAAATATTCGCGTATTTGCTCAGACATAGGGTCAGGCCAACTTGTCCAGTGATCGAGATAGGGTATTCCTTGTGCCTCAGCGAATGCTTTTAACTCTTCTACTTGTGTTTTATAAAGCTTTGGTTGGTACAAGGGATTTGGAGGCTGGAGAATAAATGTTGTATTCGGATTCGATTCTTTTACCTCATTAATCACAGATGAGATATTCTCTAGGGTAGCTTCAATCGGAACAACCGCATTATCACTTAAGATAAAAGGCTCCCAGATAATCAGGTCTGCTTGATTCGCAATGAATTCTGCTTGCTTTCCAGATTCAACAAACTCTGATGTAGTTTCTGTGTAGGTCCTTGATTCAATAGAAATAACATTTTCTCCATATGTAGCTACCACTTCATTCTGAAATAAAATAGGCCAAGAAGATTCACCTTCACCTAGTTGTTCTGATCCAACAATAAGAATATGATAGGGACGATTTTCAGATAGAGCAGTTTGGAAATGCATTTTTTCTTGCTCAGACCAATTGGTTGTGTAATTTAGGACTGGCTCCACTTGCGCAAATGCTTCCGAACCTTCCTCCGAAACAGTAGCTTGTTGACTTGAACCACTTCCTGTTACTTCGGTTTTCTTTTGCCAATGTAAGTTCCCGAGAATAAGTAGAATCAAACATAAAAGTCCAATCATAGTGGTAAAAAAGGCTCGCAAAATTGATCACTCCTATTGATTTGTTAATTGCTGTAAATTTAAAAAGAGTAGTAGGATTTTATAAAAAAACAGTTATTATTAAGAAAGACGAAAAAATGATTCTACAAAATCATATAAAGTATGACAAAAACCACCAGATTTTACAACATTATATGATATAATACTATGAGTTTTTCATTTTAGGAGGATATGATGGAAGAGACAATAAGTTTAAAAGAACTATTTCTAACGTTAAAAAAACGTCTTAGTTTAATAGCTTTAATTACGATTCTATTTGCAACAATTAGTGGTTTGATTAGTTATTTTTACCTTACTCCGATTTATCAAGCATCAACGCAAATCCTTGTAAACCAATCAAAAAATGAACAAAACACTTACAGTGCTGGTGAAGTTCAGACCAACCTTCAATTAATCAACACGTACAACGTCATTATTAAAAGCCCAGCTATCCTAGATTTAGTCATTAAAGAACTTGATCTAAATATGACAACGGGCCAGCTAAATGGAAAAATTACCGTTCAAAGTGAGCAAAACTCTCAGGTAGTGACCATTTCTGTTCAAGACGCAGATCCAAATTTAGCAGCTGATATAGCGAATGAGACGGCTTCCATTTTCCAAGCAGAAATCAAAGACATTATGAATGTAGACAATGTTAGCATCTTAGCTAAAGCAGTAGTTTTAGACAATCAATCTCCAATTAAGCCGCAGCCATTAATGAATATCGCCATTGCCCTTATCGTAGGGTTGATGATCGGTGTTGGGTTAGCGTTTCTAATGGAGTACCTTGATAACACAATCAAGACAGAACAGGATATAGAGCAAACATTAGGACTACCTGTACTAGGTGCTATCCCAACCATTCAAGAAACCGTGCCAGAAACAAGCCGTTCAAGCAAAACACGTACAAGAGGTGAGAGAGTTGGCGTTTAAAAAAGAAAAAAAATCAAAGGTGTCGGACTTTAAGCGTAAGCTCGTAGTAAAGAACGATCCTAAATCTCCTGTATCAGAGCAATATCGTACGATCCGTACCAATATTCAATTTTCACAAATAGATAATGAAATCCGTACGTTAATGGTTACTTCATCCGGACCTGGAGAAGGGAAATCTACGACTGTAGCCAATTTAGCAACTGTGTTCGCTCAACAGGGAAATAAAGTCCTGCTGGTCGACGCGGATATGAGAAAACCAACCGTTCACTATACTTTTAGCATTACGAATACATTCGGGCTAACAACTGTACTAACCAAGCAATCCGACTTAGATGATGCCGTAACACAAATTGATACATCAAATTTATATGTATTACCTTGTGGGCCAATTCCCCCGAATCCATCCGAACTACTTAGCTCACGTTCTATGGATGAGTTTTTGGAGACAGCTTTAAAAGTGTATGATCTGGTAATATTTGACACTCCTCCTGTGTTAGTGGTGACAGATGCTCAGCTACTAGCGAATAAGTGTGATGGAACGGTGCTAGTTGTTTCATCAGGTTTCACAGAAAAAGAAAATGCGGTAAAAGCGAAAGAACAGCTAACCACATCAAAAGCCAAGTTATTAGGGGTTATTTTAAACAATAAGAAGCAAGACCAATCTCAATACTATTACTATTATGGTGGCAAATAGGAGTTAATTGCCAGTTTAATAGGCAAATGGTATGATATGTATCGGTATTGAATAATCTCAGATTAAAATATTTGGAGAGTAGTGAATGATATGATTGATATCCATTGTCATATCCTCCCATCTCTTGATGATGGAGCGAAGGATATAAGTGAGTCCGTTGCAATGGCAAGAGAAGCGGTAAAGGAAGGCATTGATACAATTATCGCTACTCCCCATCATAAAAACGGGCGTTATGACAACAATAAGCAAACGATTATTGAAGAGGTAACCAAGTTGAATGAGGTACTTCAGAAGGGACAAATCCCCTTGAAGATTCTCCCAGGTCAGGAAACGAGAATCTTTGGTGAATTTCTTGAAGAAGAAGAGCTTATTCATATCCTTCCATTAAATCAAACTCAATATGTATTCGTGGAGCTCCCTTCAGGTCATGTACCTAGATATACCGATCGATTACTATTTGATATTCAGCTAAAAGGATTAACACCGATTATCGTTCACCCAGAACGAAACACAGAAATAATCACGAATCCGGATATTTTATACAACCTCGTCAAGAAAGGGGCTCTTACTCAACTAACAGCTTCAAGTGTAGCAGGATATTTCGGGAAGAAAATCCAGAAGTTTTCCACACAGCTGATCGAGGCAAATCTTACTCATTTTCTAGCATCTGATGCACATAATGTGAATAATCGAACATTTTTGATGATGGATGCGCTAGATATCGTGGAGTCTAAGTTCGGAAATGACATGGTCTACTTCTATACAGAAAATGCAGAACTACTAATTGAAGGAAAGAACGTGATGAAAGAGATTCCAGAAAAAGTGAAAGTAAAGAAGTTTCTAGGAATCTTTTAATTGGAAGTCAATATCTAAGAAAAAATATATGAATTATATGTCTTTTCTTAGATATTTTTATGCTCATAACGCTTTAAAGCGTTACTACGAGCAAATATTTAGAAAGGGGAGGGTACGATTGTCTTTTCAAAAAAGGTTAACATTTTTAACCGTGTTAGACTCACTTATCGTTTTAACAGCCATCTATATAAGCTATATCATACTCCATCCGACAGTCCAGGTCTTTACATACAAGACCCTATTGATTAGTTCCGTTACCTTACTGGTTAGCCATCATATCTTTGCATCATATTATCGTTTATATCAGAAGGCCTGGCAGTATGCGAGTGTCGGAGAACTAGTAGCCATTGTGAAAGCCGTGAGCTTTGCGGTTATGTCAGCAGCAGTTGTTCAATTAGTTCTATTTCAGGACATCTATGTAAGGGCGTTATCTCTTGCATGGATGATGCATGTGTTATTGATCGGTGGCTCAAGGTTTTCATGGAGAGTATACCGAGATCGTTATATTAAGCCGAAAAGTGAACAAGAAAGAGCACTTATCGTTGGAGCAGGAGCAGCAGGAACTCTACTTGCGCGCCAATTATTAAATAATCAAGATGCGGGAATTGTCCCAGTTGCTTTTATCGATGATAATACACACTTACTAAAGCTTGATATACATGGAATACCTGTTGTTGGGACATCAGTGAGTATTCAAGAAGCAGTAGAAGAGTGGAATATTGATAAAGTAATCATTGCCATTCCATCACTTAGTAAAAAAGAAATGAATAGCATTTTTCAGGAATGCGCAAAAACCAAGGCGAAAACAGTGATTATGCCAAAAGTGGAAGATGTGATGATCGGACGAGTTTCTGTAAAACAATTCCGCGATGTTGAAGTGGAAGACTTACTTGGTCGTGATCCAGTCGAGCTTGATATGGATAGTATTTCGAAAAAGATTACTGGTAATACGATTCTTGTAACTGGAGCTGGTGGATCAATCGGTTCAGAGATTTGCCGACAAGTAAGTAAATTTCAGCCGAAAAAGCTTTTGTTATTAGGACATGGCGAAAACTCCATTTATCAGATTGATATGGAGATTAGAAACAAATACAAAAATGATTTTGAAATCATTCCGATTATCGCAGATATTCAAGATCGTCATCGTATCTTCGAGGTGATGGAACTACATCGACCAGATGTGGTTTATCACGCAGCGGCGCATAAGCATGTACCGTTAATGGAGTACAATCCAAAGGAATCTGTAAAGAACAATGTAATTGGAACAAAAAATGTAGCAGAAGCAGCAGATACGTTCTCGATTGGAACGTTCGTGCTTGTTTCTTCAGACAAAGCAGTAAACCCAACGAATGTGATGGGATCCACGAAGCGGATTGCTGAGATGGTCATTCAGCATTTGGCACAACATAGCAAGACGAAGTTTGTGGCTGTTCGATTTGGGAATGTACTCGGTAGTCGTGGAAGTGTAATTCCTTTATTTAAAAAGCAGATTCAAGCTGGTGGCCCAGTAACGGTAACACATCCGGATATGACTCGATACTTTATGACGATTCCGGAAGCTTCTAGATTGGTGATTCAAGCAGGTGCTCTAGCTCGTGGAGGAGAAATCTTTGTTCTTGATATGGGAGAACCGGTTAAGATTGTGGATCTAGCGAAGAACCTTATTAAACTTTCTGGATATACAATAGAAGAAATCGGGATTCAATACTCGGGAATTCGCCCCGGAGAGAAGATGTATGAAGAGCTTCTTGGGGATAATGAAGTGCATAGAGAAGCGGTGTTTCCGAAGATTTTTATCGGGAAGGCTGTTTTGGGTGGATATGAGGAAGTGGAGTATTTAATCCATGAGTTTGTTCAGATGACTTCTATGGAAATTCAGGAGTATGTTCTGGGATTAGCGAATAAGAAAAGTGTACAAGAAAATGAATTTGTAAGTTAAAGTGGTGCTTTTATTCTAGATATACAGACGTGGATTCGTGTATCTAGAAGGTTTTTTGTCATAAGAAGTTTGGTGATGTCTCCTTACCGTTATCAATGGGGGCACTCGGCTATGCTGTGGGTGGAAACGCCTTAGACACGTTGGTTGTCATGGGTATGGTGTGAGGTGGGGTTAGATGCCCTAATTATTTATTTTGAAAAACCTAATTTTAATAGTACATGGAGGTGTTTTTATATGACCTCTAAGAAGAAGACAACTATGCGTTTGTTGAAAGAGAAAGGATTCACATTGATTGAATTGCTGGTCACCATGGTAATATTAGGAATTATTGCAATGATTGCCGTTCCAAGTGTAGTTGAGTTGCTAGAGAAGGCTAAAGTAGAGGTTTGTTTAGCCAATCGGTTAGAGTTGAGAAATAATTATTTAACATATATTCAGCTTGAGGGGATTCAAGACTCGTTGGTTGTGTTTAATGAATATTTTAATAATTATGGTGATGAGATATGTCCTGAACATGGAGTGGTTATCTATAAAGATGGTGAGGTATTGTGTAGCATTCATTCTGAATCTGGTGAAGAGAATGAGGATGTTCCGTTTTTATAGAAATTATTATTCTTTGATGAGGTTAGAGGATTATCTTTGTTTTGTTTATGATTGTTTGCTTGATTTGAGGGAATTGGGTAGGTGGTTAGATCTGCATTAGCTATAGTATGCACAATTTTTGAGGTTATGGGGTTACTTTGAAATAGATCATATGGTTGTTTTTAAAGATATGGGTTCTGAAAAAGATTGAGAGTGTCGGGGTTTTTGGAGACCTGAAATATTGGGGAAAAGATTGAATGGAGAAGTGGAAGTCAGAATGGTCAAGAGATAACCACGACATATTGTGTTAAAAACATTGAAAAATCATGAAAATATACAATATATGGGTTTATCTAAATGACATAGTACTATTTTGTTAGTTTATAAAGATAAAATGGTTAAAATTGGGTGTTTTGATTTTGGAAAACGTTGAATTGACGGGCTTTTTAGTAACCAAAAATATGGAAAAATATTGAATGGAGTTTAGGGAAGTCAGAATGGTCAAGAGATAAACGCAACATATAGTATTAAAATCAGTGAAAAGTCACGAAATTATACAATATATGGGATTTATCTATATAACATAGTACCATTTTGTTAGTATATAAAGATAAAATGGCTAAAATCAGGTGTTTTGAATTTGGAAAACGTTGAATTGACGGGCTTTTTGGTAACCAAAAATAATGAAAAATATTGAATGGAGTTAAGGAAGTCACTATTGTTATTAGATAACCACAATATATAGTATGTTTTTAACGAAAATTCCATCAAATATACAATATATGGATTTTATCTAATCAACATATTACCATTTTGTTAGTATAAAAAGATAAAAAGGTCATTTTTCACCTAATTTTTGGAAGTCTAGAAATTGAAAACGTTGAATTGACGGGCTTTTTAAATTCCTGAAAATGGAAAAATGATTGAATAAACATTGGGAAGTCAGAATGATGGTCAGATAACGTTATAGAATGCTAGATACACCAAGGTTTAAGCCATTTTCTAAACAGTAACTAAGTGTTTAAAAAGGTTTTATGTATTACCGTTCAATCACAATTAACACAAATTGTTGTGATAATAAATGTATATTGAATGGTGATGATTGATTGGGGATTAATACATGAGTATGTATGGCAGGCAGGTAAAATATTAGCTAATCAATCTAAATAAACGGGGTGATCTAATGGATTCGAAAATAATCATGTATCAGACTGAAGACGGATTAACTAAAATAGAAACAAATTTTGATGGTGACACTGTATGGCTTTCAATAGATCAAATGGCAGAGTTATTTCAGAGGGATAAATCTACAATCTCGCGACATATAAAAAATATTTTTACTGAAGGCGAGCTTGAACGTGATTCAGTTGTTGCAAATTATGCAACAACTGCGACGGATGGCAAAACCTATCATGTTGACTACTATAACCTCGATGTTATAATTTCAGTCGGTTATCGGGTAAAGTCGCTTCGTGGCACACAATTTCGTATCTGGGCAAGCAGTATCTTAAAAGAGTATTTGAAAAAAGGTTTTGCTATGAACGATGACCTTCTTAAGAACGCGGGTGGGGGTAATTATTTTCAGGAACTTCTAGAACGCATTAGAGATATTCGTTCAAGTGAGAAAGTCTTTTATCGACAAATACTTGATATTTATGCAACAAGTATTGATTATGATCCCAAGGCATCGGAATCAATGGAGTTTTTTAAAATAGTACAAAATAAAATGCACTATGCAGCTCATGGTTATACAGCTGCAGAAATTGTTTATTTGCGTGCTAATGCAGACAAAGACTTGATGGGAATGACATCTTTTGATGGTAAGAGTTTAAGAAAAGCGGATGCCTCAATTGCCAAGAATTATTTAAGTGAAGATGAGATAAAGATTTTGAATAGATTAGTTACTGCTTATTTAGAATTTGCCGAGCTACAGGCAATTAGACAAAGACCTATGTATATGAAGGATTGGATAGGGAAACTAGATGACTTTATAAAAATGAGTGGAAGCGAATTGCTAAATCATGCCGGAAAAATTAGCCACGAAAAGGCAAAATATAAAGCAGAATTGGAGTATCAAAAATATAAAGAACGAAGCAAAGCTCAATTAACGCAAGTTGAGAGAGATTTTATTGACCATATGAAGACTGCACAGAAGCAGCTTGAACAAGGAAAAGGTAAAAATAGTGGGAGATAAAAACGGTAGGTTCTAAAAACGCTGATTTGATGGCTTTTTGAGTAAGGATATTTTAAAAACGGATTGAATCCAGATACAGAAGAAGAGGGGGAAGTTTAGTATTTATGAGATAGATCGCGATTTGAGGGAGTGATGATTAAATGGAATCTTTGTTTGGAAGAAAAGTTCGTAATCTAGTGGAGTTAAAGGAAATTACTGAAAATACTATGAAACTGGGGCAGCGCGGTCAAAGATATATCATAGTGAAAGAAGTGGAGTTGGATTACAATGATTTTCACAGTTTTGCGAATGACTTTTTTAAGGACCAGCCTTGGATCACTGGGGTAGCAGGTGGGGTGAATGAAAACTGGGAGATCCTCTGCATTAGAGTCGTTAATAAAGATACTGATGATAAAGTTCTGGTTAACAGCGAAGGCTACGATTATCCAAGATATACGGCAATTGAAAATAATTAGGTAGGGCATGGTTACAAACTAAGATGAAGAAGTGAAAATCAAATATAAAATATTACATCAAAATGGCTGTGCTAAATATAGATTCTAAAAAATACAACTTTTATAAACCTAGCCTGCATTCATCAATCGAAAATGTCCATAGTCAAAAGCGGGTCCTTTCTGACTGAGCAAAGCTTAACTGAAGTTGATGTAATTAAAATGTCTATGGGTATGTAGGTTTGTTGGAACATATGGTTTTTTGTGAAATGAGAGAGTATTGAATGGTGAGCGTATGACGATTAGATAAAGATAAAAGGCTGAAATTGAATTTGAAAACGTTGATTTGACGGGCTTTAGGGGCTTGTAAATAATGGTAAATTATTGAATGGTCGTTGGGAAGTCACTATCGTTATTAGATAACCACAACATATAGTATATTTTCCAGAGAAAAACCCTTGAAATATACAATATATGGATTATATCTATTATGCATACTGGTCTTGGGGTCACTATGGGGTAGATAAATTAGATAAAAAACAGCCTTTTGTAAATATATGGATTATGAAAACGTTGATTTGACGGGCTTTTTTAGTTTGAATATTCTGTAAAAGGATTGAGTAAAACTTGGGAACTGAGTATCGTAGTTAGATTGAGTGCTAGAAACCTTGCGGGATAAGGGGCTGAGGCGTTTTTAGTGAGATTTATAGATTGATTGAATGGTTTATATAATAGGAAGAAACTCGGTTAAGAGTGATTTTGAAGTCAATATCTATTTTGTATTTGCTTGGTAGATTGAATAGATATTACGAGGTGGCTATGCTTTATAGATAACAATTTTAGTGGTTTAGAAGTTGGTTGGAGTGATTGCCTTATAGATTCCAAGTAAGTCCTAATCTACTAAAATATTAACTTAACAAGGGAAGGAAGTCTAGAAGATGGAGTCGACAAAAGTGAAAGAAAGAATATTCCTCTCTTCACCACATATGAGTGATGAAGGTTTTGAAATGCAATATATAAAGGAAGCTTTTGATACAAACTGGATTGCACCCCTTGGTGAAAACGTAAATGGATTTGAAAGAGAGCTTGCTGAGAAGGTTGGTTCTAAAGCTGCTGCAGCACTGTCTTCAGGAACAGCTGCTATTCATCTAGCTCTTAAAGCGGCGGGAGTTGGAGAAGGGGATATTGTATTCTGTCCAACACTTACTTTCTCTGCTACTGCAAATCCAATCATCTATCAAAATGCAATTCCTGTTTTTATAGATAGTGATTATGAAACGTGGAACATGAGTCCTAAAGCCTTGGAACAAGCATTTGAAAAATATCCAGAAGTGAAAGCAGTTATTGTTGTTCATTTATATGGCTTATCTGCAGATATGGATAAGATAATGGATCTTTGTAAGAAACATAATGTTGCGGTTATAGAAGATGCAGCGGAGTCATTGGGTACTTACTATAAAGGTAAGCATACCGGGACTTTTGGTGACTATGGCATCTTCTCTTTTAATGGAAACAAGATCATCACTACTTCTGGTGGTGGAATGCTAGTTTCTAATAATGAAGAAAGAATTGCTAAAGTAAGATTTTGGGCAACTCAATCAAGAGATCAAGCAAGGCATTATCAACATAGTGAATTAGGATTTAATTATCGGATGAGTAATGTTGTTGCTGGGATTGGTAGAGGGCAACTTAAGGTGTTAGATCAGAGAGTTGCGAAGAAGAATTATATCTTAGAGTTTTATAAGAAAGAGCTTGGTGGGCTTGAAGGTGTTGAATTCATGCCTAGTAATGAATGGGATGAACCGAATTACTGGCTAAGTTCGATTACTTTGACTAGTAAGGTACGACCAACTGATATATTTAATGCATTGGAAGCAGAGAATATTGAGTCAAGGCCGGTTTGGAAACCGATGCATATGCAGCCTTTCTTTGAGAGGTATGATTTTATTGGAGAAGGTGTTTCGGAGAAGTTGTTTGAGAATGGTGTATGTTTGCCGTCTGATACGAAGATGACGGATGAGGATTTAAAAAGAGTTGTTAAGACTATTAAAGGGTTGTGGTTAGAATAATGAAGAATTCCAAAGGTGGTATTTATAGAAGGTTTGTAAAAAGACCGATGGATTTCACACTTTCTTTAATAGCTATTATTGTCCTTAGTCCGATACTTCTAGTAGTTGCAATTCTTGTAAGAACAAAATTAGGTAGCCCTGTTCTATTCAAGCAAAAGAGACCAGGGCTTAATGAAGAGATTTTTCTGATGTATAAGTTTAGGACTATGACTGATGAAAGAGATGATAAAGGGGAATTACTACCTGACAGTGTTAGGTTGACGAAGTTTGGTAGGTTACTACGTTCTACATCTCTTGATGAACTACCGGAGCTTTTTAATATTTTGAAGGGCGATATGTCCATAATTGGCCCTAGACCGTTATTGGTGCAGTATTTATCCTTGTATAACAATCATCAAAAAAGACGTCATGAAGTCAGACCAGGGCTATCTGGTTTGGCGCAAGTTAGTGGTAGAAATGCGATTAGTTGGGAAGATAAATTTAATCTCGATGTTGAGTATGTGGACAATGTAAAATTCATTGAAGATTGGAAGATAATTTTTTTAACTATAAAAAAGGTTTTCATTAGAGAGGGCATTAACTCAGAAACTGCTGCTACGATTGAGCCTTTTAAGGGAACCAAAAAGGAAAGAATGGAAATATGAAAAACAAACTTTTAATAATTGGTGCTAGCGGCCATGGAAAAGTTGTTGCGGACATTGCAATAAAAATGAATAAATGGAACAGTATTGCTTTTTTGGATGATAATAAAAGCATTAAGTCATCTATGGGTATAGAGGTTATTGGAACTTCGGAAGAGATTTTTACGCATTTAGATGATTACGAAATATTTATTGGTATTGGGAATAATGTTACGAGACAAAAGATTCATGAAATGCTAGAAACAGTTGGTGCTAGTATTCCCGCATTAATTCACCCGAATGCGGTAATCGGAAGTCGAGTGAAAATAGGGAATGGGACAGCTGTAATGGCAGGAGCAGTAGTTAACTGTTGTTCTAGAGTAGGGAAAAGTTGCATTATTAATACCGGCTCTACAATAGATCATGATAATACTATTGGGGATTTTGTTCATGTATCACCAGGAGCCCATCTAGCTGGTAAGGTATCAGTCGGTCAAGGAACATGGCTAGGAATTGGTACTGTGGTAAGTAATAATGTGAACATCACTTATGGTTGCACAATTGGCGCAGGTACTGTAGTTGTTAGGGATATTACTGAGGTTGGAACTTATTTAGGAACTCCAGCAAGGAGAGTTAGATAATGGCAAAAATATTAATTTTGGCTAATCATGATCTTGGATTATATAAGTTTAGAAAGGAACTAATTCAAGATTTAATAAATAGAGGACATAATATATATATTTCATTACCAAATGGGAAAATGGTAGATACAATGATTAATATGGGGTGTGAATTTGTCGATACCGATGTTGATAGGCGTGGGCTAAATCCAATAAAAGATTTGAAACTATTAATATCTTATCTGAAATTATTAAAAAAGGTTAAGCCAGACATGGTTGTAACATACACTATTAAACCCAATATTTATGGGGGTATTGTAAGTACAATTAATAAAATTCCATATGCCGTTAATATTACTGGCTTAGGAACTGCATTTCAAAATCATGGATTTCTAAAAAAAATAATTACTTTGTTATATAAGATATCTTGTAAAAACGCTAAGGTTGTATTTTTTGAAAATCAGGAAAATCAACAACTCTTTATTGAAAATAAAATTGTAAGAGAAGAAAATACATGTAAGTTAAATGGAGCAGGAGTAAATCTAGAGGAATATAGGTTTAGTGAATATCCAGAAGAAAATGGAGAAATTCGTTTTTTATTTATTGGTAGGGTAATGAAAGAAAAAGGTATAGATGAGCTTATAGAAGTGACAAAACGTATTAAGAGGGAATATAAAAATGTGTATTTTGATATAGTGGGTCCTTTAGAAGAAGATTATCAGGATATAATTAAAAATTTAGAGAAACAAAGGATAATTAATTTTTATGGGTTTCAGTCGGATGTAAAACCATTTATTAGAAATGCTCATTGCTTTGTACTTCCATCTCACCATGAGGGGATGGCAAACACTTTGTTGGAAAGCGCTGCTATGGGGAGACCAATAATTACTAGTAATATTCATGGTTGCAAGGAGTCTATTATAAATGAAAAAAGTGGATTTTTATTCACTGTAAAAGATAGTAATGATTTGTATTTAAAAGTAAAAAAATTTATAGAATTGTCATATCAAGAGAAGACGAAAATGGGTGAAGTAGCTAGAGCATACGTTGCTGAGATGTTCGATAAACAAATGGTTGTTCAGATGACTATTAATAAATTAATGAATAAGGAGTGACACTTGAAAAAATTATTCTAATTAAAAGGAGAAATTCATAAGATGACAATTCGTGTACTTCATGTAATACATGGGATGGGGAGTGGCGGAGCAGAATCACTAATAATGAACATTTATAGAAATATTGATAGAACAAAGATACAGTTCGATTTTTTACTCCGTTATGAAGAGAATATGTATTTAGATGAAATTAAAGCTCTTGGTGGTAAAATTTATAGAATGCCACCTTTCCCAAAACATGCATTAAAGAACTATATTGAAACAAAAAAATTTTTTGTAAATAATAAGGAGTATAAAATTATTCATGTACATGCTAATGCATTAATATACATGAGCGCTTTAATAATAGCAAAAAATTCAGGAGTACCATGTAGGATTATGCATAGCCATAGTACAAAAACTGGAAGGAAATTTTATAGAATCGTACATGAGATTAATAAACTTTTTATTGGAAATCTAGCTACAAATTACCTAGCCTGTTCCGGTATTGCTGGAGAATGGATGTTTAAAAATAAAAAGTATAAGGTATTAAAGAATGCAATCGAAACTAGCAAATTTATATATAATAAAAATGTACGTGAAGAGATACAAACAGAATTAAAATTAGAGGGAAAGTTTGTTATTGGACATGTGGGTAGGTTTTTATATACCAAAAATCATGAATTTATTATTGATATATTTAAGGAAATCTATGTTCAAAATAATAAGGCGGTTTTAGTATTAGTAGGTAGCGGTCCATTGGAACAGAAAATAAGAGAAAAAGTTATTAAGTTGGGTCTTAAAGATAACGTAATTTTTACTGGTGTCCGAAGTGATGTATATAGACTATTACAAGCTTTTGATATATTTGTGTTTCCATCTCACTTTGAAGGGCTACCAGTTACTTTAATTGAAGCACAAGCATCTGGATTAAGATGTTTTGTATCTAGTGAAGTATCAAATGAAGCTAAAATATCTGAGTTATTGGAGTTCATAGACTTGCAAAAACCAGCAAAGTATTGGGCAAATAAGATCCTGAAATATTCCGCTGGTTATGATAGAGAGGATATGTATAAACAAATAAAAACTTCAGGATATGATATTAAAGAATTGACTAAAAATCTAGAAGATTTTTATCTAAAACAACAAAACTATTAGTTGAGAGATCCATTTTGATTATGGAGTATAATTAATACTATTATAAGGAGGCAAAATGAAACTTCTGTTTGTGTATGAGTCTCTAAGGGTTTTTGAAGATAAAGAAGGAAATTATTATACCGGATGGAGTCAGAAAATATGGGATAGATACCTTAATACTTTTGATAATATGAGTATGATATGTCGAAAAGATACTAAAATATATGAATACGAGTTTGCTAACAATCATTTTGAACTCCTCGATAAGGATAGGATAAAGTTTATTGAAATTCCTGACTTACATTCATCATTAAAATCTTACTTAAATAAAAAGACACGTTTGAATTTATATAAAAAAATAGAGCAAGAGGTAAAAGCAAGTGATTATATAATTGTGAGGTTGCCTAATAAAATTAGTGTCATGACCATAAATTTGGCAAAAAAATATAATAAACCCTTCCTAGTAGAGGTGGTAGGATGTGCATGGGACTCTCTTTGGAATCATAGCTACAAGGGGAAAATATTAGCATTTTCAAATTATATGTCGATGAAAAAAGCATTAAAAAGTGCACCCTATGCTCTCTATGTAACAAATGAATTTCTACAGCAAAGATATTTGTGTGATGGAAAAACTATTGGTGTTTCAGACGTAACATTGCCTGAATTGGATGAAAGAGTGCTACAAAATCGCATACTAAAAGTTAATACCTTAAAAGATCTTCAACCAATTATAATTGGAACATTAGGAGCAATTAATGTGAAATATAAGGGACAAGAGTATGTCATTAAGGCTATTTCAAAGTTAAAAAAGAAGGGTTATAACTTCGAGTATCACATTGCTGGAGGCGGTGATAACAGTTACCTAAAGTCTATAGCAGAAAAATATGATGTACTTGATCAAGTGAAATTTTTAGGAGCACTTCCCCATGAAGATGTATTCCAATATTTAGATAATTTAGATGTGTATATTCAACCAAGTAAAACTGAAGGTTTGCCACGGGCATTAGTAGAAGCGATGAGTAGGGCTTGTCCTGTGCTTGGGTCGCGAGTTGGAGGTATACCTGAGTTAGTTAATGAAGATTTCACTTTTAATAACGGTAGTGTCAGCGAAATTTGTAAACTGCTCAAGAAAATAGATAAGCAGACTCTAAAAAAAGAAGCATTACGAAGTTTTGAAAAAGCTAAAGTATATGAAAATAGTTATCTTGATAAAAGAAGAACTTCCTTTTTTGAAGAATTTATAGAAAGTGTTGGGATATGCAATGATAAGAGTATTACACGTTGTAAATAAGATGAATAGAGGTGGTATTGAAACATTTTTAATGAATGTTTTTCGAAATATTGATCGAACTAAGGTTCAGTTCGATTTTTTAACCTCAGAAACAAGTACACCAGGTGACTATGATGATGAAATTTACTCTTTAGGAGGACGTATTTATCAAGTACCTAGCAGAAAACAAGGGGTGTTAAATAATATAAAATTATTAAATTCGTTTTTTAGGAACCATCCAGAGTATAAAATAGTGCATGCTCATTTAAGTTCATTAACCAATGTTTCATCATTAAGAGTTGCAAAAAAATATGGAGTTTCACGTAGGATTGTTCACAGTCACAATACAAAAGAAGGTGGAAGTAGCTTACACAAATATATCCATCGGTTTAATCAATTATCGCTTAAATCTTACGCTACAGATTTTTTTGCATGCTCTGACTTGGCGGCAAAGTGGATGTACCCTAATGAACTATTTTTGAATAAGGAGTTCATGGTAATAAATAATGGCATTGAAACAGATAAGTTTAAATTTAATATGAATGTTAGAAACCAAAAGCGTAAAGAATTAGGCGTTGAAAATAATTTTGTTATTGGTCATGTGGGGAGGTTTTTCTCGCAAAAAAATCATGACTTTCTGATTGATATTTTTAAAGAATTTCATGATAAAAATAGTGATAGTGTATTAATGTTAGTTGGTGATGGTGAACTTAGATCCAAAATAGAAAAAAAAGTTGATGCTCTTGGGTTAACTGGGAAAGTAATTTTTACTGGTGTTCGATCCGATATATCTGAATTACTTCAAGCTATGGATATTTTTGTATTTCCATCACTACACGAAGGATTGCCTGTTACTTTAGTTGAAGCACAGGCATCTGGTTTGCCATGTATAGTATCTAACAATATTACTAAACAGGTTAAAATTACTAATAATATACAATATATTGATTTAACAACACCCATATCAACTTGGGTTGAGGAAATTATGGAGAAACGAATAAAACATTCTAGAAGAGACGAAGGTCAGAGTATTATTAATGCTGGGTTTGATATAGAAATAGTTGCTCAAAACCTTCAAGATTATTATTTAAGTTGCAAGTAGTCCTTGGATTGATGACTTTTTATTCTAGAAATTTATTCGACTTTCGAAAACTAAAACAAGCAAGCTTTTACTTGATGTGACTGAATTGATATGAAATTTAGTTCAATGTTTGACTTTGTATAAATGATCCTAATGTTATTTGAGTGTAACAATGGTAGTAGGATTCTTAGAAGGATTACAAAAAGGTACCTTATTAATGACATTATGATCTGTGCAAATATTTAAAGTTCCAAGGTTATTCCCACAGATTTGTTACTTACAACTTATCTTTGCTAGGTATATTAAACTTCAATGGTAAAGACAATATAGAACTAATGGTTGAATACTCAATTTTCATTTGTTAGGTAAAACACGAAGGTCGTGTTCTACTAAGTAGTTTACTTAATAATTATTAACTTAGAGAATAGTAAGCTATGTCTTTATATTTACGCTATTTTCACCTGTAACATCATTATACCTCAAGTAAAGATTTTCCAAATTCACGCAAAAAATTATCATGCGTGAAATAGAATCAGATTTTTAAATAGGAGCTGGGAGAAGTATTATGCTTGAGTTCGTAAATTTTATAGCGTTTTTATGGCTTAGTTTATGTTTATTCTTCGTTATAAATAGATTATCAAAAGGATACAAAAATGTAATATTATTTGTGTACATAGTATATTACATTTTTTTCGCCTTTCCTTTACTTTTAGACTTTCTTATAGGTAAGCCTAATTACTATACTTTTCCAGGATTTAGGCTTGCATCTAGAGATACTTTGACAGAATATATATATTCAATATATTTATGTATTATTCCTATTATTTGGATATTGACCACTAGGATTAAAAGAAAACAAAAACAGATGAAGTCATTTAATTTAAATAACAATTTCTTCAAAAGGATTTATCCCATTATTTATTTTCTTTTATTTACTCCGATACTAGCTGTTCTTTTTTCACCAAATCCTATGGTTTATCTAGAATACGGGGCTGCTGTAAAAGGGTTACTTGTAAATGAAAGTGAAAACTATCATGTTATAGTTGATCTATCAGTTAACATAAGCATTCTTTCTGTTATCTGGTTGCTTATATTCAGAAAAAATAAAATTCGAAGATATATAATATTATTAAGCCCTATAATATTCCTTTGTATCTGGATTAACGGAAAAAGATCAATTGTTGCACTTATTGCAGTTGCAATAGGTTACATTTTATGGCAGAAAGGATACTTAAGAGGTATAAAGTTTTATATCGCCATTACTTTTGCAGTTATTATTTTTGCTTTATTCACTAGCCTTTATCAATCTAATCTCAGATATGAAAGCCAAGGAATTACTGACTTCTATGATATATATGAAAATGTTAGAGTTGACTTTGGTAGGGATGATGTAACTAAATTTGCTATTTATACAACTCTTTATCCTGAAGAGGGTAAAATTTTAGAGTATCCTGGGCAAAGTTTTTTATATGATATAACCATGTATGTACCAAGAGAATTTTGGCCTGATAAACCTTTACCGTATGCTGTCTATATGACTGCTGCTATTTTTGGATTATCTCCTGAATATATAGGTTGGGGAATGACAACTAGTATTCTCGAAGAAACAATTTCTAATTTTAGTTGGATTGGAATGTTAATTGGTCCGTTAATAATATCTTTAATTTGTCGTTTAGGTGAGGGGAGTAATCATGAATTAGTCTACCTTTTGACCGTCCTGATTGCTTCCTTACTCTTAGTTTTGCAACTAGCAGCTTTTGCGCCAGTGTTTTTCCTTTGGATTCTTTTATTACTCATCTATAGGCGGAAAAAACGTTATATGTTGTAAATTATTAAGATAAAAAGAGTTAAAAACATTTGGTGGCATACTATATTATACGTTAAATCATAGTACGGGGTTTTAGATAAGGTTATTTATGGTTGTAAAAACGAGGTGTTTTCTTATGTTAAGTAAAGTTTCTATTGTTGTACCAATTTATAATGTTGAAAAATATATTCATAGGTGTGTAGACTCGCTACGTAATCAGACATATAAAAATATTGAGATTATATTAGTGGATGATGGGTCACCGGATAATTGCCCCATTATATGTGACGAATATGCAAAAATGGATTCTAGAATAAGGGTAATTCATAAAGAAAATGGTGGGTTATCAGATGCAAGGAATGTTGGGATCGATAAAGCAACGGGAAAATTTTTATTATTTATTGATGGTGATGATTATGTTGAATTGAATATGGTTGAAAGGTCTATAGAGGTAGCACAGTCGAGTAATAGTAATGTTGTTATATGGGGGTTTTTCGCCGATTATGTAGATGATAATGAAACCTTAATAAAATCTGTGGTTCATAAACATGAATCAGGGATTTTTAGAAAAAGTGAATATAAGAATATATTAATTGGAAAGAATCTTATCGGTAATTTAGGATATGCTTGGAATAAAATGTATGAATTGAGTTTGTTAAAGGAAAATAATTTTAAATTTACAAGAGGTCTCTCACTAGTTGAGGATATTGTTTTTAATTCTTCAGTACTTTCTCATTGTGAGAAAATTGCATTTTTGGATGAACCTTTAATTCACTATATGCAGCGATCTAGAGTTACATTGGGTACTAAATTTTATGAAGATTATTTTGAAATTAAACAGAAAGGCATAGAAGCTGTTGAAAATCTACTTTTGGCTTGGAACCAAGAACCTAGAGTTATTTCCAAAATAATAGGGTCTTTGGTATTCGAATCAATAAGAACGACTATAGGTCAATTAAGTAGGGCTAACAATCTTTCTAAAAGGGATAGAAAAGAATATTTAGATAGGATTTTAAGTAATCCGAACATTTATGAAGTATTAGAAGATACAGAACTTGCTTCGCTAAAGGATAAGGGTATATATAAATTAATCCAATTTAAACAAAGTTATTTATTATTATTATTTTATAGATTACTTCAAAAATAATGGTCTATAACTAATTCTCTGTACCCATAGAGGGAATAATTGTCTATTAAGTGGTATTTACTTTTAGTAAATACTAATGTTACGGAATGTTTATAAATCCTTCTTAAGTAAAAGGTAAAAAATAAAGCTTCTTGAAAGATGTAAACAATAAGGTGGTACCTCTTGAATATAAAAAGAAATTATTTATATAATTTGGCTTTTCAAGTATTAATAATGATATTACCATTAATAACTGTTCCATACGTTTCACGGGTACTTAAACCTGAAGGTGTAGGAACTTTCGCCTATACAGATTCTATAGTTCGATACTTTATACTGTTTGGTATGTTAGGGATTGGAATTTACGGTAATAAAATGGTAGCAATGGTAAGGGATGATAAGATACAGTTAAGTAAAACCTTTTTTAGTATCTATTATTTGCAGTTGCTACTTACAGGCATTTCACTAATTGCTTATCTTATTTTTGTGATTTTCTTTTTTGATGAATATAAAGTTATAGCATTATTACAAACTTTAGCTTTATTAGCTTGTGTAATTGATTGTTCATGGTTTTTTAGTGGTTTAGAACAGTTCAAAAAAATTGTTACAAGAAATATCATCATTAAAATTGCCAGTTTAATTGCTATCTTTATTTTTGTAAAAAGACCGGATGACTTAATGTTATATACCGTTATATTAGGCCTTTCTACTTTCTTTGGGCAACTAGTCATGTGGATATCTGTAAAAGAGTATGTTATCCCTGTGAGAGTTAAATTTAGAGAAGTTATTGATCATACTAAGCCGACTTTAATTTATTTCTTGCCTCAGATTGCAATACAAATCTATTTTGCAATAGATAAAACAATGTTAGGTATATTTTCAGGTACTAGTGAAGTTGGAATATATGATTATGCAGACAAAGTATTAAAAATTGCTGTGGCTGTTGTTACCTCATTAGGTACCGTTATGCTTCCTAGAATGGCAAATGTTTTTGCTAAAGGTGATTTAGAAAAGGCAAACAGCTATATCACTAAATCACTTGATTTTTCAACACTAATAGCTATTCCGATTATGTTTGGATTAGCTGGTACAGCTAAGGAGTTCATTCCATGGTTTTTAGGAGAGGAGTTTAACAGAAGTGCTTCAGTTTTAATAATATTAAGTCCAGCTATTTTTTTAATGGCTTGGAGTGGTGTATTCGGAACACAATATCTGGTCCCGTTAGGTAAGATGAAAGAATATAATATTTCAGTGTATATGGGAGCTATAGTAAATTTAATTATTAATTTTATTCTCATAAGACCTTTTGGGGCAATTGGAGCAGCGATAGGTACGCTATGTGCAGAATTTGCTGTTGTTTTAGTACAAATAATCTTTACAAGAGATCAAATGGATATTAAAAAAATTGCGAAAAAATCTTCTTATTATCTTATAGCAGGAATTGTTATGTTCAGCATGCTCAGACTTATTGGAGAGGCAATGGGTAGTTCAATTCTAACAACTTTTATCCAAGTAATGATAGGTATTTTAATTTATGTTACAATTGTTATTATTTTCGAATCATATTCGAAGGAAGGGCTTATTTTAACTGAGATAAAAAAAGTATGGTTAAGGTTAAAAAATAAGACATCACACTTATAGTATCGAGGGGCTTCTTTAATACGAAGAGATAAATATGCAATCAATTAGATATTTATTCAGTGGCATTACACTTATTATTGTACCAATTAATATAATAATAAAATGTTGGGTAAAAGATAGTGTTTTCTTATACGTTTCTTTCAAATCCATAAAAGAAGGAGAATTATAAAATGAACATACTGGTAACAGGTGGTGCCGGATATATAGGTTCACATACTTGTATTGCACTACTAGAAGCAGGCCATTCAGTCATTATTGCTGATAATCTTTCTAACAGTAAGAGTGAAACTGTTATGAAAATCATGGATATAGTTGATAAAGAAGTTAATTTTTACGAGATTGATGTAACAGATGCAGAAGCTGTTGATATTATTTTCAGAAATTATAAGATTGATGGAGTTATTCATTTTGCTGGTCTTAAAGCGGTAGGCGAATCAGTAGAAAAGCCACTAGAATATTATTACAATAACATCGTGAGCACTATGGTTCTTACAAAAGCTTGTAAGAAATATGGTGTAAATCGTTTTGTATTTAGTTCATCAGCAACCGTGTATGGAGATAATAAAGTACCTTTCGTAGAGACTGTGGATCTACTACCAACTACAAATCCATATGGTGAAACAAAAGCCATGAGTGAGCGAATTCTTACTGATATAGCAAATGCAAATCCTTCTTTTTCAGTTTCAATTCTACGATACTTCAATCCAGTAGGTGCCCATGAGAGCGGACAAATAGGTGAGGCACCAAACGGAATTCCTAATAATCTTATGCCATATGTAACTCAAGTAGCAAAAGGTAAACTTGCGAAATTACGTGTGTTTGGAAATGATTACCCTACGGTAGATGGCACAGGAGTTCGTGATTATATTCATGTAGTGGATCTTGCTGAGGGTCATGTTGCTGCATTAGAAAATCTAACTGAAGGTGTTCATGTTTATAACTTGGGAACCGGAAAAGGTACTAGTGTACTAGAGTTAGTGAAAGCTTTTGAAGAAGCTAATGATATTGAAGTCCCTTATGAAATCGTGGATCGAAGACCTGGGGATATCGCTTCATGCTATGCCGATGCTTCAAAAGCAAAGAGGGAACTAGGCTGGACCGCTAAACGCGATATTATTGCAATGTGCCGCGATGCTTGGCGATTCGAGAAGAATTATAAGGAATAGGAAATATTAGTAAGAGTTTTTGGTATTCACCCGCTGGGCCTAGAGGGGCTTGGCGGGCTAATTTGAAGTTTACATTATAGAGAATTGTAATTTTAATTTTGTCAGAATGGCAAGTCATCATCACTCACAGGTAACGGAGGTGACGTTTGGTACTGCTGGTTAGCAAACGGATCGATAGGAATGACATTTGAATTAAACTGCTGATGACTAGATGCCTGTTCTTTTACAACATCCCACGGCTTGAGAATTCCTGTTTTATTAAAGGTAGTAGGGCGGCCGCAGGATTCACAAAAGCGAGCGTCACCGGGGTTCTGATGATAGATTGTATCGATTTGGTATCCGTTAGAGTCAAACTCGGGTTCACCTTCACAAACATTATACAAAGATATTCCACAAATCTTGCAGTGGCCGGCGTTTGTACTGAACACTTCATTTTCACAACGAGGGCACTCTACCACACGCATATTTTTATCAACTTGTACTCCATCATCGTAGATCATAGTATTAAAACCTCCAATTGATTGATTTCTGCAAAGCCATATTCCTTTATGCAAGTTTTCAGTAAATCTTCGTGCTTTTCTATCTCCTGCTTCTGCGCTGAATCGGCTGTAAAAACGATAAGCGAGTCATCATCCCGGATGGCTTTCGTACCGGAAAGGGATGAATAGGCCTCTTGGTTTTGTTCCCAAACATATACGGAAGCAATGATATAATCCCAATGTTCGTACTCGATATAATCTTCATATTTACCATTCTCGTAATCTAGTAAATCGGGAATCTCTATTTCTTTTAGGTATTCATAGAGCCCTCTACTTTCAAATACGGTCTGATCGCCACAAGAAGGACAGTAGCGGAATTCTCCGCTAAGATTGGTTTGTTCTGAAGGGCACTGGTTAATGAGTGGTGTCCCACAGATTTTGCAATGCTTTGCGTCTGGACTGAACTCATGGTTCTTACACACCGGACAAAACAGTAATCGCTTGTTCTCATCTACATCATACGATGGATAGAATAGGCCTTCTTGAAAGTCGGAATAGATATAGAAGATGCCAGGCCTTGGCAGGTGCACAAATGGAGTTTCGATTTTCGGGAGTTCCTTCCCGCAAATATGACAGTTCGCCTGGGAAGGGTCATCAATGTATGCTGTTTTTGACACTCTTAAATTACCGAAAGTTGACGGTATTGCCTGTCCGGAAGTGGTCGAGTATAATGTCCATGAATATATTCCGGAGAAAGGAAAAGACGACTCCCATAATGTATAACTGCGCCAACAGTTATACGGGAGACGTCCCACCAAAAAGTATATGGTTATTGTATCAGATTATAAGCTGATTGAAAACAATCTAACTGGAGTTTTTCGTTAGAGGTGCGGGGAGGATTCCTTCTCCATGTTGTGGGAAAGACATGTTGGTAATAGGATCTAAGAATCGTAAATCTATTGATCATTCAGGGCAGAGTAAGACCTATAACATCCGAAGACTAAGGTGCACTTGTTGCTGTACGATACATCATGAACTGCCGGATATATTAATCCCTTATAAGCGCTATGAAGCTGAATGTATTGAAAGCGTTCTCTCGAATCCATCCGACCATACTGTTCCAGCCGATGATTCTACTCTTTCGAGATGGCATGGCTGGATTCATGAATTTGTGGATTATTGGTTGGGGTGTTTAACATCCATCATGATCAGAACCAATCAAGGAAACATCCCTCTGGATTTCTCGTCCGAAAGTTCAGGGACTGCACTTCAAAGGATAGGGCGCTTGGCAGGAGATGCCAATGGATGGCTGACAAGAATTGTCCGGCCCATTGTAAATATTAATTTTTGGATACATACCCGTTCTGCATTCATTGTCCAATAACCCCTGATTTACACTCATGATAGACACAGAGAGGAGAGTGTATCATGAGGAATCATAAGAAATCAGAAGAATTGGCAGTGCAGCGTTTTCAGCTGATATCCCCTTTATTGGCAGAAGGACTTGATGCTGGAAAATTAAAAGAGTTAAAAGAACAGATTGCGAAAGCCAATGGCCTTTCAGAAAGAACTATTAGGCGATATTTAGCTCAATTTCGTGAGGATGGATTTGGGGGATTGAAGCCACAAGGAAGAAAAGGTTCTCAAAAGTCAGAAGCTATCCCTCCTCATATATTGGAACAGGCTATTCTTCTTCGAAAAGAAGTGCCAAGCCGTAGTGTGGCACAGATTATCCAGATTCTTGAATGGGAAGAATTAGCTGAACCAGGACAAATTAAAAGATCCACACTGCAGGAAAAGCTGACTGAAAAAGGATATAGTTCGCGACATATGCGCCTATATTCTCAAACTGGAGTTGCCGCCCGACGATTTCAGAAACGGCATCGGAACCAACTTTGGCAATCAGATATCAAATATGGCCCATATTTACCTATTGGTCCAAATGGAATCAAGAAACAAGTATATCTTGTCGCTTTTATCGACGATGCCACAAGGTTAGTGGTTCATGCAGCCTTTTATCCTACTCTAGATTCAAGAATCATTGAAGATGCATTCCGACAAGCAATCCAAAAATATGGTGTTCCGGAAGCAGTGTATTTTGATAATGGAAAGCAATATAGAACCAAGTGGATGTCACGCACATGTTCCAAAATTGGCACTCGTCTTACTTACACAAGGCCTTATTCTGCCGAATCAAAAGGAAAAATTGAAAGATTTAATAGAGTTATAGATTCATTTATTAGTGAAGCTGTCATCGAAAAGCCCAATACTCTAGATCGACTGAATGAACTTTTTCAGGTGTGGTTGACAGAGTGTTATCAGAATAAGCCTCACTCTGCACTTGGGGAGAAAATTAGTCCGGAAACAGCTTTTCGTTCGGACAGGAAAGCAATTCGCTTTATCGATCCTGATACTTTAAGCAATGCCTTTCTTCATTGCGAAACAAGAAAAGTTGATAAGTCAGGATGCATCAGTTTCATGGATCACAAATATGAGGTGGGTTTAACATTTATTGGACGACAGGTTGATGTTGTCTATGATCCTGCGAATATCGAGGAACTTACCATTGAGTTCGAGGGTTATACTCCTTGGAAAGCTAGAAAGCTTGTCATTGGGGAAAGAGCTGGAAAACGGCCTGAATTACCTGAGCACCTGAAGGTGCAGAGTGTTGACTCTTCAAGACTATTAAAGGCAGCTGAACGAAAGAATCAGGAACGTCAAATCGAACAAAAACCTGCCGTAACCTTCCGTGCTGTCTGGAAGGAGGATGATTCTCGTGTTTGAAACCTTTTATGAAATGGACAATACACCTTTTACCAGAGATCTACCAACAGACCAACTTTATGATTCTTCCATGATGCAAGAAATCCTTGGAAGGCTAAAATATGCAGCCGATAGACAGCTTTTTGCGGTCCTAAGTGGAGATAGTGGTACAGGAAAGACTACGACAATCCGTAAGTTTGTGAATAGATTAGATAAAGGAAAATTTCATGTCCTTTATCTATCAGATTCAAAATTAACCCCGCGCCATTTTTATAAAGGGCTATTGGAACAACTAGGCTCTGAAGCGAAGTTTTATCGAGGAGATGCGAAACGGCAGCTTCACCGAGAGATAGAATTGATGAAAGGTATACGAGGACTCCAGCCAGTTGTAGTAGTGGATGAAGCTCACCTTCTGGACCGGGAAATGCTTGAAGAAGTTCGTTTTCTATTAAACTTCAAAATGGATTCGCAAAGTCCGATGGCGCTTATTCTCGTCGGTCAAAGCGAGCTATGGGATCGACTTCGACTGCAATCATATGCAGCCATACGCCAAAGAATCGATATCCAATTCCAGCTAGGCCATCTCGATCGTGCTCAAGTTGAAGAATATGTATCTAGGCATCTTCGTTATGCCGGAGTTGATCAACCTATCTTTTCTGATGGGGCGCTTGATGAAATTCATCAGTTCTCTGGTGGTGCCGCAAGGCTCATTAATAAACTTTGTACACATAGTCTTTTATATGGCTCACAAAATGGTCGAAGAATCATTGATGATCATATGATTAAGCAAGTTATCCAGGGGGAACTTTCATGAAAAGCCGCTGGAAAGAAATGAACTACAACGCTGAGTTGGATTGTTGGGTTGTGTTTTGGGGAGATAATACAGGTTATAAAATGCGTTGCGGTGAATGGTTTGATCTCCATCTAGGAAATGGAAAGATTCTATCTTGCCGTTTGGAACTGGGTAGAGACTGGTACATCATTACTGGCAGAAATGAGATTAGGTTCTACCTTAAGAATAATGAAACGTATCACGTTGATTTGTAAGATTCTAGGGGAAGCATAAAGGTGCTTCCCCTTCATTTTGGACAGTGAATCCGTCAGTGTTGGGACAATTAGTAACGTCAATTTCGGGACATAATAAAACGCCATTAACAGTATGCACTGCAGTTACGACATATTCTGCATATCTTTGAAAAGTCCGGATACAGGCTGCTCCCATAGAACTTATCGATTCCATCTTTAATTGCTTGTTTGTGTTGATCTCTGTAAAAGAAAGGATAAAAATTCCTTAGTAATTCACGTTCTTCAGGCTGGTTATTCCAAGGGAATTTGTTTAAATGCTTTTCACATTTCTCCGAAGCGTTTTTAGAGATGTCGCAAAGAAAAGCAATCTCCTGTGCTTCCTTAATGCTAAACAAATGTAACAATGCATTAGGAGCCAATATCGCCTCAGCAAACCAGTGTGCTTCAACTTCTAATATACCGTACTGCTTTTTAGTCAATCCGCCACGATTTAATGCGGTTTCCTCAAAATCACTTAAGTGACCAAGAACAATATGACCAATTTCGTGAGCAATAGTCCAACGTATTCGTGACTCGGAATAGGTGTCATCATAAACAATTAAATACTCATTGCTACCCCTGAGAATCTGTGTTCTAGCTTCAATCCCTTTTTGTTTTAGGTTATATGGATCTTTATGGCCAGTTGCTCTTCGTAACTCCGACCAACTCTGCACATACCAATTGGGGCATTGCTCAATAATTTCAAAAGGATCGACAGGTAATTTACGGATATCCAATGCATTTAAAAGTTGGTACCCTTTCATCGTAGCATCCGAAAAACGAGGTTTATCGGGAATTTTTCTTGTTCTTTGCATAGGCTAAAAACATCTCCATCTGATCGACTAGGTCGTCGTAGTCCTCTTCCTCCAAATCTGAATTCCGCGCTAATCCATCCACAATTTTTTGGACGGTCTGTTGCTGCTTCTCTGTTTTTAATGTAGGAAATACCCGTTCAATGATAGGTATATCACCGTTTTCCTCTGTTATATATCCAGCAATTTTTAAAAGCTCTTCATTAGGTACGTCAAGTGCTGTTGCCAATGCATTGAGGACTGGAACTGATGGGTTCTTTCTTTCTCCATTTTCAATACGATGTACTTCTGTATGACTGATATCTGCTTCCGTTGCCAATCGCCTTTTTGACCAGTTTTTCGCCTCTCGTCGTTCTTTTATAAATCCACCTAGGGATTTCATGCATAGAGGCCTCCTTCGTTATTAATTGATTTAGTAAAGTTTTATTGACTATAGTATATAACATGTGTAACCTAAACGCAACAATTTCAAAAATACTGTGCTTTTCGTTGTATGTGCAATCGAAGGGTGCTATTATACAAATGTGGAACTTATAGGTTATTTCCGAGAGAGAGGTGAAACAATTGGTACCAAACCGTGATAGAGTGCTAGATTTGGTAAGAGAGAATGATTGGTCTGGTGGTGAGCTGGCAAGGCGAATGGGGGTCTCTAGAACAGAAGCCAATCGATTCCTTAATGGAAATCGGGTGGGTGGCAAGAAGACGATAGCTGGATTAATTAAAGCATTTCCCGAAGAACCGTTGGAACAGCTTTTTATTTTTCCACAAATGGAACCGAAAAACAACTAATATTCAAAAAGTGTGTTTATAAGGTATAGAGATTTATGGAGCCAAGGTAACTTACGTGGAGTAGCTCATTCGAGAGAAAGACTGGTTACAGAATACATTTGCAAAGAAGATGGACAAGTCATATTCGACAGTCTGCCGGTTTTTAAGTGATGAGCGAAATGAAGGAAGGAGAACAGAAAAATGAGTAAAACCAAGCTAATGCTTGATATCGTAAATGACTTACGAAATGTTGCAGGAAGTATTGAAACCCTGGCACTTTCATTTGGAAGTCAAACTGAGATTGCAGCAACAATGGAAAAAAAACAACCAAATAAAGAGAAGGAACCTACTAAACCTCCAAAAGCTAAACTACCAGTTTTTGAGGATGTCAGAGCTAAACTTTCAGCTCTAGCCCAAGACGGAAAACAGGTTCAAGTGAAAGAGCTTATTACGGGATTTGGAGCAAAAAAATTAAGTGATATCCCAGCTGAGAAGTATCCTGAACTGTTAGATAAAGCAGACAAGCTTTGATAAAGAAGAAAGCAACCAATCAAAGAGGGAAGGGGGATTCTTCTATTCCATGAATCATTCACAAAGAACACATGCCGTATTAAGCGCCTCTAAGGCAGACATGTATTTAAAATGTACACCAAGTATCCGACTGGGTGAACAATTCGAAGAGGAAACGAGTGTTTTTGCTAGAGAGGGCACCTTCATGCATGAGCTATCAGAAATTCGTTTGGCTTATTTCTTGAAACAGATGACAAAAACTCAGTTGAACAAAAAGCTGAATCAGATGAAACAAAGTGAATTCTACAACGGTGAAACTGAACAAGCTGTCCAAAGCTACATAGATATTGTCATCGAAAAAATAAATGAAGCTAGGGCAAGAAACAAAGACCCGCTCATCCTTATTGAGGAACGCTTGGACTTTAGCCCTTGGGTTCCAGAAGGATTTGGAACGGGCGACGTGGTGATTATTTCAGACGGAATTTTGGAGGTTGTTGACTTAAAAGGGGGTAAGGGAGTTAAGGTTTCCGCCGAAAACAACGCACAAATGAGGCTGTATGCATTAGGTGCCATTCATGGGTTTGGAATGTTGTATGACATCCAGACTGTATTGGTGACGATTATACAACCAAGATTAGATAACATTTCCACTGATGAAATACAGATAGATGACTTGTTGGAATGGGCGGAAAGTGAAGTCAAGCAAAAGGCGGAACTAGCATTTGCTGGCGAGGGGACATTTGTAGTTGGACCGCATTGCAGGTGGTGTAAGGCAAAAGCAACCTGTAGGGCTAGGGCAGAAGAAAATATGAAACTAGCATGCTTGGATTTCCAAAAGCCGCCACTACTGACAGATGAAGAAGTGGTCGAGGTTTTAACTTCTCTTGATGAATTGATCAGTTGGGCGAAAACCGTTCAAGAATTCGCCTTATCAATGTCAGTGAATGAAAACAAGCAGTGGCCAGGAATGAAACTCGTAGAGGGAAGAGGGAGTCGCAAATATAGCGATGAAGAAGCGGTAATCGCCACACTCACTGCTGCGGGATATGACAATAATGTCATTTACAAGAACACACTAAATACAATCACCGCACTTGAGAAAGAACTTGGTAAAAAAGAGTTTGAAGAGTTGCTTGGCTCTCTCGTTACAAAAGCACCGGGCAAGATAAAGCTCGTCCCTGAAGAGGACAAGCGACCAGAAATAAAAGCTTCACCAGAAGCAGATTTTCAATAATGAGGAGGAACTAAAACATGGTAAAAATTACGATTGGGACAAAAGAAGAACCGGTACGATTCAGCTATGCGAATGTGCATCAAGCAGTGAGTGTTAATGGAAGCGATCTGAAATATTCAGTGAGTATCATTATTCCAAAATCACATAAGGCAACAATTAAGAAGGTAAAAGATGCGATTCAAAAAGCGACTCAAGAAAATAAGGACAAATTCGGTGGTAAGGCACCTTCGAACTTGAAGAGCCCATTGCGCGATGGTGATGTAGACCGTGAGGATGATGAGGCTTATGCAGATTCATTCTTCATTAATGCAAATAGCAAGATTAAGCCAGGCATCGTGGATGCAGACTTAAATCCAATCATGGATCAAAGCGAGTTTTACTCAGGGTGTTATGGAAGAGTCAGTTTGACTTTCTACGCTTACAACGTAAATGGAAATAAAGGAATTGCGGCAGGGCTTCAAAACATTATGAAGACTACTGATGGAGATCCACTTGGTGGCCGAAGCAGTGCAGAAGCAGATTTTGCTGATGACAGTGACGATGATGAAGATATTTTAGGTTGATATCTATGAAACTGCTAGCAATCGATATTGAAACCTACAGTAAGGCGGACCTCGTGAAATGCGGGGTCTACGCTTACAGTGAATCAGCTGATTTTGAAATTCTCCTTTTGGCCTATGCGATTGATGATGAAGAGGTACAAATTGTTGACTTAGCATCTGGTGAGAAGATACCGGATGCCATTGAAAGAGCGATGACGGATCCAAAAGTGTTAAAAACAGCTTACAATGCAAATTTTGAACGAACGTGTTTAGCCAAGCACTTTAACAAACCAATGCCACCTGACCAATGGCGGTGTTCATCTGTTCATGCTTTAACGCTTGGTTTGCCTGGATATCTCGATGGGGTGGCCAAGTGCCTCAGGCTGAAGGAACAGAAGCTGAAGGAAGGGAAATCCTTAATTCGCTATTTTTCGGTTCCATGTAAACCTACCAAAGTGAATGAGGGGAGAACTCGGAATCTACCAGAACATGATCCTGATAGGTGGAACACCTTTAAACTTTACTGTAAACAGGACGTTGAGGTTGAAAGACAAATCCGAAAGAAACTAGAGGCTTTCCCTATTTCAAAAGTCGAACAGAAGCTTTGGGAGCTAGACCAGAAAATCAATGATGAAGGGGTTCTAATCGATAAAAGCCTAGTCATAAATGCTATTCAGGCAGATAGGGCGTTTCAGGATGAGCTATTCGATGAGGCTATCCTTTTAACAGGGCTAGAGAATCCAAATAGTCCAGTGCAATTAAAAGGTTGGTTAGTGAAGCAAGGAATAGAAGTAGATAGCCTTGCAAAGAAAAATGTGGAAGCACTAATGAGTGAAGTGGAAAACCCAAAAGTAAAGCGGCTGCTGGAACTGAGACAAGCAATGTCCAAAACATCGGTGAAAAAATATGAAGCCATGGAGCGTTCCGTCTGCCTTGACCAAAAAATTAGGGGATTGTTGCAATTTTATGGTGCGAGTAGGACAGGCCGTTGGGCTGGGAGACTTGTACAAATTCACAATCTCCCGAGGAACAGTATGGGCGATTTACACATTGCTAGAAGTCTTTTGAAATCCGGGGATTACGAAACGATAAATATTCTTTTTGATAGTTTGTCGGACGTATTATCGCAATTAATCCGAACAGCGTTTATTCCATCAAAGGGCAACCGTTTTATTGTAGCTGACTTTTCAGCAATTGAAGCAAGAGTGATTGCTTGGCTTGCAGGAGAGCGTTGGAGGATGGATGTGTTCCAAACGCATGGAAAAATATATGAGGCTTCAGCTGCTCAAATGTTCAAGGTACCTATTGAAACCATCGATAAAGGAAGTCCACTCAGACAGAAGGGGAAGATTGCGGAACTTGCTCTAGGCTACGGCGGTTCTAAAGGAGCGTTGATGCAAATGGGAGCCTTGGAGATGGGGCTATCGGAAAGTGAACTGCCAGAGTTGGTTTCTGCCTGGAGGGAAGCGAATCCGAATATTGTGAAGCTTTGGTGGAGCATAGAAGCTGCAGCAATCAAGGCTGTGAAAGAAAAAGTAGTAGTGAAAATGCATTATGGTCTTACTTTTCACTATGCAAAAGGGATTTTATTTATCACGCTGCCATCAGGTCGTTCCCTTGCATACGTAAGGCCCAGAATCGGCGTGGACGAGCGTTTTGGCAAAGAACAGCTTACGTATGAAGGAACGGAACAAGGCTCCAAGCAGTGGGGCAGGATTCCCACTTACGGTGGAAAGCTTACGGAGAATATTATTCAAGCCATTGCTAGAGATTGTCTAGCTGTATCGATGCTTCGATTGGATGAAGCGGGATACCATATTAATTTTCATGTCCATGATGAAGTCATTCTTAATGTTCCCGTTGGAACTGGGTCAATGGAAGAAGTAGAAAACATAATGGGTCAATCGATTGATTGGGCACCTGGGCTGCCATTGGGAGCGGATAGCTTTGAAACGGATTATTACAAAAAACAATCATGATCTTTCGCTCTTAACCCAGGAATGAAAATTGGTTCCCCACTCCATAATGTAGATACCACAAACAGTGAGTATATGACGTGGCTCTTATTGGTGGTCTTACCCTGTACAAAAAACTGTTGGAATGAATTTGGTGCACAACCCATTGTTAGCTCTCTCCTATGAGAGATGACTACGAACAGAAAAATGCTTAATTTCAAATTCATTCCACTGTTTGTGGAATATAATTCTGGAAGGTTGAACAAATGGAAACATTGTACAAACGGTGTGCTGGCTTGGATGTTCACTCAGAGACTATTGTAGCCTGTGTCCTAATGGGTGAATCAGAGGCAGACCTGGTAAAAGAAACTGAAACATTTCCTACTATGACTAAAGACTTGTTTCGGCTTCTAAAGTGGTTAGAAGAAAAACAGGTAACTCATATTGCGATGGAAAGCACTGGCGTTTACTGGAAACCTGTTTATAACATCTTAGAAGATTTTTTTGATATTACCTTGGCAAACGCACAAAGAATCAAAAACGTTCCCGGTAGAAAGACAGATGTGTCAGATGCAGAATGGATTGCCAAATTATTAAGACATGGATTAATAGAGAAGAGCTTTGTTCCTCCAGAGGACATAAGAAATCTAAGGGATCTAACTCGTCTCCGCAAGAAATGGATTGGTCATATGACATCTGAAAAGAATCGAATCCAAAAGGTACTTGAGACTTCAAATATCAAATTAAGTACAGTAATTTCAGATGTATTTGGAGTTTCCGGCAGGAAACTTTTAGAACAACTAATGTCTAATGGTTACTTAGATCAAAAAGACGTTGAACAAAGAATTCATGGTCGAATGGCTCATAAAAAACAGTCAATTACGGACTCCTTGTTTGGTACGATAAATGACCACCAATTATTTCTTATCAAACAATCTTGGATGCACATTGTCTATCTAGAAGAGTTAATATCAGATATTGAAAAAAGGATAGATGAAATCTTAAAAGACTACAAAGAAGAAGTGGATATCATTGTCACGATGACAGGTATTAAAAAAGATACAGCAGCTACAATAATTGCAGAAATCGGAGTAAATATGGAACAATTTCCTACTTCCAAACATATTGCTTCCTGGGCAGGACTATCACCAGGAAATCATGAAAGTGCAGGGAAAAGAAAAAGCACACGGACGGTGAAAGGAAACCCTCATATTAAGTCAGCACTTTGCGAAGCTGCGTGGGCAGCATCACGAAGTAAAAACACCAGGTTATCCGCTAAATATTGGTCACTAGCTGCAAGAAGAGGAAAGAAAAAAGCACTCGTTGCCATTGGACATCGAATGCTTACAATCATCTATCACATGCTAAAGAACAAAGAACCCTACCATGAGTCAACATAAATTAGCAGTATAGACAAAAGTTAAAAAAGATATTCGAGATACCATAAATTTAGGTACCTCTGCTTTCCTATTGCAAAAATTGCATTAATAATATCATTAACACAACTGATCTTGTTTAAACCCATATTTATTTTCACAGAAAAGATTAAATTGAACAGGAGGAAATTGATAATGAATAGATTACAAGTAGTTTCAAATGAGGTTTTTGGACAGTTACAGGTAATGGAGTTGGATGGTAAGGTATATTTCCCTGCAACGGATTGTGCAAAGATGCTTGGCTATTCCAATACGAAAGATGCTATCAAACGCCATTGTCGGTGGGTAGTGAAACACGACCTACCTCATCCGCAGAACGAAAAAAAGGTTATTCAGAAGAATTTTATCCCTGAAGGTGATCTCTATCGTTTGATTGTGAAATCGCAACTTCCGGCGGCGGAGCAGTTTGAACGTTGGGTGTTCGATGACGTGCTACCAGATATCCGAAAACACGGAATGTACGCTTCCGAATCATTACTTGATGATATTCTTAAAAATCCAGATCTCGGCATTAAACTTTTTACGGAATATAAGGAAGCTAAAGAAGAAGCAAAAAAGCTAAAACTTGCCAATGCTCAACAGAAACAAATTATCGGTGAGTTGCAGCCGAAAGCGTCGTATTATGATTTGGTTCTTCAGAATAAATCGATTGTACCTATAAGCATTATTGCAAAAGATTACGGTCTATCTGCAAGAAAACTGAATGCCCTTCTTCATGAGTTAGGCGTTCAATTCAAAATGGGAAAAACATGGCTGCTTTATCAAAAATATGCGGAGATGGGCTACACGCAATCAAAAACTCATGCCATCGATGCCGAAAGAAATGTAATGCACACCTATTGGACGCAAAAGGGACGGTTGTTTCTTTATGAGTTGCTAAAGAGAGAAAAAGGGTTAGTGCCACTAATCGAACGTTCCACCAAAACTGCCTAGCAGGGAAGTGTAGTGTATGGCAGATAAGGACACAGTAAGATTCTTAATGGATTTAAAAATGTGCAAGGGTGTGTTACCCAAACAAACGATGAAAACATTGAAAGGCCAGGCTCTTTCCGGTGATTTGGAAGGAGCCAAAAAAGGACTAGGTACTGTGTTACGAAGGAGGGCTGGTAGATGTGAAAGAGCTCAGTGAAAGAAGAGGCAATAGTTTAAAACACGATGCAAATCTTACAATTGCAACCGGAAGAAATCGAAAAGAACTGAACTGGAAAAATCGGGAGATGCTTTGGTCTGAGGTGGTTCAGAAGCTAAGTAGCACGATTCGAACCCATGAAACGTATGAGGAATATAAAAAGCTTTCCAAATCAAAGCAAGATGAGATTAAAGACGTTGGTGGATTTGTCGGTGGCACCTTAAAAGGTGGCCGAAGAAAACAGGACAGTGTGGTTTGGCGGCAGATTGTTTCCCTCGATGCTGACTTTGTGAAAGGGGACTTATGGGCATCTGTTGAGACCATGTTTGGCTACGGGTGCGCTATGTACTCTACTCATAAACACCATCTGAAGAATCCAAGGTTAAGGTTGGTCATTCCTTTATCAAGGCCAGTTACCGCCGATGAATATGTACCGATTGCAAGAAGGATTGCCGCTGACTTAGGAATTGACTTTTTTGATGATACCACCTATCAAGTGCACCGGCTGATGTATTGGCCATCAACATCATCTGATGGAGAGTTTGTTTTTAAAGTACTGGATGAGCCTTGGATTGATCCAGATGATGTGTTGGCGAGATATCTAGATTGGAGAGATTCTTCCTATTGGCCGGAAAGTTCTAGAACGGTTCATGAGAGAAAGAAGCTCGCTGATAAGCAAGGTGATCCGAAAGCTAAAGAAGGTGTCGTCGGTGCCTTTTGCCGAACGTACTCTGTCATAGATGTGATTGAGAAATACTTAAATGATATTTATATCCCCTGCGAAGATCCAAACCGTTACACTTATTCAGCTGGTTCTACAGCGGGTGGGTTGGTGATATACGAAAATGGTGACTTTGCCTACTCTCACCATTCTACTGACCCTATTGGTGGAAGGCTTTGTAACGCATTTGATTTAGTTCGAATGCATTTATTTGGTGAGCTTGATGAAACGGTGAAAGAAGGAACTCCTATTAATCGCTTGCCTTCCTATAAAGCCATGTTAGAGGAAGCTTTAAAGGACAAGCAGGTCAAACTGACACTCGGTAAAGAACAGTTAAGCTTTGCTGCTGATGATTTTGAAGATGAAGACATGGAATGGCTAACGGAGTTAACTAGGGATCAAAAAGGGAACATCGTCTCCAGTGCACCGAATGTCATCCTCATTCTTGAAAATGACCCAGCTTTAAAAGACCGAATCTCATTGAATGACTTTGTCCACCGGGTGGTCATAAAAGATGATTTGCCTTGGCGGGGTGTCGAACGGGGTGAATATTGGTCCGATAGCGATGATGCCAGTTTACGAAATTACCTTTACTCTATTTACGGCATTAAAGGAGCGGGGGTTATTGCTGACGCTTGGAGTGAAGTGGCGGTGAAGTATGCCTTTCACCCAATTAAAAATTATTTAAACGGTCTTGTTTGGGATGGCCAGGAGCGGATTGAAACCTTATTGGTAGATTATCTTGGTGCTGATGATAATGAGTGCGTCCGAACATTTACTCGAAAAATTATGCTTGCAGCAGTGACAAGGATTTATAGACCTGGTGCCAAGTTTGATTACTGTGTGGTACTTGTTGGCCCTCAAGGTGTGGGGAAAAGTTACATTATTAAGCTAATAGGAAAAGAATGGCACTCGGATTCCTTGATTACTGTGAAGGGCAAAGAAGCCTATGAACAGCTTCAGGGTGCATGGATTTTAGAAATGGCCGAGCTGACGGCAACGAAGAAAGCAGATACGGAAGCGGTAAAGCATTTTATTTCTAAATCCGAGGACACCTTTCGAGTCGCTTATGGCAGACACAATGAAACGTTTAAGCGGCAGTGCGTGTTTTTCGGAACGACCAATGATTATGATTTTTTAAACGATCCTACCGGGAACCGCCGCTTTTTACCCATAACGGTTAATGGTGGCGGAAGGAAAAACATGTGGGGTGATTTGACGGAAGAGGAAGTTGACCAGATTTGGGCGGAGGCAAAGGTGCTGTATGAAAAGGGAGAGAGCCTTTCTTTAAGTAAGGATATTGAAGAAAAGGCTTATGAACTTCAGGCTGCTCATACTCAGGAAAATCCGATTGCGGAAAGCATTAGAAAGTATTTAGAAACTGCGGTTCCGTTGAATTGGTATGAACTAGATATTGGTACTAGGAGAACCTATTTGCATATGGATCAGGGTGAAAGTCAACCAGAAAAAACAATGAAGTTAAATAAGGTGTGTGCTCAAATGGTGTGGGAAGAGCTATTTCAAAAAGATATATCCATTATGACCAGATATGATGCCAAAGAAATTAATATGATTATTCAGCATACACCAGGCTGGAAAAGAGTAAGCTCTATTCGTTTTGATAATAATTATGGAACACAAAGAGGATTTAGAAGAGAGGATTTGTAAACAGGTAAACTTTGAAATCATTTTAATGTTTACAACAAACTCCTTATATCCTCTATCTATATACTTTGTAAACATGATAAACAACTATATCTATATAAGAAGAAATAGAGAATTACATATATAACCTATACACCCTAATAGCCATATATGTATAGATTAACTATTTTTATGTTTACTTGTTTACGAGAAGGTTGAAAGCCTTATGGATACTAAGTTTTGAATGTAAACATTTATTTTAGGGGTGACGGACAG